>JADFMM010000029.1 GCA_022563885.1 Planctomycetota bacterium | reverse complement strand
GAGCCTGATGATAGGGACTACGCTATCGATGCAGACGATACAACCGTCGATGCATTTCCCTGGCGTGGCCCTAAGGTGATACAAACAATCAGCCGATAGGAAACAATATGGGAACCGAGACGATCAAACCGCATGGAGCCAATGTGGCTGTGCTTGATCTGGACGACCTGCCAGGCGGACAGAGCGAGCTAAAAAAGTGCCCATTCTGCGCGGAGCTGATTCAAACTGAAGCCATCAAGTGTCGCCACTGTCATGAATTCCTGAATGGATCGGCGCGTCCCGTCAGCGGCCCGCCCGCCAAAAAATGGTATCATAGCAACGGCAGTCTCGTCACGGCGCTCCTGACGGTGGGCCCCTTTGCCTTGCCTCTGCTATGGATCAATCCCCGATACAAACTCACCACGAAGATCGTTGTCAGCATCGTCGTTTTGGCGGTGACCCTCTACTGTGCGAAGGTCATGGTTTCTACCTACCAGCGCGTTTCGGAGCAACTCCAGATGCTGGGCGGATTCTGAGCAGGCCGTGAAACGTATTCTAGGACGCGGAGAACGAAAGTCGGCTGCCCTCTGTCAGTGAACCGGACGCAGGCTCACCTCCCCCTGATTGAGTGTACATTGGCAGGTCAGGCGTTCTGCACCTTCCAAGCCAAAATCAGTCTCTTCCTCACTGAGATCGGAGAGGTTCTCCATGCCCTTCAGTATCTCAATGCGACAAGTCCCACAGGCTCCACTGTAACACCCAAACTCAACGCCTATTGCTTCCGCGTAGTCTACCAAGGCCTCTCCATCCGGCACGTCCACCTGTTTGTCCTCGTTTATCAATCTGCCCATGACTCAAACTCCCTGGCTAGGATCGTGCTCGAACTAGGTTCTATCAGTGTCGACTGTAGGTCCGAATGTTGCATTTTTTCGCGAAGATGTCAATCATTTTGAAATCGGACTTCGTCGGAGCCGCTATCTATGCCCCGTTTCCACATTTCAGGGGGTCCGGGTGGGGATCGGGGGCAGCATTCTGCCGATAGATTCTTTGAGACCGGACCCAAAAGAGCCTAAGTGATTTCCCCATTTTTGTTTGACACGGAAACACAAATCTGCTATCCCTGACTGACACGGTTTCAAGAATAAAGGAGACATGAAAAATGACTCATATCGTCGTCGAAGCATGTGTTAAGTGCAAATATACGGACTGTGTGGAGGTTTGTCCGGTGGACTGCTTTCACGAGGATGAAGAGATGTTGGTGATCGATCCTGACGAATGTATCGATTGCGCTGCTTGCGTCTCAGAGTGCCCTGTGGAGGCCATCTACGCCGAAGAGGATTGCCCGGACGGACAGGAGAAATGGATCCAGATTAACGCCGACAAAGCGCCCGACCTTCCCGTGATCACCGAGAAGAAAGAACCCCTGGCCGACTCCTAAGCCGACATTGGGGACGGCCCAGACTAAGGGGATTATTCGTTGCCAGCCGCCTACGATCACTATAAGAAAATACCCAACCTGCCTGCCAAGATCTCGTCCAAGAAGAAAAAGCCGAAGATCGTGGCCCTGGTTGATGAGGACAACTGTACGGGTTGTCAGGCCTGTGTCCCATTTTGTCCTGTCGATTGCATTGAGCTGGTTCCCAGGGAAAAGTACGACACTCCCATTCCGCCCGTTCAAATTCGCTTCAATGAATGCATCGGTTGCTCTATCTGCGCCCACGTCTGTGAGCAACTGGCTTGGTTTGCCATCGACATGCTCAAGGTCCCCGAGTTCGAAGCGGACTACGGGATCCAGTTGACCGATACCATGGATCCCCCCTATGGCGTCGTCACCGCCGAGTGATGCTAGAACCGGCCTCCGCAAACAGGTAACCTAATGTGGTTTTTCATGATTTCCTGCTATGTGCTCAGTCTGACGACTTTCGTCATGCTGATGGTGGCTTTCTTCCAGATCTTCTTTCCGTTCCACGTGCTCAACGCCAGCCCCTTCATTTTCATGTTGTTGACCTCAATCGTTTACTGCTTCACCGAGACCTTGATTATCTTCTTCTTCGTCGGCACCGGCATGAGCATCAAGGAGTACTCGCAAGAGAAGCAGCTCGAACCCGACTACTACAAGAATGCCCTCACCATCAAGCGGGTGATGTTTCCCCAGCTCACCATGAACATTCTCTTCATGATGACCCTCTTCATCCTCTATGGAGCGGTAGACACGGGCAAGATGAGTGCCGGCCTTTACTGTGTCTGCTTTGTGTTGTGTCTCGCGCACTACCTCTATGACAAGCTCTTGCAGCACCGAGCCTTTCGCGACAACACCAACAACATCCTGGCCATGGTGGGTGTGACTCGGAGTTCCTAAGGGATCGCCCATCATCCAATGAGTCATTTATCGCTCAGATTTGCGTCAGATTCAGTCGCGCCCGATTGAGCGAAACCAGAGTTGTAGTTGGCCTACTGGGGAGGATTTCGCGATTGAGAAGCGGCTGAAGATGACGTGAAGATGAGATGAGAAATGGATCATTTAATGATGCGCGGTTCCTAAATGCTGTTCATGGCGAAGCTGGCTCAGGCGACAGGAATGACCCTCATCCTGATCGATTTCTGGAGAAAGTTCCCCGACCTGATGAGTCCGAAGGTCATACTGGTCGGTGCTCTCTTCTTTGGGATCGGCTGGCTTATGCAAAAGATGGCCGTTCCAAAGTGAAATCTGATGACACCAGGCAATTCCTGAAGACTCCGTCGTCGGCCCGAGGGGAAGCCAGATCGGGTTTTCAGACAGAGCCTAAGCTTCGCATGATCCTAAAATTTGACTCCGGCCTCAAGGGCTTTGACCGCATGATTTGGGTCCTTGCCTTGACAGCGCTGGGCGTCTTGGCCTTGGGGATCTACTTCTTCCTGTACGTTTTTCCGCGGATGCTGCCGTAGGCCACCCTCGTTGTCGTTGTCAGCGAAGCGCTTGTCGTTGTCGTCATCGAGAATGCTGTTTTAGCCCATTCTATGTTTCGATTACGATTACGACAACGACTACGACAACGAGTGGCGAGGAACGCTGCCTCAGAAGATATAAAGCATCAAGTAGATCACCACCCCGGTGACCGAGACATAGAGCCATACCGGCAGGAGCCAGCGGGTGATCCGCGCATGCCGCTTGTACTCTCCCTTGAGGGCCAGCCAGACGGCCCGAATGACGAAAGGCACGATGAGCACGGCCAGGGGCGTGTGAGTCAGCAAGATCGAGAAATAGACCAGTCGCAAAATACCCTCCCCTTCATACCGGGTGACCACTCCCTCCTTTAACACATGATAGGTCACGTAAGAGCAGAGAAACAGGGCTGAAGAGACCACCGCGGCGATCATGAAGCGTCGGTGACGTTCGCGCTGATTGGCCTTGATGGCCCGCCAGCCGAAGAGGAGCATTACCCCGGCGAAGCCGTTGAGGCAGGCGTTTATGGTTGGAAAAGCAATGTTCATGCAAAAGAAGTCAAGATCACGACGTCAAAGACCGTTAGGAGCAAGAGGAAGGGCAGGTAAAGGACGGTGGCCTTGAGGAGCCCACGCGCCGCATCCGTCGATTTCGACAGGGCCAACACATTCCCTTTGCGCAACAGAAAGATGCCTCCCAGGATCGCGCCCACCAGATAGACGACGCTTAAGCTGCCATACCAGGCGGGTAGAATCGAGACGGCCAAGAGGATCCAGGTCGTGACCTTGATCAATAGAAAAGTACTCTTGCCGTCGGGATAGATCACGGGCAACATCTTGAAACCGGCCTCTCCATACTCCTTGCGAAACATCCAAGCAATGGCATAAAAGTGAGGGTGCTGCCAGAAGAAGAGAATGGCAAACAGGACCCATGCCTCGGCACCCAGTTCTCCTCGGCAGGCGGCCCACCCGGCGATGGGAGGAATGGCCCCCGGAATGGCCCCGACCATCGTGTTGAGCCAATGGACCTTCTTCATGGGCGTGTAGACAAACACATAGAGGAAGGCCGCCAGCAGGGCCAGGAAGGCGGTCAGCAGGTTTATTCTCCACCAGAGCAAGAACACACCCATCAGTGTCATGACGGCACCGAAGAGCATCGCGTTGTTCGGGGGGATGAGCCCGCTGGGAATGGGCCGCTCGCGCGTTCGATTCATGCGGCCGTCGAGTTCTCGTTCGAAATAGTGATTCAAGGCCGCCGATCCGCCACAGGCACTGCCCATTCCCAGCAGCAATACACACAGTTGCAGCCAGGACTCAATGCCTCTGCCAGCCAGGAAATAGCCGAAGGTGGTGGTCACGCAGACCAGAGCGAGAATCCGGGGTTTGAGCAGTTCAAGATAGGCCTTGGCGTTTGCGTTCATCTGTGACTCTAGTCTCAATTCGTCAGTGTCCGTCTCAAATCCTGCCATGATAGCGGCGCGGAGCGTAAGAGCAACAGCGTGCTGATGCCGAGCAAGCCCGCCCCCACCATGACATGGCCACTCGTCAAGTGGGGCTGCTTGAGCGTCAGGACCGTCATCACGCCCAAACCGATCTGAGCCAGCAGGAGCAGATCCATCACGATCAAGAGCGCCCGCAGGGAACCACTGCAAGCGCTGCGCAACGCGATCACATTGAGCCAGACCACGGCGAAGAAGACCACCAATGCGCCGACCCGGTGCGAGAAGTGATAGAGGACCTGGGCCATGGTCACATCAGAGTCTTGACCGGCATCGAAACGCCACACGTTGATCTTGTGGAGCATCGCCGCATCGAAGCGCGGTACCCAGGCCCAGCCCACCGTCGGAAAGTCAGGGATGGCCAATCCCGACTCCGTGTGGCGCATCACGCCACCCAATATCAGTTGCAAATAGATCAAACCCATCACCCAGCAGGAGGCTTTCAGGAGACGACGGTTCGCTGGCGATACCAGATCTCTGCCGCGTCGAGTGCGCTCCGTGGAGAGCGCATACGCGATCACGATGGTCAAGACGAAAAAGGTCTGGGCCAACACGCCGTGGGCAAGGGAGACCGCCGTGGGGAGATAGAGCAACACGGTGAGTCCTCCCAGCAGGCCCTGCACGATCACCACCGTGAGGGCCGTCCAACCCAGCGTACGGACCCAACGCCGTTCTTCGTAGAGAGCCAACAGAACGGCCAGACATAGGATCAGGAAGCCCACCAGGGTGGCGGCCATCCGGTGGCCATGCTCGTAGAACACGCCTCCTACCATGGGGGGGAAGAGGCCCCCGAAAGAGAGCGGCCAGTCCGGGACTGCCAGTCCGGAACCGGTGCTCTTGACCAGGGCCCCCACGAAGATCAACAGGAGGGTGGCCAGGCAGTTCAGTTTGGCAAAGTGTCTCAACCAGTCGCGGACACCACGGGATGTCAAAGGGGCAGCGCCACGATCAGCCGACGGGGAAGGGTCCATTGCATCGGCAATCACGCCCCTAATTGAAGAAGTCATCGTACTCTACGGCACTGGCAGCCGCCTGCTCGTCCAGCCAGGATTGGAAGTCTTCGTCGCTGTGAATGATGAGGCCTGCCCTCATTTTATAGTGGCCCAAGCCGCAGAGTTGCGCGCAGGCGATCTCGAATTCACCTGTCTTGGTGGGCGTGAACCAGACGGGAATACTCATGCCGGGAATGACGTCTTGCTTGACCCGCATGACGGGCAAAGAGAAACAGTGAATGACGTCCTTGCTGGTCAGGTGGATGTAGGCCGGCCTGCCGATAGGAAGGTGCAGGTTCGGCGAGGTGATGTCATCCTTTCCATGGGGATCATTGGGGTCTATGCCGAGTGGATTGGACTGTTGATCTATGTGGATGATGTCTGTCTTGCCAAAAACACCGTCTGCCCCCGGGTAGTGCACGTTCCAGGCAAACTGCTCCCCAACCACCCGCAGCTCGACCGTGTCGGTCCGATTCGGCGCCGCATCGACATGGCTGGACCAGAAGGGAATTGACAGCCCTACCAGGAGCGCCACCTCGAAGATGGCGATAAAGACCTCCAGGCCTGTCGACCAGTGGGTGTGAATGCCATGATAACTGGCCTTCGGGTGGCGACGACGATGGAAACGAAAGAGGACGTAAAGAATAAAGAGGGCCCAACCCACGAACAGGGCAAACATCAGTCCATGCACGACATAGATGATGAAGTCAATCTTGTAACCGTGGGCCGAGGCCAGTTCCGGCAGCGGCAGTAAGTTCATTAGGTTCATGTCAGACCAGTTCCTTCGCTCTCTTGCGAAAAGCCCAAAAGAATCTCGCGAACAGCGCCAAGACGAAAACAAGAATAGCCAACATGGATAGGATGCCCATGTTGAGCCCTGCCGTCAGGGGGGAATCTGCTGCGCCATAGCAAACGGAGCAGCCCAATACGCGTGACGCTGAGGTCATTAAGTCAGCAGGCAACATCTCTACAGGTCCTTCAGTTTCCGAATAAAAATGATCTCATAGGCCACCAAAGCGAGACCGAACAGGATTGCCCCTACACCGGTCAGGACATAACCCACAGGCCGGCTGACCTGCTGGGCGAAATCGAAGGCCCAGACGGCGACACCCACCGACAGCAAGACGGAGATGCTGATAAATATCAGATGAAAGGTCTTAATGCCCAACTTCGGTCTCCTGCGCCGCTTCGGCATGCCCATCCCCGCCGGCATGCGCCGACGCGTACTGGCTAACCTCTGTTCCATGTAACGGATCGCTGCCAGTGCCAAGAGGCAACAACATGAGCGCGAAAAAGAAAACGAACGTCATCGCTAGCACCGAATAGATGAATCGTTTTTCCGACAGGAGGTGCATGAAGACGCAGGCCACCAGCGACGCCTTGACCGTCGCGATGACGAGGGCCAGGCCAATGGCCCTAGAGGGTGAGAGATGCAGCCTGTTGACCGCCACGGTGACACAGCTTAGCACCAGCAACGCGGCGAATACCGCATAGTATTTTCTGACCTCTCTCTTGATATCATGTGCATCGGCACTCATGGGACGCCCTTATTACACTGTCACTATAGCAGATAGAGAACCGGGAACAGGAAAATCCAGACCAGGTCGACGAAATGCCAGTAGAGCCCGGCGATTTCAATGCGACCGGTGAAGCGTTCCGGATCCGTCTTCCACATCTTCGAGCCAGGACCCCAAAAATAGCCATTCACAACCATCCCGCCGATGATGTGCAGACCATGCACTCCGGTCAGCACAAAATAGATGGCAAGAAACGTGTTCTTGCTGGGAACGGAACCGTGAGCAAACTTACCCCCATACTCGAAGGCCTTCACAACCAGAAACACACAGGAGAGCAGGAGCGTCGCCCCCAGAAACTTTTTAAATTTGTCGAAGTCCTGCATCTTCAGCGAGGCCCAGGCCATGACCATAGTCACACTCGAAGTGATGAGCACGATTGTATTGACGAGACCGAGCCAAATGTTCAAGCCTTCGTCCACCCCCAAAGGCCAGTGCGAAGCGCCCGTGCGAAGCAGGACATAACTCGAGAAGAGTCCCCCAAAGAGCATGACCTCCGAGGCCAGGAAGAGCCAGATACCCATCTTCCCATTGTTCAGACCGGTATCCGGGCGGATGTCAACGGCATAGGGAATCGCATCCGACATGGCTAGATCGTCTCCTGAAACTGCGGGCTAAAGTCGCGTTCCGCGTCGGGCACGCTGTACTCGTAGGGTCCACGGTAGGTAACCGGGACGGTCGCGAAATTGCCGTGGGGTGGAGGCGAGGGCGCCGCCCACTCCAAGGTGGTCGCCTCCCAGGGATTGTCCGATGTCACCTTCTTGCCCCACCAGATGCTCCAGAAGAAGTTGAAGATGAAGGGGATCTGAAACAGCGCCATGGTCCAGGCCCCCATGGAGATGACCTTGTGCAAGCCTATGATGCCCGCTGTCAATATGCCCCCGGTCAATACGCCTTCTGGTGTGGTGTCGGCATAGGTAAGACCGCCATCCCACAGCCGGCGCGACATGCCGGCAAGACCCTGGATGAGCATGGGCATGAAGATAATGTTCATGGAGATGAAAGTGGGCCAAAAATGGAGATGTCCCAGGAACTCGTTCATCTTGCGCCCCGTCACCTTGGGGAACCAGTAATAGATACCGGAAAACAGCGCGAAGAGGGTTCCCGGCGCGACGACATAGTGAAAGTGGCCAATCACATAGTAGGTGTCATGCAGATGAATGTCGGCGGTCGATAGGCCCAAGGGCAAGCCCGTCAGGCCGCCGATGCCGAACATCGGCAAGAATGCCAGCGCAAAGAGCATGGGGACGTTAAAGCGAATCGATCCCCCCCAGAGGGTCAACATCAGCGCCGCCAGAATAACGATCGAAGGAATCGAGATGATCATCGTCGTCGCCTGGAAGAAAGAACTGATGGCGGTGCCCATGCCGGTCAGGAACATGTGGTGCGCCCAGACGACAAAGGACATGAAGCCCAGAAAGACAAGGGCATAGACCATGGGCTTATAGCCACCGATGGGCTTGCGGGTGTTGTTGGCAATGATCTCGGTGATAATGCCCATGGCTGGCAGGATCAGCACGTAGACTTCGGGGTGTGCGAGGAACCAGAACAGGTGCTGATAGAGGAGAACACTGCCCCCACCGCTGTAGTCCTGGATCTCGCCGCTGACGA
Organism: Planctomycetota bacterium; assembly: GCA_022563885.1. Lineage (GTDB taxonomy): Bacteria > Planctomycetota > Phycisphaerae > Sedimentisphaerales > Anaerobacaceae > JAIPFM01. The sequence continues at coordinate 25,640 of JADFMM010000029.1, read as the reverse complement.
CCAATCCGCTGGGCATGAAAAAGCTGGTGTCGGCCAGACGGTCCATGAGTTGCAGGATCGCGGCGACTTCCAGCGCCGGAAAGGCCAGCAAGAGCAGAAAGGCGGTGGTCAACTGGGTCCAGACGAAGAAGGGCATGCGCATCAGTGTCATGCCGGGGGCACGTAGCTGAAAAATCGTCACGATGAAATTGATCGAACCGAGCAACGACGAGGTAATCAGAAAAATCATCCCGAACAGCCATAGCGTCTGTCCCGTGGTGGCGATGACCGCCAGGGGAGGATAGGAGGTCCAGCCGGAGTTCGCCGCCCCCCCGGGGACGAAGAAACTGATCAGCATGGTGACACCACCGAGGAAATAGGCCCAGTAGCTGGCCATGTTCAATCTCGGAAAGGCCATGTCGGGGGCGCCGATCTGCAAGGGCACAAAGTAGTTCCCGAAGGCGCCGACGGCCAAGGGAACGACTCCCAGGAAGATCATGATCGTCCCATGCATCGCGCCGAGCTGGTTGTAAAACTCCGGCAGCATGACGCCCTCGGGCATCCGCAGCTCGCCGAACCACGCCCCGAAGAAGGGCAGCGGCCTTTCCGGGTAGGCCAGTTGCCAGCGCATTAGCAGCATCAGGCAGAAGCCAAAGAGCAGAAAAAGCAGACCCGTGATGCCGTACTGGATCCCAATCCACTTGTGATCTATCGAGAAGACGTACTTGCGCCAGAAAGAAGCGCTGTGGGAGGAGTCGAGAGAGTTATCCATAGATCTCTACTTATCTCTTGCCGCTCCCCTAGCTGGGGAATTCGGAGCCGTGAACCAGTCCTTATTTCGCGGCCTTCTTTTTCAGACTGGGATGCTGGTAGGTAAAGTCCGCCACCTGCACGTCGTCCTTCCCTGCGATCTTCACCGTGCGGGTCTGCGTCTTAAGTCTTTCGTGCCAGACTTCGATCTGCCACACACCCGGGGGCAGACCTTTGATCTCGTAGGTGCCCTCTTTGCCGGTGGTATCAAAGAAGGGATGTCCCATCACGGAGATCCAGGCGCTCATCCAGGGATGGACATCGCATTTCATCAAGAACATGAACTCTTCTTCTTTGAAGGTCTTAGTGAATTCCTTCCTGAACCCGGGCATGGCCACGTTGAATTCCTTGTTCGTCTTGCACAGGGCGTGCACGTTGTGCAAGGTGCCGTCTTCGTTCATAATCTTCATCGGCTGATCGACCATGATGCCTAGGACGTGGGGAGTGTAGACACAGCCCTTCTGGCTGATGACAACGGGCTCTTCCGGCGTCTCGTAGCTCTTCTTGGGAGCGTTCTTCACGTGAACGAAGACATTCGCCATGGTCCGACCCTCACCCAGGACAAGGGTCTCCACAAGCACGGGAGTATCATGCTTGGCGTGGCAGATGGGGTCGGCTTCCATATTGATGGGCTTCAATTTGGGAATCGGGCCCTCGTAAACGATCGTGCCCTTGATGGTGCCCGCCTGGGCGGCAAACGTCATCATTAGAATGACTAGTAAAAAACAGGTGTATTTTTCGTTTCGCATCAGGTTCAGTGCTCCTTTTCAAATTTACTTCGTAAAACTACGTATAAACACTACATGAATAATCGGAACAAGTCAACCCGGGATATAGACACATTTTCCTTGTTTGTAAATAATATTTGGGCCAATTTGGGACGCACCAGCCCCCGCTCATCAGGAGTTAGACAGGCGCGTCCTGTCGTGTCGCAGGCCGATCTTGTGCAGATAGGGTTTCAGTCGGGCGGGGATGGGAAAACCACGAAATTCTCCCCCGCAACGATAGCAGATGACCATGCTTGCGACCCGCTGATAGAGCAGCCAATCGATGCCGGCAAAGAACGGCAGACTCAGTCCGTAGGTCCAGGGGACCAGCACGATTCCCCCCAGCACGATCAGGAGTCCCAATCCCCGATTGAAGTCTTTCTGAACATAGAGTTGATGGCAGTGGCAGAGAGGGCATGCCTCAAAAGGATGGTCGGGGTCCTCGATCGAGTAGTCTGATTCCTGGCAGAACGTGCAAACAACGGGCTGTGCTGTCTTTCCCTCTTCCACCCAGTGCCGATTGGGCCGGGAGCAGTGTAGGCAGTGCCAGGCTATGGATTTCATCGCCAAACCCCCGACCCTTTTTACAGGACACAGTCGAATGTCAGGGCATAGTATTTATAGCTCAGGTCACCGATGAGCACCGAGCAGAGCGTCGCATAGAGAATGCCGGTCGCACTCTGGGTCGCCTTCAGCGAGAGCGTTCCCCGCACAAAAAACAGGGTGATCAAGGGGAAGATGGTGCCGAAGAGCAAGGCCACGATAATCAAGAAGCCCTCGATGGTCATCACAAAGGAATAGAGGGGGATTTCAAAGCCGGCATAGGTGACGTGATGCGTGAGCAGTCGCCAACCATCCAGCAGCATACGCGCCAGCAACACGATGCCGAAGACCGTGACGACACGCTGGAGATGACTCACGGACAAGCCCCGCACATTCAAGTACCAGTGCCCCATATTCATGGCAAAGATAGACAGGCAGAGGATCATGCCTCCCAAGATGCTAAAGAACAGCAGATCCAGACCGGGTCCCAGCAAGTGGCTCTGGGCCTGTGCGTAGAGGACGAGCCCGAAGATCGAGACGAGGCTGATCCACATGAGATTCGGAACGTCTCTTGACCACATGAGAGCAGAGACGATTAAAAAGAGCCCAAGCCAAATCGCGAGACTGACCTTGAGGGAGGTGGGGACCTCCATGAACATCAGCAGCGTCACGGCAACGCCGCCGGTGACCCCGGCCAGTCCCAAGTGAAACCTGTGAAATCCATGGCCCAGAGGCTCTCTCACGTTGATCCAGAAACAGAGGGGATAGAGGTTCGCAAACAGCAGGGCGGTCAGTAGGGGGATCTTGGCCAACACGATCAGTCGCCGGGTACCGTGAACGCCTTCGACACCCGTCCTCCCACCACCGTCTGCTTGGGGTCCGGCCTGTCATCGCTCCGTGCAGAACTCTCGGTTTTACCCTTCTCGGCGCCCAAGCCGAGAATGAAGTTCCGCAACGCCTTGATCTGCAGCGTCTCATCTCCACCCAATATGTCTTCCGGACCCGCATCGTCGAAGTATTCTGCTTCGAAATAGCCGGGCATCTTGGTCCCGGGAAGCAGCGCCTGCGGATCCATGAGCCAGTCGATCATCCACTGTGGCTTCAACCGATCTCGAGCCAGCGTAAAGTCGGGCGCCCAGCTGTCCGCGGATCCACCGGGCGTCTGGTCACCCACGATGTGACACTTGCCGCAGGCGAGATACTCCTCAGAGAACAGCTTCTTGCCATCCTCATAGTCCCTGGCGATCTCCGCATCACTGACCATCTCCGCGAAGGGGAAATCAACCCGGTCCAGGGCACTGAAGTAGCGCACCAGCGCATTCGATTGAGCCGCAGTAAAATTAAAAGTGGGCATGCGGGTCTTGAGCCAAGGCCGAATGGTGCTGGGGGCATGCAGGAAGTCGAAGAGCCACTGGGCGTGCACCTTCTTGCCTTCGCCGATGAGATTCGGCGGGCTGAAACTCTTAAAGACGGCGTCGGCTTCATTCTCCTCCTTGTCCTGGTACTTGACCAGCCAGTCGAAGACCTTGGGCTGAATGGCGCCGCCCTCGCCCTCCAACTCGTGGCACCCCTGGCAGTTGAACTGGCGAACGACCCGCTGACCCTCTTGGATGTACTGCTCCTCCACGGAGGCGCCCGTGAGCTTCAGGTGGCCGGGTTTGGCCTTGGTGAAGCCCAAGAGGACCGTGACCAGGGCGTCGGCCTCCTCATCCGTAAAGTTGAAATTGGGCATGCGGAGCTTCTCGCCCGGCGTCTTCACGCGATTTTCGTCGAAAATGCGGGGCTCCTTGAGCTTTTGCTTGAACCAGGCTTGCCTGCTGTGATCGATGTGGATGAAACCGAAGTCCAGATTGTGAATCGATTTGCTGCCCTCCTGAGTCAGCGCCGTGCCAATCGGCTTCATGTCATCGAAGCCTTCGATCGCGTGGCAGGAGAAGCAGCCGTAGTGGGCGATCAGTTTCTGCCCGGCATACTCCAGCTTGTCGTCGAGCGCCATGCCGGCCCGCTGTTCGTCCGCCTGGGCCCGTGTCATCGTTCGAGTCAAGAACTCCGTGACCAGGGTGTCCACGATGGCTTCGTCGATCGGCGCTAAGGGTTTTCGATCGAAGTCATCTCTCTTACTTATGTCACTTTGCGTCAGATAAGCGGCAATATCGGCGGCCTCTTGATCGGTCAGCCGCAGGTTGGGCATTCGGGTGTCAGCCCGGAAGCGATGGGGGTCCTTGAGCCAATTGAAGACCCAGGTAGCGCTGGTCTTGCTGCCCAAACCGATCAGGTTGGGTCCTTGCTCTCGCTGCAGGTTTTGGCGCGTGGCCGGTGTCACCACGGGATCCGGCTCGATCTTGTGGCAGCCGAAGCAACCCACCGAGGCCACGAGTTCTTCACCCCTGACGGGGTCGCCCGGCACGGGAATGTCGGTCAGTTCGATCTCCTTGCTGGCGGCAAAGAGATAGTGGGCGATGCTGCGGACCTCTTGATCGGCCCTGGCCTGTGAATTGGGGTCGCTGTTGTTGGATTGACCCCAGAAGGCAGGCATCCAGGTGTTGTGTCGGAAGGAGTGCGGATCTGCAATCCACCGTCGCGCCCACTCGGGCGTCACTTTCGTACCGATAGCCTTGAGGTTGGGCCCCGGCTGCATCCACCCCTTGTATTTCTCAATTTCGTGACAGGTATAGCAGCCGGCCCTCTCGATGAGCTGCAGGCCCAGATTCAGGTTTTCCGCCCCCGCGATGACGGTCTCGCCCGAGTGGCACTTGAAACAGCCCGATTCCGTATACTGCAGGGGGACCATGGGGGTATCCCAGTGGTGAAAGGCCTCCCAGTTGTATTGTTCCTCCCATTCCTTCTTCTGTTCGTCACTGGAGGGGGTGTGGGCCGCCGTCACGAAGTCTGTCCCACGGCCCCGTCCGCCATGACAGGAGGTGCATCCGAAGTCTTCCAGGGGATGCGGCGAATCGTTGTCGACGTACTGCTCCAGATTGGAGTGCGTGCGAAAAGGTTGGGGAAGATCCTTGTAATCGAGATTGTCGATACCGAGGTGGCAGGTAATGCAGCGCTCCACCTTGGGTACCTGCATGAAATTAAGGTCATCCTTCAAATCCTTCAGGACCACCTGTCGGATCTTGTAGTTCGGACTGGCCATATCGATCAGAGGAAGATCACGCACGAGATCGGCCACCAGGTTCGGTAGAGTCATGGCGTGCTGATCAATCTTTTCGAGCTTGTTCTCAAGCAGGGTCTTTTCCTGAGCGAGCCGACCCTGCTCACGTTCTATTTCCTTCAGATGAACACCCAGCGCATCGAATGCATCTCTCTTCTGCTGGACCTCCTGATCCGATACTTCGACTGCCAATTTCTGTTGCTTCTCCTGCGCTTGCAGCACGTCAAAGGCCTCCTCCGCCCTGTCCAGGTTGCTAGAATTGTGATTCTTCGCCTCTTCGTACTGATATTTGGCCGCGTCCAGTTCGGCCTTGGTAAAGCGGTACTGTTGTACCAGGAGATCATTCTCTCCCTGAACCGCTTCTAATTCCGTCCGCAAGTCAACGAGGCCGGCCGAATTGGCGTCATAGGCCGCCTGGGCGGCCTCCCGCTCGACCAAGAGTTCCTGGTAACGTTCTTGATCCTTGAGAAGATTCTTTTCCTTGTCGAATTTGACCCGCGTCTTCTCGACCTCGTAGGAACGGAATTCCCGCTGATAGCCCTTCCAGCGACGGGCATAGTCGTCCAGCAACATCCAGCCGATGGTGCCCAAAAGCACCAGACTGGAGATGGCAAAAACTTTGTTCAATTTAGCGATATTGTAATATCGCTCTTGTGGTTCGCTCACGAGAACATCCTTGGCATGTTAGATATTGAAGAAGTACTCCGGTATCGCCACGATGTACTTGATGTTGAAGAACCAGCGCAGCATCATCTTGATGGGCAAACTGAAGGACATCAGCAGCATGATCGTGAAAAAACTGAAGCGTACATTTCCCAGATCCTGATGCAATTTTCGAAAGAGCGTCTTCATCAGGATCAGGGGCAACACACCGAAATACCCCAAGATGACCAGGAAGCCCCCCATCTCTCGCACCAGGATGTTATCGGGAAGGCGGCGGTTCAGGAGCTTCATATAGATCAGTTCGGACAGGTTCACATTGGTCAAGGCCTCGAGTTTGCTGATCTTCCAGACTTCAAAGGGACCAAAGAAATTCCAGTTCGGACCCCGAAGAAAGGTCCCCACCACGATCAGAAAGATCCACAGGACCAGCCAGAAAAACATGAAGACCGACACCGCCATCTTGCGATCCGCGAAGGAGTAGTATCCGCATCCCTTCTTATTGTTGTCGAGATAGGGAATGGCCATGATGCCGATGATGATCACGGTGGGAAAAACCACGCCGGCGATCCAGGGATCGAAATAGACCAGCATCTCCTGCAGACCCAGGAAATACCAGGGAGCCTTTGAGGGATTGGGAGAGACCGCCGGATTCGCGGGTTGCTCCAACGGGGCCGTGAGAACAATCGACCAGACGATCAATAGGATCGTACACACGATCATGGCAATGAACTCGCCGTAGACCAGATCCGGCCACACCAACACCGGGTCCTTGTCGTCCGCTTCTATGGGTTTTTTGCCATCGGCCATGCGCCGGTCGTTCTCCAGCGCCTGCTTCATGCTGAACCAGAGAAAGAAGGTGACCAGAAATATCAGTCCCACGATGGGCACATTGTCCGCCTTGGTCACGATCAAGCGAAAGTTGGGGTCTGTCAGTCCAAAGAGGAAAAAGGACAGAAACAGTACCAACAAAAACACACCTCCGGCGTTGGTCCAGAGCCTGTCTAAACGCAGGCGCAGGTGAATACGGTGGAGGCGATCCGTCGGAGGGAATATGAACACGAAGAGCCCGAGGAGGAGCGGAAAGAGATATTTCGGATTGCTAAGAACGTTGATTAAGTGCTTTGGCCAGCTAAGTTCTTCCATAGTACCCAGACATTGAAAGGCATCATTCGTTTCGGCATTTCAGAGGGACCCGCCTGATTGTTTCCCTTAGGTGGGTCCGGAGATACCGCCGTCCTTGCGCACACGCCAAAAGTGCACGATCATGAAGATCATGATGATAAAGGGCAAACCAATGCAGTGCAGCACATAGAAGCGCAGCAGGGTCGCTTCTCCCACAAAACGCCCTCCCAGCATGGCAAAGCGGGCATCGCTCGCCTCGTGCACAAAGTTCACGTCTCCCAGGGCCAGCAGCGCCGAGCCGGGGCCCGAGGTCCCGATGAATGGCGTCGCACCCGCCATGCGGGAACCCACGGTAATGGCCCAGATCGCCAGTTGATCCCAGGGCAGCAGGTAACCGGTGAAGCTCAAGAACATCGTCAACAGCAGCAGGACGACCCCCACCCCCCAGTTGAATTCGCGGGGCGGCTTATAAGAACCCGTCATAAAGACCCGGAACATGTGCAGCCAGACCGTGATGACCATGAGATGCGCACCCCAGCGGTGAATCTCCCGCATGATCCCCAGCGGAACCTGTTCCTTCAAGTCGATGATGTCACCGTAGGCATACTCCGTGACCGGACGGTAGTAGAACATCAAGAGAATCCCCGTCACCGTCAAAACCAAAAAGATAAAGAAGGTGAGCCCGCCCATGCACCAGGTGTACTTGACCTTCACCGCATGCTTGGGGATACGAGCGGGATGCAGGTGTATGAAAACATTGCTGAGGACAATCATCATGCGCTCGCGACGCGTGCTGGGGATACCGACGCGCATGATGGATCGGTAGATCTGGCTTTCGGTGATCGGTGCTAAAAAGCTCTTCTTAGCCTTCGGCATTTAGGAATCCTTTTGTAAGCTCTTTGAGGGGTCCCCGGTGAGACTCAGACGGCGAGGAAGGATTCCGGCTGAGTCCATTCCCCCTTTTCCTGTTGAAACTTCTTGGTCTTGTCGACCAGGATTTCACCCGAGTCGGTGAGGGCAACACGAAAGCGTTCCAGCGGGCGGGGTGCCGGTCCTTCGAAGTTGATCCCGGTCTTGTAGAAGCCACTCCCGTGGCAGGGACATTTGAACTTGCCTTCATTCTCCAGCCAATTCGGCGTGCAACCCAGGTGGGTGCAGACGGTGGAGAGCACGTAAAGCGTCTCGGTGTCGCGCACAATCCAGACCGCTTGCGAGACCTTCCAGCGTTCGGAGACCGCCCCCACGACATACTCATCCGGGAAGCCGGCCAGAAAGCTCTGCTTCGGCTCGAACAACACGTTCGGAAACAGGAAGCGCACAAACATCGCACCATAGGCCGCCATCGAGGCCCCAAAGGCCAACCAGCCAATGGCCAGCCACGCCACCAGCGTCCGGCGCGGTACTCGATCCGGCCCGCTGGGCCTGACGATGGGCTGACTCGCCACTTTTTTTGCTGCGGCACTTCCGGTCCCCGCAGTCACAGCCGCCCCCTCTTCTTTCTTCTCCGGGGTCCTCCCGGGACCTGGTTTATCGTCGCTCATATTGCACCCATCTTTGTCATGACTCGTCTTTCTGATGGAGATAGTTCCAGGCCGCCGCCCGTACCTTCATGTCGGAATCCTGGGAGAGTTCCTCAATCTTCATCCGGACGTCTTGGGCGTCCAGCCGGCCTGCCGCCTCAATCGTGGCCACCCTGAGATCGCTCTTCTCGCGTGCATCCACCGCGGGAAACTGGGACAGATAATCCGGCTCTAGCAGTTCCAGCAGCGTCTCCTTGCCCGAGGCATCGCCCATCCGGGCCAGCGAGATAGCCGCACCCCAGCGTACATTGGGCTCGGCATCTGCCAGTGCCCCTTTCAGCAGCGGTATGACTTCGGATCCCCCGATATTTGCCAACGCCACCACGGTGATGGACCGAATCCGCGGCACCGAATGATCCAGGAAGAGTTGCAATTTAGCGACGGCCCCCTGATCCCGTAACATGCCGAGGGCATAGATGGCCGAGAGTAAGAGGTTCTTCTCGCTGCTATCGATCGCATGGAGTAAGGTCTCCAGGTACTGGGGATTGCCCGTTCGGCCCATGCCCAGGGCCAAATACTCCTGGACACGGCTGTCGTCATGCTGGACCCGGGCCTTCTCGAAGGCCGTAATCATCTCAGCGGCGAACCGTTCCTCATCCAGAATTTTGGCCGGATCGGCCAAGAACTTGGACAACTCAAAGGCCGATACCCAGCGTTTGGTAGAACCCCCAATCCGAATGTCCTCTAGGTAGTCGAAGGCCGTCTTCTGTTCCCGGGTGAGCATCATACCCGCCGTAAAGAGCAGAACGCAGAAAACCGCAATGAGAAAGGGCACAATAAAGAAGGAATGCACGATGACCCCCATCATCGAACGCTGCGGTTCGTCGGGGGCTTCGGGCGTGTCCGGATTGTCCTGAATCTGGCCTTCCATCAAGGGTATCCACCACATCGGTCAAACGTACCGACTATTGGGAAAACTACTTACTTTCAGAATTCGGGCAAGTATAGCCCAGCAAAACGGGGGGATCAACAGGATTTTCACGGCGTTGTGGGGAATTATCTGGAAAAACGGCGACGGTAAATCCGCCGCCGAATGGGGCGCCGAACGCAGCCCGCGCACCTCGCAAGCAACACCACACTCCACCCCAATGGGCCCCAGAAAAGTCGACCATTATTCATGTGACAGAGAAGACAGTGGCCCGAGCACCGTCGAACCTTCGACCACCGCAATAGCGGATTAGGATTGTGGTCCGATCCTCCTGGTCGATTGGGGCGACGCTATGGGGCGTTGTTTCGGCATTGCTAGTTGCCATCTCGCAAAAACTGGATGGCCCGCTCCAGTACTTCGTCTTTCCCCTGGCGGATACCCTCGATTGTCGGCCTAGCTTCGATGTGTGGGACCAGCCCGATCCGCTGAAGCTGACGTCCGTCGGCGTGCCGAACATCGTGTCCGGTGAACGAGACGGTGATGCCGCTTGGTAGAACCAGAAATGTGATATCACCGTTGGCGCCCCGAGTGTGGGAACCAATGAAAGTCGTTTGGCAGGCCGCTTCGAGGAACAACCCAGTGGGTTCTGCCTGACTGATCGCCCTTTCGTCAATCAGTGTCACCGTCTTGCCTTCGTCTCGGCCCGCATGACTTGCGGTAGCGTATTGATCAGTGCTTCATCCCAGTCGATTTCTTTGTACGCGAGATACGGATGCAAGTACGCGACACAGCCCCAAATCTCGAGCAGCTTACATAAGACGCTCGACGTGGCGCTGGCCCTCGACAGAATCGCTCTGGGCCTCTTGGTGACAGACAAGTTCGTGGGGGAACAAGATGGATGCCAACAAGAAAAGTATCCAGCGGCTCATAGCATTTCCTCGGTGCATTGACCCGGCCATGGCGGCCTTCTTCTTGTCCAACGCCTTGGGTCGACCGCCCATCCTACCCCGTGCTCGTGCCGATTCAAGACCAGCCGTCGTGACGGATAGGAAATTTGGTGTTACGACAGTAGAAGCGCTTATACCCCCGAGGGAAAGACAGATCAATGGGAAAACAGCCCCAGGGCTGTTGCACGTGGGGGTTGCATCCGGTCCATTTGAGCCTATGTGAGTTCTCTAGGCCTGATCCGGCTCTGGGGGGTCCAACCTGCCTGTCGGAGCAACAGAAATCCAGGCCCCCGACCAGGCGATCGACCTCGGGTGGGCCCTGCAAGCCGATTCCTGCCACAGCCCGCATGGGCGTAGAATCTTCTCCATAACCTCGGTCCGAGGCGGTTCAATAATGGCTGGCGGTGGCCTTGACACCCGTTGGTTCCCCTGGTATAGGTAATTCTGCTGATCGCGCTCGTGTAGCTCTCAGTCACAGCATGTCCGTGTGGCGTGAGACCGCTAGCGACGGAAATAACTTTTTCTACCTGAACTGTTCATTTGGAGGTCATTATGGCAAGTAATCGAGGCGTTGCTTATATTAAACCAGGAGTCGTTGAGGTTCAATCGATTGAGTATCCCAAGTTGAGTTTGGGCAAGAGGCAGTGCGCCCATGGTGTTATTTTGAAAATTATAACAACAAACATTTGTGGCTCCGATCAACACATGGTCCGTGGCCGTACCACGGCGGCCGAAGGATTGATCTTGGGCCACGAAATTACTGGGCAAGTCGTTGAGGCAGGCAGAGACGTCGAGTTCATCCAGGAGGGGGATGTCGTTTCGGTTCCCTTCAACATTGCCTGTGGACGCTGTCGGAATTGCAAAGAAGGAAAAACGGGTATCTGTTTGAGCGTCAACGCAGCCCGACCAGGTGCTGCCTATGGCTACGTAGACATGGGCGGCTGGGTTGGAGGCCAGGCGGAATACGTCATGGTGCCTTATGCCGATTTTAACCTGCTGAAGTTTCCCGACAATGATCAAGCCATGGCCAAGATCAAGGACCTTACCTTGCTGTCTGATATCTTCCCCACCGGCTTCCACGGCGCCTGTACTGCCGGGGTCGGGCCAGGTTCCACCGTCTATGTGGCCGGGGCAGGACCCGTCGGCCTGGCCTGTGCCGCATCGTGCCAACTGCTTGGCGCCGCCTGCACCATCGTGGGCGATATGATCCCTGAACGTCTGCAGCAGGCAAAGAGTTTCGGCTGTGAAACCATTGACCTGCGCAAGGAGGATCCCATCGAAGCACAATTGGAATCCATTCTCGGCGTAGGCGAGGTGGATGCCGCTGTCGATTGCGTTGGCTTTGAAGCCAAGGGTCACGGCAAGTGTTGCACAACAGAACAGCCTGCTACTGTACTGAATACGGTGATGGATATCACCCGGGCCGGAGGCGGGATAGGCATCCCTGGCCTTTATGTCACTGGTGATCCCGGCGGCGTCGACGACAACGCCAAGATAGGCATGCTGGGCATTCGCATCGGGCTGGGCTGGGCCAAGTCGCACGTGTTTACCACAGGTCAGTGCCCAGTCATGCGCTACCATCGACAGTTGATGCAGGCGATCCTCTATGACAAGATCCAGATCGCAAAGGCCGTTAACGTACAGATGATTTCGTTGGACGATGCACCACAAGGCTACAAGGATTTCGACAAGGGTGCTGCCACAAAATTCGTCTTTGATCCCCATAATATGGTTGCCGCTTAAGACGAGAAAGACCACCAATGCTCTCCTGACCGGGCAAGACGATGACTTTAAGGGATCGGCAATAAATAAGTAGGGCAATTTGGAGTCCAAGTGTGCCCCATATTGGGTCGCGCCCGATTGAGCGAAACCACCGGCGTAGCCGTTCTACGTCGCGGATTTGGCGATTGAGAAGCGATCCAAGATGGGGTGCAATCGGGCATTCAAAAGTCCAAGTTATTTCTTGCCGTTCCCTAAGCAACGCCTGGCCTAGTGGGCTATCTGCCGCTTCCTCAACTTCTTGAGTTGCACTCTTGACTGATGACGCAGAGTGGCGGTGCGGATGGCATTGGTGATCTTGGCGCAGCCGCAGATGACTTTCGGTGACAAGGCGTTGTACCCGTCCCGCGCAGAACAAGCTACTTCCTCAGGCACTCTAACAAAACCCGGCTTGACTCCCCCTTCACTCCGGCAATGCGTCCATGGAGATGATGCGCTGCAGACGCGCCATCCATTTTGATCCTAGCCATACGTGCCACAATCAATCTAGGAAATGTAAATGCCGACCTATCATCCAGTTCATCGTTTCGCCTCCGAAAACAGCTTACACATAAGCTGAGATGTAGGGATCGCTGTAGAACCAGAGCAGCACGTGGTTCAGGAAGCCCTGCACAGCAAGGATGCCTGATCCCCTAGCGTCCACGCCCCGAGCGAAGTAGGGGTCGATGTTGCTGGACGTCGGTCACCAGGGCCACGACCCGACCCGCGCGATTCACGAGTTCTAGGGAACCCGAGGAAGAGGAAAACCGGCCCTCGTAGTCGCCGACTATGAAGAGGGCCTGCCCGCCGTTGGGGAAGGAGGGTCGTCCGCGAAAGGCCACCCGATCGGCAGCCACGTACAGCAGGCCTTCCGCGGGGATCACCGTGCCGCCGCGAAAGAAGAGGTCGATACTGCCCCGCAAGGCCCAACCCGAGATGTCCACGGCATAGCGGTTGGGATTGTGCAGCTGCAGGAACTGTTCGTTCGGGTCGCCGCTGGCCGGTTCCGTCCTGATGCCCCCGATCTCTACGATGGCGGCGTCCGGTTGGGCGTCGGGGATCTCCCCGGCGCCCGAGGCCAGACCGTGGTAGAGTTGGCGACGTCGTTCGGGCAGATAGACGTACTTCATCTCCGCGACGGCTTCCAACAGAGACTGAGGACAGCAGGGCGCTGTGGATCCCTGGCCCCAGGCATGGGAGTTCCACTTGGCGGCGTCCAAGTCCGCATCCGGGGCGATGAGGGCCGCCAGTTCATCCATACGGGGCTCGTAGTGCTGGTTCGCGGGCGAGACGCCGGGCGGCTTCAAGAGGTCATCCATCAGGGTGCGTATCCGACGCAGATACATTTGCCGCACCTCCGCTATCCCGAAGATCGCCTGGGGCAGGCGGTTGTTGCTGCCGACGAAGACACGGGTGTTGGTGATGAGCCGTTCATCCCAGTAGGTGTGGGAGCTGATCCAGCGCCTGCCAAAACTCAGATCCACATCCCAGGGCCACATCTGCCATTCGTTGCTACGGCCCGTGTCGCGGTAGAGGTAGTAGTTCTTGTGACAGCAGTCGGTATTACCGGTGATGACGAGGGCCGCCAGGTAGTTGACCACCTGGGGGACATCCACGTGGTCGTAGAGGTAGCGTCGGCGTGACTCACCGGCGAGGCTGATGCCGTTAAAGAGCGCCAGCAGATCGGCGTTGCTCTCATGCTTGCGGGTCTTCTTCTCGGCGCCGTTGGTGGCATCGCCGGGACTGGTGAATCGGTTGTACATCTTGTAGAGCGCCCCGTCGACATTCACGCCCATGCGGATCAGCCAGTCTTCGTCTCCATTCTCCATGACATGAGCGGTCCCCCAGAAGGTCCCGTTCTGCTGGACGCGTACGGGAAAGACCCAGTGGTAGGGACAGTCGGCATCTCGGAAGGTCTCATAGGACAGAATATTGCGCATCTGGGCCTTGTCCGGGTAGGTGGTCATCAGATTGATATCGTCGGCGCGGGGTTGCCCCGGGGCCCACTTGAAGTTGTGGCCCGGATGAAAGTCGATGTCGTAACTCTTCTTCGGGAACCCGCGACTGGACTGTCCATGCAGATTCACCGCCACGTTGTCATACAGCTCACCGTCATAGAACAGTGTGCAACGGGTACCAGCATCGGAGTTGGCCGATCCAGGGCTCCGCACGAACCAGTGCAGCACGGGCAGGGGGTTGGTCAGACTCGGGTCGTCCACGACCGTGCCCAGGTATTCGGGTGCGTTTTCAGGATCGAGGAAGGCCGGAAGACGTGTCACCCGCCCCACGTCATCGGTGGCCGTGATGTACCAACGTATCAGTTGCCCGGCTCGAAACGCGCCGGCCCCTATGCCCGCGGAGTAGATCCCATCTCCACCTATTTCGTCGCCACCCTGCCCGTCATCTCCCATGGCTACGACGATCTCCGGCCCAAATAGGATGCGGTAATGCAACCGTGCCGAGAGCAGCCCGTCCGAGCTAGGCCGGATGCGGGCCCACACCCGCAGGTCCTGGTCCCCTTGCGCCATGGCCGGCGCGTGATCGGGCTCGCGGATGATCGGCCCCAGCGCCGCCACGCCGGCACCATTGGGTCGCCCGGGCGTGGGCAGTGGAAAATAGGCGAGGGAGGGAATCGCGTCGGTAGTGACGGTGGCCACCAGTTCAGGCAGTATCAGGAGATCTGAACTGCTCAAGCCGTTGTTGAGGCCCTGGATGGCCAGCACGTTCTGGCCGGGACGGAGGAAGTCGAGGGGAAAGAGCGGGAAATCGACCGCCTTGACGGCCTTTCTGTTGGACCGATTGGCGATCGCTCCGGATTTCCAGGTCTCGGTTCCCGGCGCCGGGGCGTTGTCTCGGGCGACCTCCTGGCCATTGATGTAGGCGATCATCCCGTCATCGTAGCGCATGCGGAGGGTCAGTGACTTCACCCGGGGCGGATCGACGACGGTGAAGGGCACTCGACAGTATATCGTCTCATTGGTATTGCGCATGGGCGAGACATCCAGCCCGATGAGGCCTGCGTAGTTGTACCCAATGCCGATGGTGCCTACCTGCCAGTCGGAATCGTCGAGGTCCACCTGCGTCCAGGGCCGCGGATCGCCCGATTGGCGTCGTGGTTCCAGCGCGTCGTCTACTGGCAGCAGCGCTCGGGCCACCCCGTCATGGCGAACGAGTGTCTCTTCTGCGGTGGCGACTTCCAGGCCATAGGACACGTCGGGCGCCTGGATGGGGTAGGCGGGGAAGAACTCCGATGCGATGGTGGCAGCGTCGGGTCGGATGAGTCCCAGGTACTCTCCGTCACCGCTCAGCTTAAAGTTGGTGTGCAGTGGGCCGGCAGGATCGTTCCTGTCTTTGCCGGAGGCGAACACCACCAGATAGCCGTGAGGTGCGATGAGGACGCCGGGAAACCGCCACTTGGTCAGATCATTGACTCGGTCCGTCAGGTACCAGCCCGTCATGTCGACCGGGGTGGTGCCGCCGTTGTGGATTTCAATCCAATCCACTTCGTCGCGGTCCTCGTCGTCGAGACCGCTGTCGTTGACGGCCACGAATTCATTGATCCGGACCAGGTCCTGAGCCTCGAGGCAAGCGAAGGGAAAGAGAAAAAGAAGGAGAATGAAGGGATAATTCAGGCTGTGTCGGAAAACTCGATCTGGCTTCGAGCGGCCCTTTTTTCGCCTGGCTGCATCCGGCTGCATCGACGATAGAACCAACATCGCCTGCTTCGCCGTCTTTGCCAGGCGAAATAATTGCTCGCTCTCGGGCCAACGAGCAAGTTTTCCGACAAAGCCTAGCAGCGGCTTCGGTTTCACCATAGGGTTCGGCCTCACAGAGTTACCCTCAACACCCACCCTCGCGCCCCATCGGGGAACCTAGCCACCTCCGACAGCACCTGCCGGCGAGTGTACCAAATCACGCAACTTCCCACAATGTCGGAAGATCGGGACCGGTCCAACAGTCTGTAATCGGTAATCGGGCTGCGTTCCCAGCCGAATTTTGCACCGCTGTAGGTAAAGTTGCCCCTGCAGATCCACGATCAAAGTCGTTGTGAGGCAGACATGCCGGTGAGGCGTCAGTTTTTCGTTGCGTGTCTGGTCCCAGGGGCACCATACTGACAGAAAACCAGGCCCGTAGGCTCTGTCTGAAGACTCGATCTGGCTTCGAGCGGCCCTTTTTTCACCTGGCTGCATCCGGCTGCATCGACGATAGAGCAAACATCGCCTGCTTCGCCGTCTTTGCCAGGCGAAAAAATTGCTTGCTCTCGGGCCGACGACGGAGTTTTCAGAAAGAGCCCCGCGTAGCGGGAGCCGACAGGGCCGGTTGGTCGTCTTGGCATGGGAGATTCGTTGATGAGAAAACAATCCGTCGCACTTGGCATTGCCGCTCTGGTGGGAGTCGCCGGTTTCCTGGGTGTCGTCTTTCTTAGGGGCAGTTCCGGGGTGACGCTGAACGAGGTCCTGACTCGCATCGAGCAGGTCGAGGCCTATTCATATCAAATGACCCTGACCAGCGCCGCAAGCGGGAATGATCTGCAGAAGGAAGGACAAACCGTCGAGTTCCGGGCGTTGATTTCACCCGCCCTGGGGGTAAAGATAAGCAGCAGAATCGAGGATCCCAATTCAGACAGCGCGATCGTCAACATAAAGTATCTACCCGCCGGCCAACGGCGCATGACGACCCTTCTGCCCGGGAACAAACAGTACATAGAGTTGATCTGTGAGGCGGATTATGTGGACCGGATGCGGCGAGAACATGATGACCCCACCACTATCGTCCGACAACTCCTGGCCTGCGAGTACACGCGTCTGAGTCCGTCATCGATCGATGGGGTCTCCGTTGCCGGCTTCCAGACGACAGATCCCGCCTATTTGCAGGGGGGCAGAGGTGACGCGGTAAAGGTTAGGCTGTGGGTGGAAACGCAGACCCGGCTGCCCATTCGCATTGAAAAAACCGTTAGTCTGCCCAACGACAGGCAGTTGCACAGCACCGTCTCGCACATCGAGTGGGACGTTGTCGTGGAGGCCGGGGCATTCGAGCCCGTCATCCCCCAGGACTACAAGTCGGTCGGCGGTGGGCCCATGGCGATGCCTCGAGCGGATGAACGAACGGCCCTGCAGGGGCTAAAGTTTCTCGCCAACCTGGGAGGGACCTTTCCCGAGCATCTGGACCTGATGTCCATGATGAAGGAGGTCGGGCGCTACGAAAAAAGTGACACGCCCGCAGCCAAAGAGCTGCGCGCGCAAAAGAGGAATATGACCCGAGAAGACCGGATGAAACGCATGATTGAGATCATGATGCCCATCCAAGGGCTGAGCGAATTCTACCGGCGCCTCCATGCAGAGGACAGGGATCCAGCCTACTTCGGCGGGAAGGTGGCGCCGGGTGACAAAGAGCAGGTGCTCCTGCGCTGGAAGGTTTCAGACGGCGTGTTCAAGGTCGTCTATGGAAACCTGCGCGTCGAGACGATACCGGCCGAGAGACTCGCAGCCTTAGAGGCGCAAGCATCTTCGGAGTGACCGATCGGCTTAATCAGTCCCGACCATCCCCGCGCGGGTCTTATCTTAGCGGAAAAAATATGTCCCCATCCCCTCTATTTTCCGTCTGGGTCCCAAAATCACGTCGGCCAGAACGCCGGACAAGGCCTAAGGCTTTTTGTCACAAGTTGAACCGGATTCAGATCCTTTCCGCATTGAGTCTGACGTCCAAATGGGGTAGACTCGGGCCATCGGTTGATCTGGGGGCAATTGATGTCAAGCGGGGGCTATCCAATGACGTGGCACGGAGTATTCCGGACAAGGCAGGGTCTGTCTATGCTGCTGCTTGCCCTGTCGGCTGGCTTGAACAGTGCCCGCTGCCAGACCCAAGTGGAACTGTTGCTGGAGCAGAGCCCCGCCCGGGGTGGGACGATGACACCCGGTTCCGGCATTCACACCTATGCGACCTATTCACAGATTTCTCTGACGGCCGTAGCGCGGGAGGGGTATCGCTTCGCCTATTGGTTGGGGGATGTGAGCGATCCTCAGTCCAGCACGACGCAGGTCCACCTGGACAACTCCAAGGTCGTGGTTGCCGTGTATGACCCGATTGATGGAGAGAATAATTATGAAGAGGAGGCCCTGATCCGCGGTGGCGGTGGCGGCCCGAGTCAACTCCTGCCCACGGCGGCCAACTTCTTCAGCAACGGCTTCTCGGCGCCGGGCGGGTCGCGGCCTCAACCCGAACCCTTTATCCAAGTCGTCCCTAGCAGTCCGGTTCCGGAACCGGCGACCCTCCTGCTGCTGGGCCTCGGGACACTCACACTCTCCCGTAGAAGACGCGCTTGGGCCGGCTGACGGTCGGGCCAGCGCCGCGCTGAAATTGCGAGTCTCACCCTCGTCAACGGCCCCGGGCCTCCTATCCCGACATGATAGGCTCTGCCTGAAAACTCGGTCTGGCGCTCAGGGCAAAGTATTTGACAGTGCGACTGAGCGGTTGCTATAGTTGGCAGCTTTGCTATACTTGGCGGCGTAGCTCAGTTGGTTAGAGCGTGGGATTCATAAGCCTAAGGTCGGTGGTTCGAGTCCACCCGTCGCTACTACGTTCTAGGCTGTGTCAGAAAACTCGATCTGGCTTCGAGCGGCTTGTTTTCCGCCTGGCTGCATCCGGCTGTATCGACGATAAAACCAACATCGCCTGCTTCGCCTGCTTCGCCAGGCGAAAAAACGTTCGCTCTCGGGCCGACGACGGAGTTTTCTGACAAAGCCTGCTAGTGTCCCCATCGTCTAGTGGCCTAGGATATCAGGTTCTCATCCTGGAGACGGGGGTTCGACTCCCCCTGGGGATACTTTTTTATTCTTTGTCAGGATCCGTCCGGCGGGTTCACCGTTGCGGATCGCGAACGTTAAACCTTGAATCATTCCTCTTTTCATTCGTGGACTATAGCGACCTTCCATTGATCAACAGTGATGATGACCGCTACATGCGCATGGCCATCGTTCAGGCGGACATCGCCGAGGCCAACGGGGACGTACCCATTGGTTGTGTGATCGTCCATGATGACCAGATCATCAGCAAGGCCTACAATCAACGAGAGCAGCTGCAAGATCCGACGGCCCACGCGGAAGTCATCGCCCTGACCCAGGCCTCTGCGGCCCTAGAGAACTGGCGTTTGCACGGATGTACCCTGTACGTCACGCTGGAGCCCTGCGCCATGTGCGCTGGCGCCTTGGTCTTGGCTCGGATCGATCGATTGGTCTTCGGCTGCCATGATGCCAAGACCGGTGCGTGCGGCAGTTTGTACAACATCGTGCAGGATTCCCGCCTGAACCACACCGTGCGGATCACATCGGATGTCCTCGCCGAGGCATGCTCGGAGCAGCTACGCACCTTTTTCCGCAACAGGCGGTAGAGGGTGGCCGTGCATGGAGTTACGCAGGGCCTCTCTCCCATCCTCGGCCGGTGATGAGCGATTAGTCATCGATGACCAGTTTGGAGCTGAAGACTGATTACTGGATCATTGATTAGTGGTTATTGATGACTGCCTTGCGATTGCCCTGGTCTGCGGCCCAAAAAAGACTTGTCGTTGGCCCTTTCGTTGGGGTATTATCAGCCCTTCTCGTGCAGTTCGGTACGCAGTTGACATCAGGAACACGGGCTATTGGGAGGCGCAAAGAGTGGCTGACACGGGCAACATTCGCAACATCGTTCTTCTGGGTCATGGAGGAAGTGGCAAGACCTCACTGGCCGAGGCAATGCTCTTCAAAACAGGCACTACGAGCCGCTTGGGCAGTGTCGACGAGAAAACAAGCGTGTGTGACTACTACGATGAAGAGAAGGAGCACCAGCATTCGATCGGCTCCGCCCTGGTCCATATTGAGCACGCCGGAAAGCAGCTGAACATCCTGGACACGCCAGGCTACCCGGATTTTATCGGCCCCTCTATCACGGCCCTAGCGGCAGCGGAAACGGCTGTCATCGTGATCAGCGCGGCTGCCGGCATCGAGACCAACACGCGCAAGTTCTGTCAAATGGCAGAGATCGCCGGAAAGTCTCGGATCATTGTCATTAACAAGATGGATGTGGACAATGTCGATTTTGGAGAGCTGATTGGTTTGATTCAAGAGACCTTCGGTTCCCAGTGCCGGTGTGCCAACCTGCCCTCGGCAGATAGGAACTCTGTCATCGATTGCATGACCCAAGATAGCGGTGACTCCCCGGTCATGGATGTGGCGCAGGCGCACACGGACCTCGTTGAAAGCGTCATCGAAGCCGACGACGATCTCATGGAGGCCTATCTCGGCGGCGAAGAGGTCGCCGCCGACAAGATTCAGTCGGTCTTCATGAAGGCCCTGGTCACGGGCACCGTCATTCCCATCTTTTTCACCGACTCCCGAGCCCAGATTGGTGTCCCGGAATTGCTGGATGCCTTGGCCAACAGCACCCCCTCGCCCGCCGATGTCGCACCGGTGACGGTCAAAGAGGGTGACACTGGCAGAGAATGGACGGCAGATCCCCAGGGTCCCTTGCTCGGGCAGGTCTTTCGCGTCGCCTTCGACCCCAAGACCAACATGAAATACTCGATGATTCGCATTTTCAGCGGCACCCTCACTTCGGAAACGAACCTGCACTATGACCACGAGAAAAAGGGCGTGCGCCCCGGTCACATCCTGAAGTCACAGGGCAACGAAAACCCGGAGATCCCGGCGGGCGTCGCCGGTGACATCGTTACGCTGGCAAAGGTCGATGAGCTGAAAACCGGCTCGATCATCCACGAGGGGGCCTTTCAGGGCACGGTGGACATGCCTCCCCTACCGCGGCCCATGTTCTCGTTGGCCCTCGAACCTGCTACCCGGGGCGACGAACAGAAGATCGGCGGCGCGTTGGAAAAGCTGTGTGAAGAGGATCTCTGTTTTAGAGTGGAGAGAGATCACCAGACCAAAGAGTTGGTCATCTACGGCTTGGGCGAACTCCACCTGCGGGTGATGCTCGAAAAAATGGAGAAGCGTTTCACGCTCAAGGTCACCACCAAAGAACCGAAGATACCCTACAAGGAGACCATCTCCACCAAGAGCGAAGGTCACTACCGTCACAAGAAACAATCGGGGGGCGCCGGACAGTTCGGCGAAGTGTATCTGCGGGTCGAGCCGGCGGACCGCGACAGCGATCCCTCCCTTGATTTCAGTTGGGACATCTTCGGTGGCTCTATTCCGGGGCAATACGAAATAGCCATCCTGAAAGGCGTGAAGGACGTCATGGCGTCGGGCGTCGTTGCGGGCTTCCCCCTACAGGATGTGAAAGTGTCCATCTACGACGGCAAGCATCACCCGGTCGATTCGAAAGAGGTTGCGTTCCGAGCGGCCGGCAAGGGCGCGTTCGTTGATGCCCTGCAAAAAGCCAGACCGGTCCTCTTGGAGCCCATCGTTCACATGGAAGTCACCGTGCCGACCGACAACATGGGCGATATCACCGGCGATCTGGCCTCGAAGCGAGGCCGCGTGCAGGGCCAGGATATGCTGGCGGGCGGTTTCATTGTCATCAAGGCCCAGGTACCGCTCTCCGAAGTCACGCAGTACAATAGTCAACTCAAGAGTGTGACCGGAGGGCAAGGCAGCTACTCGATGGAGCTCAGCCACTACGAGCAGGTCCCCGGCAATGTACAACAGCAGGTGATCTCCCAGTACGCCAAGGAAAAGGCCGAGAAGCACTAAGCGGCCGCGCAAAAATAACTTCCCATTTATTAGGGGCAATTGGGCATTCAAAAGTCCAAGTTATTTCGTGGTTCTTTAATAATGCTGCTATCGCAGCCAGGATTGTACCACGGAAGGCGAGGTTTTCTTGCCGGTCCCCCAACCCCGCGCTGGGCCGAGTCATTTTCATCAAAATCTTCAATTCCTCTGTTGCGCAGGGTCCGATAAGCCAGTCTTTATAGGTGCAACCAAGACAGCCGTTCGGATGATGGGGTTCGTGGTCCAGCTGGAATCGTTGTTTTTGGGCCCAGCATCTCTGTCGCTCAAGGAAGAAGCCGACCCAATGCACCCCGTTCTACCGGGATCTGGGAAGCTGCCACGGTTCAATAACGGGTTTATTGGCTTATATGGAGGACAAGACAATGACTGGGACACAGCGATTTACGTTTGCCCACCTTATTCTAGCGCTCGGCTGCCCTGCGCAGGTGGGTGCCGTCCTCGACACTGCCGCCGATGGCCACAGGGCAGAGGCCGTCGCCCTGGCACGGCTTATCCGTCAATCCAATGAAAGACAGAGGGACCTCTTCCAGAGCCTGCATGTTGAAACGGTCTATGTGAAACCTGGAGCGTCTCTGGAAGCGGAACATGCGCTACCGAGGAGCCTCAACTTCCTGGAGGTCGCCGCCGGCAATGTGGCCTTCCGGCAAGACTTCCAGATCGACGCGCTGGGGCACTATAGCCAACAGGTTCAGGCTTTCCGCTTGAAGCGCCAGTCGAACGACCCTGCCAGCCGCTACCTGGACACACCTTGTTCCGCGCCCTACGGATCGAGCCTTAACCGCCGCGTCTACCGAACACTGAGTCAAAGTGGCCAGGCACAGGTCTATCCCGCCAACGATCATCCGATGGACAGTCAGTTTACGCCCAGGACACTCATGCACGCCCTCTTCGATCGGCGTTTGGAAGCGGCACTCGACGATCCCTGCGTTCACACCATTGCTAAGACCGACACGGGCCTGATCCAAGTCCTTCACCAGGAGGGTCCATGGATCTATCATTACCGAGTCGACCCAGACCAGGACTATATGGTGGTGCGTTTTCAGCAGATATCGGTGGAGGCCGAGTTCTCTCTGCCCGTCTATGAACACGCTATCTCCTATCGACACACACGCTCCGGATTCCACTATCCGGCGCGGAGTTATGTCAAGCGCTTCAACCAGTTGAAACTGTTGGCGGCCACGACCCTATTTCGACTCAATGAAGGGCCCATCAGTCCGACGTTATCTTTTCCACTCGGTGTTCCTATCAAGAACTATACCTGCGGCTTGGATACGCCCATCCGATATCGCTCCCGAGTCACGGCGCAGAGCTATGAAGACATTACCGATACGGCCGTCTGGGTTATTCGTGGCGTCCTGGTTGATGCCAACCAGCGGCCCCTCGCCAATATTCCCGTTAAGCTCCACCCGGGTCGATCCACTGGTGGAACCATACCGACTTCCTTCGCTGATAATCACCTGACTCTGTGGGATGCGATTACGGACGAGTTTGGACGTTTTGCCATTGATATCGAGAAGTGTAGCTGGCAAATCTACGGCACCGCAGATCGGGACGCCGATGCGGTCAGTTACACGATCGTCTTCCTGCCCGATGATGCCCCAGTTCACATCGCCGATGACATTCGAGCGGGAGAAGAACCTCTCTGTTTCAGGCTGAGCCGGCCGACTGCATGGCCCGATGCGGCGCAGCTTCCCATTCTCCCCCAGACGGAGAGAGCGACCGAGTCCTCGTCGTCCCTCACCATCGGGCCAAGACATGATGCTCAATCGGTGCCCATCCTACTCTCTTATTTCTATTGATCGTTGCCGGACGAGCCGCTAGGCTCTTTCCGATAACTAAATCGGAATAAGGAAATTTGTTGTGAAGATGGGATTCGTGGTGCTGATGGTGGTGTCCCTGTTTGTGCTCGCCCCGACATCGGCCGAGGACATCGTGTTCGACCCCGTGAACTTTGGTCTCCTGACCCAAAGCGATTTTGACAACTTCATAACCGAATTTGGCACGGCCATCTCCTTTCTCCCCTTGACCCCTGCCAAGACACTCGGTGTCACCGGGCTTGATGTCTCGGTGGAAGTCGTCGTCACGGACATCAACCACAATGCGAACTACTGGAAGTACCTGGTCGAAGGCAACGACACCACCCGCTATCTCCCCATTCCCCGACTCCACGTACAAAAGGGGCTGCCCGGCAAAATCGCAATCGGTGGCATGGTCGCGGCGGTTCCCGGCAGCAATATCCGCGTTTGGGGCGGGGAGATCAAGTATGGGGTCGTGAAGGGCGGTGCCTTCATGCCGGCAGTGACCACCAGGGCAAGCTTTAGCCAATTGGACGGGGTCGATGATATTGACTTGGAAACCTATTCGCTCGATCTACTCATCAGCAAGGGCTTTCTGATGATTACCCCCTACGGCGGTGTCTCGGCCCTTCACATCGAGGGACAGGAGACCAGCGCTCTCGTGACCGGGCTCAACAAGGTCGAAGAAGATTTCGTTCGGCTGCTCCTAGGCGGCCAACTCTACCCCTTTCCCTTCTGCGATGTCACGGCTGAGGCGGCGTTTGGCGATGTGCCCCAATATGGACTAAAGGCGAGCTTTCGATTTTGACCACTTCCGGTCACAGGCGTCTCACGATGTCACGCGTCAAGAGGGGCCGATCCCCAACTGAGGACGGGGTATTGAGAGAAGGAACTCTGCAAAGCAACATTCTGACCATTGGGTTGGCACCTGCCTGGGACGTCACCTGTCTGGGACGCGGCCTGGACTGGGGCCGGCATGTCACCCTGGAAAGCCAAACGATTCGTCCTGCGGGAAAGGCGCTCAATGTCTCTCGGGCCCTGGCCTGGCTGGGCCAGAGCAGCATCGCCACCGGCCTGTGGGGTCGCGAGGATATCGGGCAACTACGGCGGGTGCTGCGCCAGACGACATCCCAGATAGAACCCTACCTGACCCCGGGTCCAGGGGCGACGCGTGTCAATGTCACGATCGTGGATCCAGAACGGTCGCAAGAGATGCACATGAGGTGTCCCAGCGACCTGGCTTCAAATCGGAGCCTGGGGATGCTGACGACCCGGCTGACCAAACGCCTGCAGCCCCAGGACCTCTGCGTATTGTCGGGGGCCCTGCCCGGCGCAGACCTGACAGAGGCGCTGCTGGGCTTGTGTCGGGCCTGCGTCCATCGGACGGGCACGCGACTCATGGTGGATTCGCATGGGCCTCTCTTTAAAACGATCGTCGAAGAAAGACTGGCATGGCTGATCGCACCCAATGTCCAAGAACTCGAGGAACTCTTGGGCCGCCCGATCCGCAACACGCCACGCACCCTGGCGACCGCCGCGGAAGAACTGCTGGAGTACTCAACAAGGGTCCTGATCAGCCGTGGCCGACTGGGCGCGTTATTGGTCACGCGCCGCGGCGCTTGGCAGGGCCACTGTCGGCATGGAGAAAAGGTGCTGTCCACTGTCGGCTGCGGCGACTATCTACTGGGTGGCTTCATCGTGGGCCTACGCAGGGCGCTGCCTCCCCACGCCGCCCTGACGTTGGCGCTCAAAGTCGCGGCCGCTCGGGCGTGGGGGTGGTCCGATCAGAAGGCATGGTCGGCGGCTCGACGGGACATTCGGGTGGAGATTGAGAGGATATAGATCTTGGTCAAGAATCTCTAACTCTACCGCTTGATCCGGGACTGCAGCCCGACGTTGGCCGTGACGATGACCGTTCGTTT
>JADFMM010000227.1 GCA_022563885.1 Planctomycetota bacterium | reverse complement strand
GGACCGCAAGGCGAAGCGTAACGGCATCGAGACGTATATAGAGCTTTTGCGAAATGGGGCAGATGTTCTGGCCACGGATGAGGTCGAATTGACGTCGGAGGCTATAACGAAGTACGTGCAGAGTCGGGCAGAATCGAAATAAAAAGACCTAGGAGCCTGTCGGAAAACTCGATCTGGCTTCGAGCGGCCCTTTTTCCGCCTGGCTGCATCCGGCTCCATCGACGATAAAACCAACATCGCCTGCTTCGTCGTCTTTGCCAGGCGAAAAAATTGCTCGCTCTCGGGCCGACGAGCAAGTTTTCCGACAAAGCCTAGAACTGAAGCCTTAATCGATTCCCCATTTTTATCAAACAGGTTTCTATCGCAATTGAACATGAAGGTGACATGATGAATGAAGACCACCACGTTAATCAAATAGAAAAAACAGAAAAGAGGCTGTGTTCAAACAAAAAGTCGAATCAGATGAAACCTCCGCGGGCCAGCCGCCGTCAACTGCTTAAAGTTGCCGCCTCAGCGGCTGCCGGAATCATGTTTCCTTGCTTGAACCTCAGAGCACAACAAGCCAAAGAAAGATTGATCGTCATTCTTTCCATGGATGGATTGGATCCGCGGTATTTGGAGAAAAGTGATGTTCCCAATCTGCGCCGGTTGATGAAGGAAGGAATCTTTCTCACTGTCAAAGGCGTTATGCCTTCTGTGACCAATGTCAACAACGCCTCCATCGTAACCGCTTCTTTTCCGCAATCTCACGGCATTACCTCCAATTACTATTACGATCCGAAAACCGGTAATGAATATTACATGGAATCCTCCGATTTCGTTCTGAAGCCCACGCTGTTTGAAAAAGCCCAAAAAAAGGGGTACCGAACCGCATTTTTGACAGCGAAAGAAAAACTGCTTCGCCTTCTCAATAAGGGTACGGACATCGGCATATCGGCGCAAAATCCTCCAGCGGAATGGATCGCACGCATTGGAAAAAAGGAAAGCATGTATTCTGCAGAAGTGAATTACTGGTTGTTCCGGGCTTTTCATTGGACGTTGAGAAACAGTGACTCAAATTTGATTTATGTGGCTACAACGGATTACATGATGCACACGTATGCGCCGGAAGATGAACCCTCACAAATCCATCTGCACACGCTGGATGAGATGATTGGACGCGCGGTCAACGAGTATCCGCACATGGAACTGTACATGACGGCTGACCATGGCATGAACGCCAAAACGGAAGCCATTGATCTGAACAAAGTTTTTAAAACCGCCAATATGGATGCGCTGGCTGTGCCGATTATCAAAGACAGGCATGTGGTGCATCACAAAAACATGGGAGGCGCTTCCTACATATATCTAAAGCGTAAAGAGCAGCTTGATGAGACTCTTTCTCTTTTAAAAGCTTTAAAAGGTGTAGACAAAGCGTACACAAAAGAAGAGGCAGTTAAACAGTTTCATCTCCATCAGGAGCGGATCGGGGATATCTTTGTCCTAGGCGATATTCATGTCGCTTTTGGCTTTTTAAAAGAAGAACGGGAAGAGATCAGCATCCGGTCTCACGGTTCCCTGTTTGAAGCGGAAGTGCCTCTTCTGGCTTATGGTACAAAACATAAAATTTCAGACTTTAAGTACAATCTTGATATTGGACGCAGGCTTGAATTGTAAACCGCTGGAGAAAATCCAACAGCCAAAAAGACGTGTAGCTTCTTGGGGTCAGTGCAGCCTCTTCGAGAGCCTCTTGGGATCAGAGCTTGATTAGTGATTAGTCATTCTTGCATGCGGCGCCAACTTCTCTTTATGCAAGCCCAAGACTTCTTCATACTTGTCTATATTGGTTTCTACCTGTCGAACAGGCCGGCTGATGCTGGAGACACTTGTGCATCCAAACATCTCGGCAATCTCGTTGCAGCGATGCCCATACCAACGGCGACTGACGACCTGATAATTGCCCACGCTGTCAACGATATGGGCCTTGAATCGTCCCCGGACCTGATGACCCCGAACACTCCTAGCACAATCTTTTAGGCTAAGGTCTGACCCGAATGGCACTTCCATAAGGCGTAACTCATGGCCCAATAAGAGTATAGAATAACAGGCCTCCAAGCCGACAAGGTTGTTGTAATGACAATCGAATCAGCAAGGAGGTCTGTAATGGACAAGTATACTCAAGGACGAGTAGACAGCCAAGTCCGACGTGCGTCCCAGTGTCGGCGACAAATACTGGAAGATCAAGACCTGTGCTTCACAGAGCTGCTGCCTAAAGAACAGATCGAAGCAGCTATTGACCGACATAAAGTCCGCTATCGCGAGCGTCTCTACACACCACTGGTCACGATCTGGACATTCCTGTATCAGGAATTGGCACCAGACCAATCCTGTCGAGCCGCCGTGGCACGTTTGCTGGCTTTCTTGTGCGTCGGTGGCAATGGTTCGGGCAGCGCCAAGACAGACCCGTATTGCAAGGCACGCGGGCGTCTCCCTGAGGAACTCCTGGCAGACCTGGCCCGTAGCAGTGGAGGGGACCTACAACGTGAGGTGCCATCTACGAAACTGCTCGGCGGAAGGACCATCAAAATTGCCGACGGCACCACTGTGAGCATGGCGGACACACCGGCGAACCAGAAGACCTATCCCCAGCAATCAGCACAGAAGGAAGGCTTGGGTTTTCCCATCATGCGCATGGTGCTATGATCACAAAACTCAGTTGGATTTCACAAGTGTTTTGTTGGCGTAGGCTTAAAAGAATCTTGATTGCATGATCAAGTATATGCCTGTCCGGATCTGTACGCTGAACCGGTGGAAGTACTCCATTTGTATTATGTTGGGCAATTTGGGCCTGGATTTCACTCTTACATATGATCAAGTATATGCTACTATGTTTCCATAGGACATATACTTAATCAAAGGAGTGAATGATGTCGACCCACAACCCAAGCCGTGACGCTCTGGCGATAAGGGCTTTCAAGAAAAAAAAGGTTCTCATGGTGGCAGACCTTGCGGGGCTTCTGCAGTGCTCTCTTGTCACAGCGAGAAGAAGGCTCAAGCAATGGAAGGCCTATACCAGCTATAACCAAAACGGTCGCTATTATGTGCTACCGGATATTGCCAAATGCGATGTGCATGGCTTATGGAGACATCACGACATCTTGTTCGCACAACATGGCAATCTGAAGAAAACAGTGATTGCTCTGGTAGAGAATTCACCAGCAGGCCTTACCGGCTCCCAAATCGGTGAACTGGTTGCCGTGGCACCACGGTCGTTTCTGTCGCATTTTCGTACTGAGCCGAAACTGCAGCGGGAAATGATTGAGGGACGATTTGTCTATTTTGCATCAGACCACGCCACCGGTATTCAACAAAGGAAGGCTCGAGAAGAACAGACGAGACGTGGAGCGGCTATGAGGGTCCCCACGGATGCCCAGGCCGTGGTTATCTTGGTTGAGCGAATAAAGCATCCCCGCTCGCCGATAGAGGACTTGTCAAAGAGGCTGTACAAGGCCGGCTGCAAATTCACTACGGAAGAACTTCGACATTTTCTAGATTTGCATGGGCTTCTAAAAAAAACGCAGGGTATGCCATCTTCAAGGCATTGAAGTCCCACATTGACCGGGTCATCGGTAGTGTTGGTGTTAGCAAGCTATTTGCTAAGAAACCGATGATTCCTTTTGTGCCCGAGGTCTCCCTTTGCTGTGGTTGTAAGGTTAAGGTTCAAAAGACGCGGCTCAAGACGGTAGCCGCTCTGGAGATTGGTGAGTTCGTTGCCAAAGAAACGATTCTCATTTGCCCACAGTGTAAAAAGACCTACGCCACACAGGGGTTGGATCGAACGGTGCCATCGGGATCTAAGTTCGGTTACGACGTCTTGGTCTTTGTGGGAAAAGCAGCCTTTTTGCGTTGCCGTCGTTCATGGGGGATGGCCTCAATCAAAGTGTGCGGGACCAGGCCCTGTCAGGCAACTCACCCGTAGCGCCGCTCGATGTATTGCTCCACCAGGGCGATGAACTCCTCCTGGATGTGATCTCCCTGCAGCATCGCGACTTTCTTACCATCCTGATATACCGGCACCTTGGGCTCCTCGGCGTCACCGGGTAAGGAGATGCCGATGTTGGCCTGCTTGCTCTCTCCGGGACCGTTGACCACACAGCCCATCACGGCCACCTTCATCTTTTCCACACCCGGGTAGGCTTTTTTCCAGGCCGGCATGCGGCGTTCGATATGCTCGTTGATCTTTTGCGCGAGAATCTGAAAACCGTGGCTGCTGGTGCGGCCGCAACCGGGACAACTGGTGACACTGGGCCGGAAAAAGCGTAGGCCCAGGGCCTGCAAGAGATGTTGACAGATATCGACTTCGCGAGTGCGAGGAACATCGGGTTGGGGTGTGAGCGAGACGCGGATCGTGTCTCCGATGCCCTGCTGCAACAGAATACCGAGTGCGGCGGCACTGGCAGCAATCCCCTGGGTGTCGGCGCCGGCCTCGGTGAGGCCCAGGTGCAAGACATAGTCGCAGCGGCCGGCAAGCTCTGAATAGACGGTGACCATGTCTTGCAGCACAGACATCTTGACGCTGATGATGATCTTGTCCGGGCCGAGGCCGACTTTCTCGGCCAATGCCGCACTGGAGAGGGCGCTCTGAATCATGGCCTCACAGGTGACTTCTCTGAAGTCCTTCGGATCGGAACGTTGCGCATTTTCGTCCATCAGGGTCGTGAGGAGGTCCTGGTCCAACGAACCCCAGTTGACGCCGATGCGGACGGGCTTGTCGTTGTCGCGGGCGATCTTTAGGATGTCGCTGAAGTTGGCATCGTGCCGATCGCCTCTGCCGACGTTGCCCGGATTGATGCGGTACTTGTCCAATGACTCCGCACAGTCGGAGTGCTCCCGCAGCAAGAGGTGTCCGTTGAAGTGAAAGTCGCCGATAATGGGCGTCTGATGGCCTTCGGCCCTCAGTCGTCGAATCAGCGGCGCCACCGCCCGGGCCGCTTCGTTGGTGTTGACGGTCCAACGCACCAACTGGCTGCCCGCCTTTATGAGCGAGACGGTCTGCGCGTGGGTCTTATCGACGTCGGCGGTAGGGGTGTCCGTCATCGATTGAATGACGACGGGGTAGTCTGCTCCCATGGGAACCGAGCCGACCATGACGGTCGGGGTCTTACGTCGCTGCCGTTGCCGCATGCCATTCGTCCGATTCGGGGTTGTCCTAGATGGGGTTCCTGTTACAATGTTCATGGACTATACGAAATCATCTACGGGCAATCAATAGTTTATCGTCGAGTGAGGTCAGACCGCATATGGATATCTACTTGGCAAAGACGCAGGGCTTTTGTGCCGGGGTGTCCTTGGCGGTCGATATTGTCAAAGAAGCGCTGCAGGCCTTTGGGCCGCCGCTTTACGTCTATCACGAAATCGTGCACAACACGCACGTCGTGAATGCCTTTCAAGAGAAAGGGGTCGTCTTCGTCGAGTCCATTGAAGAGGTACCGGTGGGATCGCGTCTCATCTTCTCCGCCCACGGGGTTCCGCCCTCGGTCATTGAACAGGCTCGTCTGCGCCAGCTGAGATTTGTGGACACCACCTGTCCTTTGGTGACCAAGGTGCACAACGAGGCCGTCAAGTTTTCCAACCTGAAGTTCGAGACCATCTTGATCGGCCACCGGGGGCACCAGGAACTCATTGGCACCAGCGGATATGTGGATCCTGACTATCTTCATATTGTTGAAGATGAGGAGGATTTGGACGCCCTGGATATCGATCCCGAGGCGGACGTCGCCTGTATCACTCAGACGACTCTATCGGTCGACGATACGACCGTCATGCTCGACAAGCTCAGGGCGAATTTCGCAAATCTCAAGGAGCCCTCCCACTCGGACCTCTGTTTCG
Organism: Planctomycetota bacterium; assembly: GCA_022563885.1. Taxonomy (GTDB): domain Bacteria; phylum Planctomycetota; class Phycisphaerae; order Sedimentisphaerales; family Anaerobacaceae; genus JAIPFM01. The sequence goes on along the minus strand of JADFMM010000227.1, from coordinate 3,933 downwards.
CGACCCAGAACCGACAGGATGCGGTCAAGGAGTTGGCGGCCACCTGCGAACTCATCATTATTTGCGGATCTCCCAATAGTTCCAACAGCAATCGTCTTTGCGAAGTGGGCAGAAACGCCGGCGTCGAAAGCGTGATCATCGATTCCGCGGCAGAATTGGATCTGTCGCTCCTCGAGGGAAGAGATAAGGTTGGCATCAGTTCGGGGGCCTCGGTACCACGCTTCATCGTCGATGAACTAATCGAACGTATCCGAGAACGCTACCCCGATTCCCATATCCACACCTTCGAGAACCCCGAAAAGCATATTGAGTTCAAGTCACCCGAGGTCAAAGAGGCCCTGAGCTAGCCCGTATTTTTCATAAACATCTTAGCGAAATCGTGTCGCTTGCGGGAGATCCATGATTTGTCGCGGCGAGTCGGGTGAAGGCGTATTGCAATACATCGAGGTCGGCGAGCAAGACGAGCCATGGAGATGCGGTGAGATTCACGATTGTAGCAGATGGGCTATGACAAATGAGGGCAAGAGACTGCTTGGCCGCTCAAAAACGCTTAATTCTCGCGAATACTACCGTCCCTGGTGACTCGGTGGACCTTATCGTAGCCTCTGGGAATTGGACGCACGAAAAGGCGATCCCGCTGCTTTTCGCTAAAATTTCTCTGTAGCGCGCCCTTGATCTTTAGCTTGACGTAATCGGTCAGTTCATCACCCGTAAAGTTCGAGATTTGGATACGGGTGGGAATCTGGAATTCACCGGCGAGGACTTCGTAGTCGGCTAACTGTACTAGCACCAACAATTCGCCGAAACGGTCGAAGTACTCGATTTTCCTGGGCAAGTAGTCGCAGGTGTAGAGGTGGAGCCGGCGCAAAATGGCACCCCGATCGTCCACTAGACTGAGCACGTCATAGGCCCCCGAGTTCGAGAGAAACCAGCGGTCCGGACTGCCCAAGTCCAGCAACCCCAGGGCCTCAAGCACCACCCGAGGACTGATCTGAAGCTGTTCTGTACCAGCAACCTCCGACCACTTGCCCCACCAATAGCTGTTGATATCCGGCCTGATCGAGAGCCAGAACTCCTCTTTATTGGACCCCATCAAAATGACCCCCTTGGGTCCAAACGTGGCCTGTCCGAGCATGGAGACATTGTGAGGAGGCTCCAGCCAGATTTTCATCGGAAGGTTTGATTCACGTCGCTTGTTCTTGTCGTCCAAATAGCCTAAGCGGGCCTGCACACTGTTGATATAGAGAGGATGGGCGCAGTCCAGGCGCGCTTGAAGGGTCGCAATCGCCTCGGCACTCGTTGCCTTGCCCGGGCAGATCTGTTGCGGCTTGGTGAGCTGTGCACACCCTCCCAAACAAAAGCAAAGACCTGCCACGAAGATAAAGAGCCTGCGCGTCTTCAGGAGAGCGACCCTTATTCTATCCACAACGATTTCCTACAGTTCGGCATTGAGTACCTGTCCCATCTGTTCGGAGAGCCGCTCAATCTGATCTTCATCCAGATGAGGGTTGACGACCTCCACCATGCGCTTCTCGCCGGTCACCTTGAGCGTCCAGGTCTCTTGACCATCGACGGTGACAGAGGAATCATATTTCAGGCGTCTCTTTCGCATCAGAATCAAGGTCAAGACGAATCGAAAACTGACCCGTTCCTGTTCGGTTTCTTCCGCCAATCGGTCGAAGAAGGCCAAAAGCATGTCGTCACTCACGAACAACTGCTTTTTCTGATTCGGCTGGGGCAACCTTGCCCGCCAATAACAATAGACCTCCGGCTTCTCTGCCCGCCAGAACTCCGGCGAGAAATCCTGCCGCTGAAGCCCCTGCTCCGTTTGCACTAGCGCACCGAAGTACTCCGAGCCAAACTCGATCGCCCGCCCCGTGCCGGAGCACTCCCCCAATGGTTTCGCAATTTCCCAATCGGCCATGCTGTTAGCTTTAGTTTCTTTCTGAAAACGCCCTGATCGCCCCTCCCCACGTCAATATCTCTGGCCGATAATACCCGAATCGGAGTGAGCGGCCAAATCATTCTTTGATGGCTCGCCTAAGGATCGGCACTACATAAGTTGGGAAATTGGGGGTCCAAGCATGCACCATATTGGGTAGAAACAAGGACGGGGGATAGTCATTTTAAAGGCTGTCCCTTCCAAGTGTTCTTAGCGACACCACAGGCGTAGCCGTTCTACGTCGCGGATGTCGCGATCGGGAAGCGATTAAAGATGGGGTACAATTGGGCATTCAAAAATCCGAGTTATTTCTTGCCGCTCCCTTAGGCGCTGGGAGACAACAGCCCGTACCCAGGTCAAGCCAGGGGCCAAGCCCCTGAACGGTTTTGGGTCCAATGCCCTTAATTCTTGCCAGGTCCGAGGCTTCACGGAAGGCGTGCAGTCCGGGACGTCTCTGCTGCTGCGTTTGGCGAAAGTTGATGATCGCCCGAACTCGAGCAGGGCCGATGCCCGGCAGCCGAATCAAACTCCCCACCGGAGCATGATTCGGGTTTATCGTTTGGGGAATCGCCACGTTGGACACCGGATGGACTGAAACATCCGGGCAGAGGAACCAGGCACTCAGGGTAAGGCTTCCCAGGATGGCGATCACAAACGCACTGGTCTGTTCTGCGAACTGGTTCACGACTTGCTCTGCACCAGCTCACTGAGACGCCGCAGCACTCGATAGCCCTCTTTGGGTTCGTAGTCCTGCTGGACCAAGCCGCTGTTGGCAATGACACTTTGATCATGATCGACCAAATTGCCATAGACCACCGACTCAACCGAGGGCTTGCTGAGACTGAGGGTATAAAACTGGTCTAACCAGAGGGCCTGACGTTTGGCATCCCACGCTTTGTGCCAAACGCCGGCAAGCCGACCATCAAAATCCCCTTCACCATGGGCACTCGGGATCTCGACACCCGTGACGTATAGGGCCTTGCCCATGAGCGAAAAATGATCGAGTCGAGTCGAAATCTGCATCATGTCCCGAATATGCATGCCCCTCTCATTCTTGCCAAAAGCCAGACGCAACGCAAAGGCTTCAAAGGCAATACCGCTCTGCAAAACCATGTCCATATAGGCCACTGGGCCGATGCAGTTCGACGTTGTCGCACAGTGTTCGCCCCACGGATCTATCACCTCAACAAGTCTGAAGGCCTTAGCATGGGCTGTCTTTGCTGCGAGCGTGGCGGCCCGAGTCATCTCCAAGACCTGTTCCACCGTGAAGCCGAAATGATTGGCCGCATTGAGCCCACTGATCACAAACCAATGGGTGATCTGACGTCGATAGCGAGAGACCACCTCCGTGATGAATCGATAGGCCAGCTCGCGAATTTTTTCAAAACCAGCGCGTCCCTCCAAGAGCCAGGCTGGCAGCGCCTCCTTTGAAAAACACAGCAACGGTCCCGCCCCTAGCAATAGGTTCCTTTCGGACAGGACGTCGATGCACTTGTCCAGCTCCGAAAAGTCACATACTCCGTCGCTCTTTTCGATGTCCGCCCAGCGCATCGCACAGACGCTACCCACACGTTGGGCCGTGAGGAGCGTCAACCTGAGGACGGCCCGGGTCACCGAATTCTCGGTCTCCAGGGTATCCCAGACCACCTTGATCTCGGTCCGGTACAGGTACCGGGATCGCCGACCCTCTGGTTTGGTCTTGATCTTGGCGGCAGGGTTGCCCTCGATCGTCGGGAAGTCGTCCTCCAGCGCCGTGTTGTAGAGCAGCCTCACGAGCGCCAGGACACGGTTAGCCATTACGGGCGCCGGGCGGGCGGCTATGCCGTCCAAGAGGTCGCGGACCTCGCTACGCTTGATTGAGGCCGCGGGACGGTCACCCCACACGGGCAGCAGCTCGGTCTCCAAGATGCGCCGGCGCTCCCGCTGGGTCTTCTCTCGGGTGCCCTCGGCTTTCTTGGCCAGTACCCCCTCTGCCATCTCTCGGAATGTGT
>JADFMM010000226.1 GCA_022563885.1 Planctomycetota bacterium | reverse complement strand
GTTCTCGATTTCATAAAAAACGAATTCCCCAGACCTTTAGCGATACGGTCCTCGACAACCCAGGTCTACGGCATGTTAAGGGCGGCATTGTTTGATAAGTATGCCCCCAAGAAAAACCGAAAGGGCCTTCGCCCGGAACAACTCATTGATCCGGTAACCTCCAAGGGTCTCGGTGTGCAGGAAAACGACATCTGGATTGCCTCTCAGGCTCTAGAACACAATTTGGTGCTGGTAACCAATGACCAAATGAACCACCTGCGCGAAGTGGCGTCTGATTTAAGGGTGGAGAATTGGGCTTTGGCTGATGGGGTTGCTGAAATTGAGGGTCAAGGATTGCCAACGTGACGTGATGGGGAGAGCGAGTTCATCGCTAGATTGATTGAACGAGAGCGCCTCGAAAAAAACATTACAGGCAATGCTGTTTGGAATGACGTGGAACTTATCCCATTCATTTACTTTATTCTCGCTTCGCTGGGCTTGCCGGGCAACATTGCCGCTCACGCAGACAGAAACCACGCTGCGCCTCGCCCCAACATCATCGTCTTCCTGGTCGACGACTATGACAAGCCGGAGAGACCAGCGTCTATGGCGGCAAGGTCCTCACGCCGAACCTCGACCGCCTGGCGCGGGAGGGCATGACTTTCCACAACGCCCACGTGACGAGTACCGTTTGCACGCCCTCGCGTTACACCTTCCTCACCGGACGCTACGCAGGATCATCGACCTTCCCCACCTACACCTCGCTTTTCCCCAAAGGAAGCCAGGGCCTGCCCGGATTTAACGTCGGTCTCGAAGCAGACAACATGAACGTCGGCCGCGTGCTGGCGGAGAATGGATACGCCACCGGGTTCGTTGGCAAATACCACCTCGACATCGAATATAAAGGGGATGCGGCCGAAGCTGCCGGACTCCATGAGGTGAAAAAGGATGCCAGCTATACAGACACCCTGAACCGACAATTTAGCGAGAACGAAAAGCGTTATCGCGAAATGATCAAACAGCGAGGATTCACCTGGGCGAAGAACATCTACTGGGCCAATTTGAAAGCTCCCTTCAAAGGTCACAATCCCGAATGGACCATCCAGGCGGCGCTCGAGTTCATCGATCACCACAGTGAAGGGCCCTTCTACCTGCACTACGCCACGACCCTCTTACACGGGCCGAATGGCGAATGGCACCGATCTCTGATGGAGAAGGAGAGGGTCACGGGAGAGGGCATCATCGAGCAGCCGCTCAAGGTCATGCCACCGCGCCGATCGGTCATGGATCGGATTCGCAAGGCTGGACTGACAAAGAACGAAGCCGGTTATCTATGGATGGACGACAGTCTGGGGATGCTGCTGGACAAGCTGGACGAACACGGGATCGCCGACAACACAATTGTGGTCTTCATCTCGGATCACGGCTCGAACAAAAAGGGCTCCCTCTTCAAGACCCGGGGCACCGAGGTGCCCTGCCTGATTCGTTGGCCCAAGGTCATCCCCGCCGGCGCCATCTGCCACGAACTGATTCAGAATACCGACTTTGTTCCCACATGGTTCGATCTGACACGGGCGAAGGTCCCGGCGGGATACCGCATCGACGGCGTCAGTCTCGCGCCACTGTTCGCCAATCCAGACGCCCCGGTGCGCGACTACGTCTACGGCGAGATGGGCGCCGCCCGATCGATCAAGACCCAGGAATGGAACTATATCAGTCTCCGTTATTCGAAGGACCAGATCGAAGCGTTGCAAACGTCCAGGGCGGCCCGGATCACCAAGTCTATGCTCGGACTGAGCGGCGGTATCTCCCGATCGGCTAGAGGTCATCCGGGCGCCTTTGATGTGGATCAACTTTACCACCTTGGTCGCGATCCGAACGAGCAGCAAAACCTGGCCGCCGATCCTAAGTTCAAGAGGCAACTGGATCGAATGCAGAGGTTGCTAATAAACGAATTAAAGCGTTTTCCCCATCGCCCTTTCGGAGAATTCATACCCGGGGGCAACGCTGCGCCACGGCAAGCATCCGAAGCGGTCCTCGAACACCTCCGCAAAGCGTCGGACGCCGCCATCAAACAGCCGCGACAGGAGAAAAGGCGGGCGAATCGTAAAACGCGCGAGGAACGGAAACGAAGATCGTGAAGCAATAGCCTCTTCGTCAACGACTCTTTCCAGACCTGGTCCCAGTGCAGGCCAACATTGGGAATCGGAAAGAACTAAAAGCCCTGAGTGGTTGGTTCATAATAAAAACCCCTTGATCTACCACCCAGCGTCTTGTCATAGACCTTGGCGCCGGGCGGTACGCCCAGACCCTCAAACGTAAACACAGAGTCCGGGACGTCGACGCCTACTTTCACGTCGCTGAACTCACAGGTCAGTTTTTCCACTGTCATTCCCTGCGCCTCATGAATAGAGACTCTTTTTAGCAGCCAGACATCTTGGTAATCATCGGCCCTCTCGTATTCTGCGCCATACTCTTCAAGCAGCTTAAGTTCTTTGAAGCCGGTCGATCGATTGCCCATGTTCCTGTACGCGACAACTGAGTACGATAGTTTGGGGGAAACGATCAGTTCCTCCCGCCACCTTCGATAGACTCCGGGAGAAACTTCCCTTTCGCCTTCCTTTACCATGTGCACACAATCGAGATCCCCTACTTTGGATGTCCGTATGCGAATGTTATGTTCGTCCTCAGACCACCTCTCAAGCAGTACTGGCAGATCCCACATGTTGCTCACCTTGTAAAGTCGGTCGACACTAAAGTATGCCAACAGATAGGCTGGATTGATAGCTTTGTTCCTCGGAGGTTTGTTGATATACGCAGTGTTCGTCGCTGGAGTATAGAGTAGCGACCGCTCCGGGTTGGTGGCGATGCGCTTGCCCATATACGTACTGAATTGATTTATAGTGTCACTCTCTGTATTAGAAGCAGCGAATGTGTCATAACGATTATTAATACCTTTTCTGTACCATTTTACTCTCCATTTTCCTTGTTTAGGATAGTTCAATCCAGCTTCGTTCAAGCCGCGATTATCAACGAATTCCTCTCTCAAGTGCTTGAAATCGTCGAGCACATGAATTCTTCTGTCTAACGAAAGATTGGCCACCCCGGTAGAGTTGGCCAAGAGGTCTGACCGCGTCTTGTACGCAGACTCGATTAGTGGTCTAATCCCCGAGAATGTCAGCACACCCTCCCCGTATGCAATGGGCTGGCCAACACTCAATACTCCGAAAGAGAGCATCGAGACCAGAAAAACCAGGCACGCATTTCGGTGAGTCATTGTTCTTCTCCAATCCTCGAAACATGCTCGTCATCACGGTCAGAATCGTTGATCAAGGGACACACACATTTTGTCGCTTTCACCTAGGTTTCCTTTGCACGCCCCATACTGTACTATACTAACACTATCTCCCTTGGGTATCAATCCACTGGGTAAAACCGTGACTAACTCGTAAGATTAGACCGATGAGCAAGAAGAATCCAAAATGAGAAGAGGCTGGTGTTCAAGAACGGCCGCCTTGACTTGGTGGCCCTGTCAGATTGCCGGGGAAACGGTAGATCATGCGTCAGATTTCCACAGTCAGTCATGACCAGATGAGTCGCGATGCCTGTGACGTCGTCCTCCATGCAGTGCGTCTCAAACGGGATCTTTTGCTCTGTGCCGCTACACGGCATTCGCCCCAGCGGACCTACTAATATCTTGCCGAGTACCATTGCCAGGTGACCTGCATCATCGACCTTGAAACCATTTCCGTGGAAGGCGGCCCTGCAGCCTCCGTATAGATTCCCGGTCCGAGAAAATAGAACTCGACCCAAGGTTCCTTACAGACGATCGTGAGGTTAGCCAGATGAACAAGAATAGAAAACGCTCTGTCTCCCAAAACGACGCTCTGACCAGGCGCAAATTCGTTCGGCACGTGGCCACTGCCACGGCGGCATTCAGCATTGTCCCGCGTCACGTACTGGGGGGACCGGGACATACCGCGCCCAGCGCAAAACTCAATATTGCCGGCATCGGGGTCGGAGGCCGCGGAGCGGACGACCTACGCGGCGTCGAAAAGGAGGCGATTGTCGCTCTGTGTGATGTGGACTGGCAACGGGCAGCGGAAACCTTTGATCGCTATCCCTCAGCCAGGCGATATCGCGATTTTCGCGAGCTGTTGACCACGGAAGAGGATATTGACGCGGTGGTGATCGCCACACCCGATCACACCCATGCCGTGATCTCCATGGCCGCCCTGAAACTGGGCAAACATGTGTATTGCGAAAAACCACTGACACGCACCGTCGGCGAAGCGAGGGCTTTGACCCGGGCGGCACGGGAAGCCAAGGTCGCCACGCAGATGGGCAACCAGGGCATGGCCTTTGAGGGCAATCGCTTGATCAAGGAATGGCTCATGGACGGGGCCATTGGTCCTGTGCGTGAAGTCCATGCCTGGTCCGACCGGCCCACGCATCAAGGTAGAAATCCTCTGTGGTGGGCGCAGGGTATTGATCGCCCCATGGACACGCCGCCGATTCCGAAGGATCTGGATTGGAATCTTTGGTTGGGTCCCGCCCCAACTAGGCCCTATCATCCGGCCTATGTGCCTTTTGCCTGGCGCGGCTGGTGGGACTTCGGTTCCGGGGGACTCGGCGACATGGGCATCCATAACTTGGCTCCGGCTTTTTCGGCCCTAAAGCTCGGTGCGCCGACCAGCGTGCATGCCAGTTCCACGCCTGTCTTTGACGAGACCCTGCCGCTCGCATCGACGGTTCACTACGAGTTTCCTGCGCGAGGCGCATTGCCACCTGTCACACTCCACTGGTATGACGGCGGGATGATGCCGCCGCGGCCCAAGGAATTGGAGGACCAACTGTCGCTGTCCAGAGAAGATGGTTTGATCCTGGTGGGTGACAGGGGGACCATGCTGGTTTCGGGTTGGGGAGGTCATAGTCCGCGTCTGATTCCTTCGTCCAAGATGCGAGCCTATTCACGCCCTCCCAAGACACTGCCTCGATCCATCGGGCATCACGAGGAATGGATCAAGGCCTGCAAGGAAGGAACGCCCACGGAATCGAGTTTTGATTTTGCTGGACCCGTGACCGAAGCCGTGCTGCTGGGTACGGTTTGCGTTCGCCTGGGCGGCACAGAGTTGACCTGGGACAGCGAGGCCCTGAAGGTCACCAATCTGCTTGAAGCCAATCAGTACCTGGACTATGACCATCGTCCGGGATGGACTCTGTGACGTCTACCATCCGTAGGGTCTCGGCGTACCAACCCATTTCCAGTCCATCGCCAGAAGGACTGTTGTTTTTCTGGTGAATGGATACAGAACTACCGAACCCAGGTGGACTGTTGGGAGTACAAGGCTGTGTTGGAAAACTGCGCCGTCTTTTGGGTTGGGACTAGCAAATCATTCAAACTTGGAGGCACGCATAATGGGAGTGATTGAAGAAAAACGAGACTGCCGTAAGATGTCTCACAGATTTCTTGCTCTGGCACTGACGGTGGGCGGGATAAGCTCAACGATTTCTGCCAGGTTACAGGCCATTGAACCTCTGACGGTGAATGACGCCACTGACGTCGACGTGACCGCCCAGTTGGAACAGGCGCCGGACCATACGCTCAGGCCGGGCAGCCTTAATGCCGGCGGCGGGGGTCCCCACCAGATCGTGAACCAGTTTCTCGCCCGCCTCCGCGAAGGTAAGAAGACCATCGATGGCACGCACGGAAGTGGGCAACATGCCTGGGAGCTGACGACGCGAAAATCGGCTCAGCCTTGGGACGGGCCGATCGAGAAGATGAATCAGAATCCCGCGTTTCGCGCCTCAGTCGCCATCGGCAACGATGCGCGTGCCTTGGTCCTGACGAAGCCGGTCCTCCTCAATAGCCGAGAAAAAGAGACCATCGGCGTTTTCGACGTCGTTTTTCGAGACGGTCGCTGGCTGGTCCAGAAATGGGATTACGCGCCTGCAAATGAAGCCTGGGCGACGGTCCGAGGCTTTTCCCGCGACCCCAGCGTTCGTTTTCTGGTCCAATCCGAAAACATCGTTGGCGGCTATTCGTCGAATGGGGTTCTCAGCTGTGGGCATTGGCACGAGTTCCTACCGGACGGGCAGTACCGACTTATGTATTACAGAAAAGCGATAGCCGTAGGAACCTGGCACCTCGACGGCGCAACACTCATATGGATCACAGAAAAAGGCGAAAGCCGCCAGGAAGTCACCAAGCTCGGCTCGGATGGATTCACTTTGCGATTGAACGAGCAATTGCATCCTTCGGCGACTGGGGCTGGGATTCGGGAGGTCACTTTCGGGCGATTCGATCTCCAGAATGTTGCTAGGCTTGAAGCGGAAGCGGGGCCGTTTTACTGGTACGCACCCCGATAGCGAGCGTCGCTATTGAGATCTTCCACCTTTTTTGCATAATCTCCCGACCACCGGCGACTTCTGGGTAGAATCTAGAATCGCCTCAGAGTGCTGTGTTCTGGGAGATGCCTCATGACTGAAGGTGAACCCCTGCTATTGAAGAGATTCTCGCGCCAGGCCGATGCCCAGGCTTTCGCGGAATTGGTCCATCAGTATGCCCAGTTGGTACATGGCACGGCCTATAGGATCCTCCGCAATCAAAGCGATGCCGCCGATATCACGCAAGAGACCTTCATTGCCCTCCACCAGCAAGCCGGTCGCATCTCGGGATCGCTCACTGCCTGGCTGCACCGGGTAGCCACGAACAAGGCGTTCGATCTCATTCGCCGGAAGCGACGGCGTAGACAACGGGACGAGGCCTACGCCGTAAATCACTCCGCAGAGGTCCAGACCTGGCAGGGGTTGTCCGGCCATGTGGACAAGGCCCTGGAGAAACTGAATCGTCCGTTAAGAGCGATGCTTTTGGACCATTTTATGGCGGGGAAAACCGGGACACAAATCGCTAGGGACAGGGGAATTTCCCAGGCGACGGTCTCACGTCACATCAACGACGGCCTTAGCCAGCTCAGGGGGATACTCAAACGCCCGGGCGCTCTGGCGGCTGGGGCAGCGGCGCTGAGCACGATGTTGATGGAGAGCAGTGTGCAGGCCGTGCCGGACGCGGTGATGGGCGAGCTGAGCAAATTGGCCATGGTGGGGACCGGCAGTATCGCTGCAGGTTCGGCAGGCATGGTGGCCGGCCTGACCAAGGCCTGGGCAGTCAAGGCCACCCTAACCACAGCCGCCCTGGTGGGCGTGGTGTCGATCGCAGGTTACGTCTACCACTCTCGCTCCCGGTCGAGGCCTGCAGAGTCCCAAGTATCCGTTCAGTCAGTTGCCACACAATTGCGAATGTGGAGCGTCGTAATGATGGGCGGGGCTCTCGGAGGAGGACAAGTCCCGCAGGGGGACGCTCTGCCTACGCCGAAAACCACGGACAGGGTGGACTTCAGTACCCCCCGCGCTGCGGTGCTCAGCTTTTTGACCTTGGTTGATCAAGGGGATCGGGAAGCATGGACTCAATGGTTGGCCGCGCATGCCGGGGACCTTGCCGCGAGTCCCTATCTGCGCTATCTCGGCCTACCGGTCCAGGTAGGAAACCCCCGTCGAGAAGGCGACATGGTTGTGGTTGCCTGTACGGCCATGGCGCAAACCGCATTTACGCGGCAAGGCAAAGAGTGGTATCCGGGTGAATCCGTGCCACTGCGCGCCCGGCTGGTCCAGGAGGATGACCTCTGGAAATTGGCGGCACTCTCCGAATAATACGATATCGCACTTCGGTGTTTGATTGGGGAACACTATGTCTCAAAACGTGTTGATGTCACAGTGTCTTTGCCGGCTAACGATCCTCCTGCTGGTGTGGACCCATGCGGGTATGGCCGTAGAGCGCACAGCCGACTTCCCCGCAGCCAAGTCAAAAGTACTGCATTTCCCCAGGGATCAGTTCCTGGGGAACCTCTTCCTTGAAGATCCCCATTTGGGAAGCCACTATCTTGAGCTAGGCCGCGATCTCAGCCTACCGCTGGGTTTGGACTCAGAGAGAGTGGCCATGGGCGGAGACTGGGACTTCTTAGCCCTGGCGCAGGGAGACGTGGCCGTGCCCGCGGAGGGCAACATTAAGCTATCCGTTGGTCTCGAACCCCAACCGGAAGACTTTCGGCGGATGTCGGAGTTGAGCCGTTACGCATATCAGCACGGGTCCCGTAAGGGTCCAAACGATCTGTCCGGGCTCTTAGCGCTGGGTCCGGAGGACCTCTACCGACTCGACGTCTCGGCTTTTGTCCGTCGCTCGGATGCCGACCGCCGCGTCCTAGAGCCGATCTCTCATCTGACAGGTCTGGAGATCCTCTCACTCGTAGACACAGGAATAACCAATCGACAGGCACCGCTTCTCAAGTCACTATCCTCTCTCCGAGCCCTGAAACTGCAACGGGAATTATCACTGGGTAACGCAGGGTTGGCCGTGCTGCAGGACTTGCCGGCCTTGGAATACCTGGATCTATGGACTGGAGCCACCGATGCGGGATTCAAGCATCTCCGCCATTTGCCAAGTTTGCGCTGGCTACGCGTACGCATGGGCCGCCTCCATGGTCCCGGGTTGGCCAACCTGGCGACGCTACCTCGCCTGGAACGGCTGAGCCTGTGGGGGGAAAGTGGGCTGACCGATCGCCATCTCCGCTACCTGGAAGGGTGTTCCCAACTCAAGGCTCTTACGCTGTGGGGAGAAAACTATCGATTCACGGATCAGGCACTGGTCTCGATCGGCAAGCTCGTGGCTCTGGAGGAGTTGATCTTCATCCGCGCCCGCACCGACTTCACCGACGCAGGGATAGCCCACTTGAAGAACCTGCCACATCTAAGAAAACTCCGCCTGTTCTATGCAGAACTCAGCGACACCAGTGTACGCATGTTGATCGATATGCCGCACCTTGACACTCTCACCGGTGTCAGCCTCACACGGGAGGCCATTGCCGAGCTGGAAACCTGGCCGCGTCCTCGCGAGCTGCGTGTCAATTTGGTGCATCGAGAGGGAAACACTGACCCCACCCCTTTCGCCCACCTCGGAGCCCTGCATTCCTTGGAGCGACTTCATACCGAAGGATTTGATTCAGAGTTGGCCTACCTTGAAAACCTGAGGAACCTCAAGGATCTCAGTATATCCGGAGAGAGTATTACCGACCGTGGCTTGGCCTCCGTTGGTCACTTGCGCTCATTGGAGCACTTGACTCTATCCAATTGGGACTCTGGCTTTACGAAAGAGGGATTGAATCAACTGAGTTCCCTAACACACCTACAGACCCTGGATGTGTCTAACTATGGTCAGATCCCTTCCAAGGAGCAGATGTCGCCGCTGGACCTTTCGTCCCTGACGAATCTGAAGACCCTGGTGTTGCAAGGACGATCTCTCGATAAATCTGATCTGCGATTCCTAAGTAAACTACACCAACTTGAGTGGTTAATCTTAGAGAACGGCCCCATCGACGAAGGCGTTTTCGAGTATCTCGGCTGCCTCACGCAATTGAAGCATTTGTTCGTTTTGGGCCTGACCTTTTCAACCGGCGATAGCCTAGCGTATCTCGAAGGCCTGCCTAAACTTGAATCGTTGCGTTTGCACGGCAACTTCGACGATCAAATCCTACGACACTTGACCGGACTGCCCTCGTTACGTCAGCTGCACATTGAGACACCCACGACGATTCGACCGGCTACCCGCACCTTCTTGCAAGAAAACCTGCCCGTCATCCAGAGCATCAGAATCGTTAGTCCAGGCCAGATGCCGGAGTCGATTCTACCAACTACCCAGAAAAAACGCCGCGAACGCATTTCGCCGACCGGTCGGCGAATCAGACAGGGCCAACGACGCTCTCGATCGCGGTGAGTTCGGCCTAAGGTGAGTCTTCTTCCCTGTGTCGAGGCTCTTCCCAGTCCTGCAGCTCTCTCATTCCATGCGTGACATTATCCGGCGCAGG
>JADFMM010000028.1 GCA_022563885.1 Planctomycetota bacterium | reverse complement strand
GACGAGCGGATCAAGGAACGCTTCCAACGTGTCTGCATCGATAGGTGTCGGCGCCTCACGGGTTGCTGCCGAGCTGGACTCCGAATGGTCCTGCGCTGTTTGCGCTACACCTATTAGCAGCGGCACCAAGAGCCAGCAAAAAAGAATCCGGCGGGCACCTGTTGCCCTTGCGATAGATTTCATCGTCGATTTTCCATACAGCACCACATCAAAGACTGCCAGCCATGTCGGGTGCGACGGTCTGTTAGGCGCCGATCCCTTGCGATGGCTCGCCAATGGTTCGCCTGGCTAGCGCGAAAATTGAGATCAAATAGATAACGGCGATTATACCCCATGTTAGAGGGGTCAGTGATCACCGAGTACGAGCCTGCGGACTCTACCATCGCTCTCGACGCCGACAGGGGAGTGTAGTACGATGAAAATTGATTTTTGGATTCAAAAAGCAATGCAGGGGTCCGATCAGGTCACCCCACGAAACTTTGCCTGAGCATTTTGGCATCATCGAGGCGATTGAACAGGGCGACGGCGATTTGGCGGAGCAACGACTCAAGAGTCACTTGCACAGATCGGGATACGTTGTCGCTGAGTCGCTAATTGCCGGCCAACCGTTCTGCAGGCTAGGTGTCATTCCATGAAGACAGGGATCGTCTAGATGAGCCTGGGTCCGGCCTGATTGACAACCAGGGCCAGGATCGAGGATCGCCCTCTGGAGAGTTGCATGAACAAAACGGATTCCCGGAAGAGTCGCCAACGATTTGTCCTGGTCACCCTCCTTTTCTTTCACAGTTTCAACACCTACATGGATCGGGCCTGCATCGCCACGGCTGCCGATAGCATGATGAAGGACCTTTCCATCTCGAAAGAGATGTGGGGACTCATTCTGGGGATCTTCGCGGTGGGCTATGCCCTCTTTCAGATACCCTCGGGATGGATTGCGGATCGATTTGGCGCACGCAAGTCGCTGACCATTGTGGTGTCGGTCTGGAGTTGCTTCACGGCTCTGACTGGGGCCGCGATGAATGCAGGACAATTATTGGTCTTGCGGTTCCTGTTCGGCGTGGGCGAGGCCGGGGCCTTTCCCGGCGCGACAGTGGCCTTCTATCGCTGGCTGCCCGTCAAGGAACGGGGGCTCGCCCACGGGATCAACTTCTCCGGAAGTCGGTTGGGCGGGGCCCTGTCGTTGTTTCTAATGCCTTGGCTGATAGCCATCCCCTGGATTGGCTGGCGCGGCATGTTCGTGATCAACGGACTGATCGGCATCGTATGGGCCACTGTCTGGCTGCTCTGGTTCCGGGACGATCCTGAACAACAAACGCGTCAGCCCGGCGGAACGAGACTACATTGAGAAAGGGCGTACGGAAGATTTCAAAGAGGCGGTCAAGGCTTCCTTCGCGGAAGTATTCACGTCGTCGAATATGTCCCTCGCGATGCTGCAATACTTTGCCAGCAATGTCACCTTCTTCATCAGTCTGACCTGGTTGCCCTCCTACATCAAAAGTCAGTGGCCGAATCTCGAAAATGCGGTCTACTACGCAGCCGTACCCTTGGTTTTTGCCGCATTTGCCAATTGGATTGCCGGCTCCATGGTGACGGGACTCTACAATAAGGGCTATCATGTTGGCTCGCGCCGCTGTACTGCGATTACCGGTTTTTCCTTGGGCATCCTAGGTCTGCTGGCCGCCATTCAAACTGACAGTTTAGGCTTCCTAGCCACCGACAATGCCCGGTTGCTCTGGTTCGTGGCGTGCTTCGGCCTGGCGACGTTTGGCGTGGACATGACGCTCAGCCCGAGTTGGGCCTTCTGCAACGACATCGGTGGCGCCAACTCCGGAGCCGTCTCCGGCGCTATGAACATGGTCGGTAACATCGGCGCTGCTTTGAGTGCCTTCTTGTTCCCGTTGTTGTTAGATAAGGAGACCGGCAGCGCGAACACCTTCTTCGCACTGGCCATCAGCATCAACGCGGTCGCCATCCTCTGTTGGTGTATCATGAACCCGAACCGTGTCAACGATCGCCGGCTGTCTCCCGCCGCACTCCGGGCTCGATTCATAGCCCTAATCACGGTGTGCACGGCGCTCCTGGCGGGAGCGATCGGCTACAACCTGTACTCGGGGTTCCAGAAAAACAAGGCCGCAATGTTGGCAGCAAATAAGCCGGCCGCGTCAACCGACGCGAACACGCCTAAGATCAAGGAATCAGAGAGTGAACTAGAGTAGGCAGATGCGCAACGCCGCATCATTTTATACATTGTCTCAGGAAAAAGGAATGAAACATATGAATGCACCCCAACACTCGGTGATCACCGCGTTCCTGGGTCGTACCCAGGATCGCTTTCACGAGTACAACGAACCCAAGACGGTAGAAGAGAAGTTTCAGCTCGTGGCCGAGATGGAGGGATTTGAAGCGGTTGAGATAATCTATCCCTATGAAGTCAAGGACGCTGTGGCTACCAAGGCCCTCCTGAAGCAGTACGATCTCGCGGTCTCTGCGGTGAATGTCAACGTGAAGGCGGAGCCCGAGTTTCGTCAGGGCGGGTTGAGTTCGACGGACAAATCAATCAGGGACAAGGCGATTCGCTTCATCAAGGAATCGAAAGACTTTGCCGTGGCCGTCGGGGCCAATAAAGTGACCTGCTGCCCCCTGGGGGACGGCTATGAATTCAGCTTCAACTGTGACTACGCGCAGATGTGGACCTATATGGTCGATGGCCTGGGTGAGGCGGGGTGCTACTGCACCGAAATTCCCTTATTCATAGAGTATAAGCCGAGTGAAACGCGGGGCCGATGCTTTGTGGACACGGCCAGTAAGGCCCTCTGCCTCCTGAACGATATCGGCATCGACCCCATGGGCATTACGCTCGACTACGGACATTCGAAATATGGCCAGGAGAACCCGGCGGAGGTGCTATCTCTCTTGGCGAACAGCCGCTTCCCCTACTACGTCCACATCAATGACAACAACGCCAAGTGGGATTGGGACTTGATGGCGGGGGCGGATAACCTGCTGGCCTATGCCGAATTCCTCTACTATCTTCAGGAATATGAGTATAGCGACTATGTGACCTCCGATACCTCGCCGACACGATGGGACATCAAAGGGACCTTCGAGGCCAACTCCCGGCTGACGACGAAGGTCTGGAACAAGCTGATGTCGCTCGATAGGGATGAATTCAAGTCCCTGATACAGGGAGGTGACTTCTTGAAGACATGGAAGTTTATCGAGACCAATCTGTTCTCCTTATAGAGGATGCACGATGAATACCCGACAACGCAACACCGCCAAGGAAGAGGCACAGACCTTGATACGCCGATCGGGATGGGTCCTGACGGAACAGGAGTGGCAGGCGCTCTCAGTCAACGATTTCGGACTGGGAAACGTCCTTATGGAAGGCTTCGCCTTTGTAGACCTACTGCGGTCGCCGCGCCTGCGGACCACGCTGTTGGTATTGCTGCCCAAGCAGACCCTACCCCAACACATGCACCCCCCTCACGAGGGTGAAGAAGGCAAAGAGGAGACGATCCGCGTTATCCATGGGCAGGCCAAGGTGTATGTTCCCGGTCCTGAAAACAACCCCCACATCCTGATTCCGTCCGGCAAGGAGGCCTACTACACGGCGCGTCACGAAATCCCCTTGGATGCCGGACAACAGTTTACGATCACACCCACCACCGAGCACTGGTTCCAGGGAGGCCGCGCAGGCGCTGTCTGTCTCTGCGTTCAGAACCGCGTGGACGAAACGAAAAACATCTTCGCCGATCCCCGGAGTCTGGGCTGCCCCATTAAGCTCACCGACTGACGGCAAGGGATTCAGTAATCGGTAGCCAGTGAGCGGTTAGTCAGTAATCGGTTGGGCTAACGACTGATCACTGATTACTGATTACTTCCCAGCCCACACACCTGGCGCCAGCTGAGAAAGTGCTGCTCACGTCCGCATCGTAAGTTATTTCGTGGTTCTTTAATAACGCTGCTCTCGCAGCCAGGATCGTACCACGGAAGCCGCTGTTTTCTTGCCGATCTCTAAAATCAATCCGGCGTCGCGAAATTCACTCGGTCAGTCGCACCTCTTTTTCGAGGGTAAAGGCGGGGCCCCCATCGACAGAAAGACGGCCGGTGACCAGGTAGCGGCCGGGGGTGAGATGATGGGGTAATTTCGTTTCCAGCCTGAGTCTGGAGCCGGGAATGATGCTAAGTTCCTTGATCTCAATCTCCTCTCCAGGGGTGTGACGGTGGTCTTCTGAGAAGGGTCTTATCCGCGCGGACGCTTTGAGTCGATTGTAGGTGCGTCCGTTGTTGTGTACCACCATCTGCACCGTGGTGCGAGTGTCTGACTCGGTCCCAAGTCTCCGCAGTCCCACATCCACCAGGTCAATCTGACGGCGTCCCGGTCTGTCCTTGATTTCGATCAGGATGGGGATCACATAGTCAATCCGCGCGGTGATCAGCGAGGTCTGGGTCTTGGGCATGATCGCAATGATGGCGGCTGCACAGTAGAAACCTTGGGCCTGGGCCGGCGTGTCGATGGACAGAGATAGTGTCACCGTGGCGCCGGCTTCGACCTCGATCCTATCCGGACGGTCTGAAAACGAGAGCCATTCTCTGCACGTCGCCCGATGACTTAGATCGACTGTAACATTCGGATCCGGGCTACAGGGGTCCTGCGGATAGTACTTACCTGATTCGTTCTGGAGCAGTTCTACGATCCTGATGGCCACCCGTTGAGTTGCCGTCGGACTCCTGTTCTCGAGCAGGATTGTAATTTGGGACACAGTGCCGGGCGTCGCCTCATATGAGACCAACATGGGCCGTATCAGAACACTTGCCTGAGACGTATCAAGCATCCACAGCAACAGGAGTAGACTGAGGCTGTGTCGAAAAACTCGATCTGGCTTCGAGCGGCCCTTCTTCCGCCTGGCTGCATCTCGCTCCATCGACGATACAACCAATATCGCCTGCTTCGCCGTCTTTGCCCGGCGAAAAAATTGCTCGCTCTCGGGCCGACGAGCAAGTTTTTCGACAAAGCCTACCCCGACAACTGATCGTCTTGACCCGCGACCTCTGCTTCTGTTAGGGGCATCCATTGCGACCTCCGCCATGGGGGCACGACTTCACAACAAGTCGACAAGATGGGGGCCGAACACCAGCAGGCCGATAACAACGGAACCGATTGCGGAGAGTAGGACCGCACCCGCCGCCACGTCCTTGGCCTTCTCCACCAGGGGATGAAACTCGGGTGAGGCCACATCGGCCAAAAGCTCCAAGGCCGTGTTCATGGCCTCGGCTGTCCATACTGCGACCAGCGCCAAGACCAACCAGCACCAGTCGTTTCTCGATATCTGGAGCAGATAGCCCAGGGCAATGACTGTGGCGGAGGCCAAGGCATGCAGCCAGGCATTGTGCTGAGACCGAATCATGAGTCTCAGGCCACTAAGTGCACACTGCAAGCTCTGGAGGCGGCCCTTCAGAGAGAAGTTTTTCTGTCTGTTTTGGTGGCGATCCACTGTTTCCAGGTCAGTCAAGCGGGCAGTTTTCATCTTGGGTTGCACCGAATCAGATACTTAACAGCATACACCCTGTTTCTGTCAGGGTTCTATCGGAATATCGGCGTAGCGGCTTTATAGCGCCCTCAGAGGAGGCGGAGCGGGCTGACCGGCCAGTGGACCGTCCGGCTGAAAATACCTCGGTACGTGCTCGAATCGAATCTGTCCTCAAAAGATGGGCCACGCCAAGACTCTTGTGCGTAAACTGCCGCTCTTATAGGATAACGCTTTGTGTTTCCCACTGGGTCTAGAGGACAGTGCCCGATCATGGGCTTGACCATCCAGCCTTCTAGTATCAGTGGCAGGGAAAGGAGTCGTACTACGGCGGCAGGGGCGAGAAAGACGGTGCTTCGATCGACGCTGGCCGGACATTGGTATCCGGCCGATGCGGCGCGACTGAAAGAACAATTGGACGGTTTCCTTGCAGGTCTCGACTCCGAGCCGCTCAATGACGTCATCGCCGTGATCTTGCCCCACGCCGGGTATGAATACTCGGGTTCTACGGCCATCAAGGCATTGGCCGGCTCAAGACGCCAATACCGTAGGATCGTTGTCATCGGGCCCAGCCACCGGATGTCGATGCCTGGAATCTGCAGTCTCCCCGATGTGAGTCATTATGCGACCCCCTTGGGAGAGATAGCGTTGGATCAGACCTTCGTGGACACTCTGGTGGCACAACCAGGGTTTGAGCACATCCCTCTGGCCCATCGGGGGGAGCACAGCGTCCAAATTGAACTACCCCTATTGCAGCATCTCTTTGCCGATTTTCGATTGGTCCCGATCGTGGCAGGTCAGCTCTCGCTCGCCAGCAGCCAGCGGGTGGCGGCGATTCTGAAGGGACTGTTGGATCAGGATACGTTGATGGTGGTCAGTTCCGACTTCACACACTATGGGCCGCGGTTTGAGTATGTACCTTTTTTGGACGACATCGCCAGCAATCTTAGGACTCTGGATCTGGGCGCCTATGCTCACATCGAGGCACTGGATGCCCCGGCCTTTGTGCGTTATCAAGAAGAAACCGGGGCCACGATTTGTGGTCGCGTGCCGATTGCGATCCTGCTGTCTATGCTAGAGCCTACGCATACCTGCCACCTTGTCGAATATACGACCTCAGGTCAGCTCATGGGCGACTATCGGAATTCCGTGAGTTATCTGTCGGCACAGATACGAGGTCAGTGGTCGACGCCCGCTCAAGGATGAAACAGTGGAGACCGCCACATCGCTGTCGTCCGGAGACAAGGCTACCCTATTGGGGTTGGCCCGACGGACCATTGAGTACTACTTGACCCATCAGGAGGAGCCTGCGGCCCAAACACTGGGGATCCCCATTGGATCGGCGCTGCAGTCGAAACGGGCGGCTTTTGTGACCTTGACGCGCAGCACGCGCCTGCGGGGGTGCATCGGTGACGTCTTGCCCTGCCAACCCCTCTATCGGTCGGTGATGAGCAACGCGGTCAATGCGGCGGTCAATGATCGTCGTTTTGCCCGTGTGTCCCTTGTGGAGCTGTCGGATCTGCACATCGAAATATCTGCGCTCACCGTCCCAAAGGAGATGGATTCTTATCGGGATATTCGCTTGGGCGTTGATGGCATCATCTTGCAGAAGGACAAACTGCGTGCGGTCTTCTTGCCCCAAGTGGCCCCGGAGCAAGGGTGGACCCTTGAGGAGACCCTATCGCAGCTATCTCAGAAGGCTGGCCTGGCATCAGGGCAGTGGCGACAAAACGCGACCTTCTTGACTTTCCAAGCCGAGGTATTTGGGGCTTAGGAACACGACACCTGGCGGCCGGCCGATCTTCCCGCGTGAGTGCTACAAGGCCCTGTCTGAAATCCCGATCTGGCTTCGAGCGGCCCTTTTTTCGCCTGGCTGCATCCGGGTGCATCGGCGATAGAACAAACATCGCCTGCTTCGCCGTCTTTGCCAGCCGAAAAAACTGCCCGCTCTCGGGCCGACGACGGGGTTTTCAGACAGAGCCTGGGATGGTCCCTGTGGGAGTCTTGCTGAATCACAGCGAGAGCCTGGCTCCCGGTTGTCCTCCAATCTGCCCTACTGCCACCACACAGCCTTTTCCTGAGGGAATCGCTCGGAATGGGCTCCGCGTCAACTTGATTTCATTGGAGACTCACCAACTCGACTCCTGGATAGGAAAAAAAACGCACCAATTGTGTGAAATTCCTGGGTTTTTGGGGGATATGAGATGAATTAAAATTATCACGAGAATATATATTGAAGGTTATGGTATTATGGATAATAATACATTGAGAATATTATGTTGTTAGGAAATTAAAATAGGTTTAGTAGGCCAAATATAGTTTACATTAGGATGGTTAGGTGGTATATTGGATTATAATGCCATATGGAGATATAGCTCTTGAGCCTTTTGTCTGTCGTCCGGTGTGGCAGGATAACGAATCACGGCAGGATTCGATGACTGCTTAGTAGGGAAGCTCGCTCTTTGGAAAATTGAATTTGGGTAAGTATTAGCTATTCCTAAATGGATGAGGGATCGTGTTGATGCGAAGGTATGTGCCAAATGGTGTGCTGGTAATAGGTTTCATGGCGGTCCTGTGTTTCGGGCAGACGACGCTCGCTATGTCGTTCCGGGGCGCTGCTCCTGCAGTTGCCATCTCTGTCAACGCCAGGTCCATCAAGCTTGACAGTGCCTGGTCCTTAGGAATGTATAGATCAGAGACGACATTGGATCTTCACGTCCTGGCAAACTGTCCCCATGAGGTAGGTATCTCCTTCGAAGGTTTTGTCGATCGTAATGGGTTCCGCATCCGCCCTGAGGACGTGTCTGTTGTGGTCAATGGTGTGCAGGTCGGTCCGAGGCCGGTATCGGTGACCGCTTCGACGCAGGCGACGCCCGCCAGCGGTGTACACGTGGCGATCGATTTGGGATTTGCTGTGCGAAATCTGCAGACCTACCCTGCAGGTAGGTACCATGGAGTAGTGGCATTTCAGGTCATGGCGACTCCTTAGAATTGGCTTTGTACGTAGGTGTCGGTATCGCAATGTAATCTTAATTTGTTTAGTACCCAGGACTTATGGCATGGTTGCTACTCGTTGAGATTATCCCCTTTAAGGGAAGGGGTCGAAAGGAGGTGTGGTGCTGAGAAAACTGGCAACGGGCAGGCGGCAGCCTGCGAAACATCTGTGGGCCATAGCCTGCCCTGCAGGTGAAAAGTGGCGGATGACGTGATCTTTGGTTAAGGGGTTGCGACCGTTGGCTGCGGATGAGGGCTTCGATGGAGTGAGGGTTGGGTAAGCCCGAAACGAAATCGGTGACGTGGTTTCAATTACCCAAAACGTAGTATTGTTCAGACTCGGTGTCTGGATGATAAAGTTGAGGTTGGTCCTTGTATCGCCATATCGGCAGTACCAGGGCGTAGGTTAAGAAAGGAAAAGAAGATGTTGAAGAAAAGTCTAATCGCAATTGCTGTGCTGGCGATCGCGCTCCCTGCCATCGCTGGTGACACTTTTACAAATATCAAGGTCCACGACTGGCCAACAAGGTATGCGAAGGTGACCGTGACCACTATCGAGGTGTGTCTGGACGTCGGATACTTCATCCAGATCAAGGACACAGATTGCATCAAGGTTACCCAAGACACAAGCGCCTCCGATCCTTACAAGACCTATGTGGGGTGCATCACGACTGATGTCGAGAGTAACTTTGACGCCACGCTCACTGCTACGATCAAGGAAGACCCGCTAAACCTCGGGTCCGGTGGTGATTGGAGTGTTAGCTTGGATGGTGGCAGCTCGGCCCACATTCATGTGGGCGACACGAGCCTCCAAATCTGTGTGAAAGGTGAGAAGGTTAATATCGCCAAGCTGCAGGGTGGCGATAGTGACGTTGTGGTTGCCGAGGTGACCATCCAGGTGGTTCCTCAGGGCAGCCCATAGATTTATTGCCTGACGTTAAGCACGAGTTCAACTGAGATTGTTCGGTCGCGAATTCAGAATGAATATGTGATTGAGATGGGGAGGATGGGTCAAATGACCCATTCCTCCTTTTTTCTTTTTTCCTCGGGTTCTGGAGGTCTGGGGTCGAAGGAGTTCGGCGTGCACGCCCATTCTGGGGCGATGGCGTTTGTCTCTGCCGTGGGTGTGGTTGAGGGAAGCGGCAAGTCGGGCAGGGATCGGTCCCAAAGCGACGTCTCGGTGCTGGGAGGGGACACCATCGTTGAGCAAGGCCTCAATGTCGCCAAGATCTGTGTGCGGGGGGAAGAGGTCGCTACGGGCCAGTTCAGTCCTTATCCCGGGATGAGGATTGCCGAGGTGCGTGTGATCGACATGCATGTTTAAGTATTCCAATAAATTAGAAAAGTTGGTTGACTTATATATAGTAGTATGGGTATAATAAAGAAACGTTTACTACAAGATAGTCTTTCGTCTTATCATTATGGGGTGGTATATTACTTGAGGGGAAGTGAAACGGCTACAAGCTTAAAGGGCGGGTTTTGTTGGCAAGTACGGATGGTAATTTGCCGAAAATGAAACAGTAACCGTTGATTAGGATGGGGTAGTGTGCAGAGAAGGTCTCTGGTCTCTTCCTAGTCTTTTAAATGCTTGGTCCGTTTGGCTTTAGGAGAGAGCTGTGAATTCTGAACACGACCGGAATGGTGTGTCGATGGGATGGCCCTATGGAGCCAAGGTGTCAACACACCCAGAACCCAATGGGTCCGAGAAGAGTGCTCGGCGTGGGTGTGGAAGTAAAGCAATGGAGTCGGCCCTGGGGGCCGTCTTGGTCGGGTTGTTGTTCACGCAGTCCATCCACGCGCAGTTCATGGTCCAGCCGATGGTCTACGAGATTTCGGCGGTGCCCCGGGAGCGGATTAGGACCGAGATTGTTCTGCAAAACATGGGCCGGGATGAGACGAAATATGTCAGGGTCTCCGTCGTCGAATTGCTGCAGACGGAATCCGGTACCTGGAACGCCATAGATCCCAACGACCCCTTGGATGCAGCTCAGGTGATCGATCTCGGGGAACACAGGTCCTGTAGAGATTGGATTCGACTGGCGGATCTACCCAATAATGGACTGGTCGAGGTTCCAATAATGGACAGGAACCTCATCCCGGTTAACATCACGGTGCCGGCGGCTGTGCGGGGGTTTTATACGGCAGCCATTGTGGCCAGTCTGGAGGCACGCCCCGATCAAACGGGTGTGGTGGTGCGCTACGAATTTATCGTACCCGTTCTGATCACGATCGCAGGCGGAGCCCTTCCCAAACGAATCAGTTTGGTGGATGCAGGGCTGGAATATGTTCCCGCGAACGGAACGGCGCCGGAAACGACTCTTGTCACAGTGGGGGTCAAAAACACGGGCGGCACTTATGGCCAGATCGTAGGGGTGGCCCAGTTGATCCAGCTACTGAAAGACGACAAGACGCGGCTGGTGAAGAAGAATATTGTCTTCGATACTGTGGGTATCATACCGGGTTCCCGTCTGAAATTGGCTGAGGACATTTACAAGAACCTGCCGACGGGGACCTATCGGATCAAGGCCTCCCTTTATGTGGATGGCAGGCTGTCTAGATCGATCAGTCGGGTCGTGAACTATGTGGGACCAGGGGGCAGTGGCGGTCTGGCACGCAGGGAGGCGGCCATTCGGCTGGAGCCTCCTCAGGTCGAGATGGAGATAGCGCCTGGGCGGGCGGCATCGGCGGTCGTGACCGTATTCAACAATGCCGATGAGCCGGTGACGATCAAGTCCTACGCTCTCGTTCCCGAGGCCCTGGCCAACAAGGCCTTGGGCACTGGCGAAAAGCTTGATGACTTGTCCTGCGCCGAATGGCTCAGTATCAAGCCGTCGGAATTGGTAGTGAGAGCGTTCTCCAAACGCAATCTGCGGCTTTTCCTGAGAATGCCGGACAGGCGGAGGCTGCCTCAATGGGGTTACGATCCGGGTGCGTACTATGCCAACCTCAGATTGGTTGGTTTTTATGGCGATGACTCACTGGCCGGAGTCATCAATGCCCATGTCTGCGTCAAGGACAAGACCGTACAGGCGACCGCCAATGTAGCAAAGAGAGGATTGAAGATTGAGGCCACGGGTGACTCCAAGTTTGATGTGGTGGCGACCTTTGAGAATCAAAGCCTCATCCATATCGAGCCCACCTGTATGGTGGCTCTGTATCTGCTCGACGGAGGCGCCGGTGCCGGTGAGCAGGTGTCTTACGACCGGCTCCAGAACGGCCAACAGGGCGATGCGATCATGCTCCCCTTTGAAAGACGAGTTTTTAGTCGCGAGCTGGACTTTTCCAGGAGAATTCCGGGTACCTACCGCGTGGAAGCGTCATTCATCTTGGGTGCCAATGCGGTGCCTGTCGTGCAGACAAAGACCATCGAGATCTTTATTAGGCAGGATGGCGTCGAGCGCGCCGTTCTGTTTCCCCAGCGATAATGGAAGTTTCGAGTTGGCATCCAGAGAGAGGGTTCCAGGGGATAGATAATATACTGGTATGTTTATTTTGTTAACGTGCGCAAAGGCTTTGCCGATACGAAATGAGAGGATGTGGCGGTGGAGTGCCCTCTACCGGTGATAGAAAGGGACGTTGAATCATGATAAGGAAACTTATCGGAACCTTCTTGGCAGGCAGTAGTCTGATAGGCTGCGTCTTGCTGGTCGCCACCGATGCGCACGCAGTGGTAGGCACCAGAAAGACGTATACGATCTCAGGCTCTGTCGGTGAGCCCGGTGTCACGCTCAGGGGATTCCCTCAGTACGCAGGGACCGTTGTCACGGATCAGGATGGCTGGTTTTCGGTTGACGTCTACTACGGCTGGATCGGCACGATCACGCCCACCCTGGTAGGATATACCTTTCAGCCCTCGAGTCGCCGCATTGGACCCGTCAGAGGGCCTTCGGAGGAGAGTTTTGTCTCGAAGCTGCAGACCTTCATGATTTCCGGGTCTGTTGGCATCGACGGCGTCGTGCTTCAGGGGTTTCCCGAACCCGTCTACCCCGGCAACGGCGGGGCCTATAAGGTCGCGGTGCCCTATGGCTGGTCCGGTGTCGTGACCCCGCAGAAGGAGGGGTATGAGTTTACGCCGCCCGACAAGTCCTACGAAAATGTGAGGGCCGACACCAGCCAGACCTTTCGGCCCGCCAAGAGTACCTATGAAGTCTCCGGGACGATCACCATCAATGGCTCACCCATCGCGGGCGTCGTTCTTGACGGTTTTGCCGGTCCCGTCAAGACAGATCCCAGCGGTCGCTACCGGTTCAAGGTAGACCATGAGTGGTCGGCGACGGTCACGCCGCTGATGGAGGGCTATGAGTTTAGTCCGCCCAGTATCCGCCACGATCAGGTGGTCTCGCCCCAACTGGGACAAGACTTCTACGCCTCCCAGATTCAGTACAGTGTGACGGGAAACGTCGGCATCGGGGGTGTTGAAATCAGGGGGCTCCGAGGGGCTGTCCTCTCGGGGCCTGGAGGGGACTTCGCCGCCCAGGTCAACCATGGGCAAAACATCGAGCTCACGCCCCATCTGGAGGGCTATCGCTTCACACCTCCCAAGTTTTCCCTAACAAAGATCAAGTCGGACAAGACGATACCTTCATTTGTTGCCCAAGAGATATTCATTAAGCTCACCGGTACGGTCGCCGGTATCGAGGGGGTCGAACTGACCGGGATGCTGGACCGACACGGTCAGCCGGTGTACACCGATAGCCGCGGGAGATACACCTGCGAGGTCCGCTATTTGTACTCGGGCACCATGATGCTGGCAAAGGAGGGATATGAGTTCGACCCGCCCGGGGTGGCGTTCAACCGTCTGACCCGGCACAAGAGCGACGTCTTCAAGGCGAAGAAAGTGAAGTATGTCATTCGTGGCAATACCGGAAGGCAACGGGACGTGTTGCTGGAGGGCTTCCCCGCCACGGTCCGAAGCGACGCGGCCGGAGACTATGAGGTCGAAGTCGAGTATGGCTTCGGCGCCACGGTGACACCCAAGAAAGAGGGGCTGCAATTCGACCCTCCCTACCGCTTCTACGAGGACGTGGGCACGCCACAGCTGCAACAGGACTATGAGGCGTCGGAGAAGGAGTTCATCGTGTCGGGCCGAGTGACGGGTAAGGATGGCCCCATGTCCGATGTAGACGTCCAGCTGGGCTTGGGTGATCCCAAGAACACGGTGACCGACGCGGAGGGACGCTACCGCATTTCCCTGCCCTATAACTGGAAAGGCAAGCTTCAGGTGGCGAAACCAGGGCACACCTTCATGCCGCTGCAAAAAGAAGTGTTTGGGCTCAAGAGGGACTTGACCGTCGACTTTAAGGGAGAGGTCAAGATGATGAAGATTACCGATATCTTACTGGACGCCGACGGGGAGGCGTTGCCGCAGGTGATGGTGACCGCCGACAATGGAGGCACCTCCATGCTCAGCGGTGTTGATGGCAAGTTTACCGTCGAAGTGCCCTATGGTTGGTCGGGTTCGATTTCATTTCTCAAGGCTGGTATTGAGTTTGGGGATAGCGTCTACGTCGATGTGATCGAGGACATCGATGAGACGGGCCCGATTGCGCCCCCACCGGGTGACGTCTCTGCTCCTTCGGTGTTTCCACCGCTGCCCCCTGATCGGGCGCCCTTCCTGCCCGAGGATCCAACACGACTAGTGACTGGGGGTCTGCCGCCAACGGAGAGAGTGGGAGCGGACGCAGGGACACCGCCGGCAGCGACCACTGGCGCCGACGAAGCGATGAGTGCTCAATTGGAGGCCGCGTTGGCCGAAATAGAGCGTCTGCGTGTTACCTCTCGGCGTCGGCCGTCGTTCACAGACAGTTCAACGCCACCGGATCTGGGCGGACCCAGGAGTCCTGTGAGTTCCTCACTGGGGCCTGTCGTGACATACACAGCGACCGCCGAGGACCTGGCAGTCGTTCTACAGGATTTTTCTATTCAAACTGAGATTCCCATTATTATCGGTGCCACCGTGATTCCGCCGAGTGTTTCGGGCGATTTCGTCAACACGCCTCTGGATTTGGCCCTGGACATTCTGCTGGCCGGGACCGGGCTGACCTGGAAGAAGACCGACCACTACTACCTCATCTCCCCCGTCTATTCGACGGCGCTGGAGGATCTGATCGATTCGAGTGAGGTGGTGCGTGTCAAACTGCAGTACATGAGCGCCTCCAACGCGGTGAGTCTCCTGCACGACGCCTATCGGCCCTTTGTCAAGGGAGAGTTGAATGGCCGCATAGCCGTGATTACGGCCCCGCCCGCCGTCCTGAAACAAATCGTGGCGAGTCTAAAGACAATAGATGCCAAGCCGCGACAGGTGCTGCTGGATGCCCGCATCGTGGTCATGGACAAGAGCAACCTCTTGAACCTGGGCATCGAGTGGGGCTGGCCCACTCTGCAGGCCGGCGCGTTCCGCAATGTGCCCACTCTCGCGTTGGGTGCCGGTACGACAAGTTATCGGGGCAGTTGGCCCTGGGGCGCGCAGATCGGTTTTTCGCCCGACGGGACCTTTACCAACGCCCTGAACATGACTCTCAATCTGATGGAAGAAAACGGTCAGGCTCAGATCATAGCCAATCCTCAGGTGCTTGCCCAGGATGGTGAGCAGGCGACGATGTACGTCATCAAGGAGGAGTATTTCATGTTGACGGCACCGACTCAGGCCGGGAACCAAGTCTTTGCACAGACGGAGTTGGCGGAAATCCAATCCGGCACGAAGCTGGACATCATCCCCTATATCAGCGACAACAACGATATCACCATGATCATCGCCGTGGAGTTGAGCGACAGTATTCCGAGGGGTCCGGAGAGTGAATTGCCCGTGGTGACGCGACGCACCGCGCAGAACACCGTGACGGTGCACGATGGGGGTACGGTCGCTATAGCTGGATTGTCGGAGAATCGCCGCGTGATCCAGGCAAGACGCACGCCCGGTTTCAGTCGCATCCCCTTGCTGGGCAAGCTGTTCAACAACGACAATACGCTCTCCACCGCGCGGGAAGTCGCGATATTCATTACGGCTCGCATCGTCCCGGAACGGGGCCCAAGCGTCTATCGTCCACTGCCGGCGCCCGGCATGGCCAATCCGGCGCCTCTCACCTCTGCACCGCCATCACCCTTGAGGCTTGGCGGACAGGGCGTGACGAATCAAGCTGGCGCCGCACCCCTGAGCGATTTCAATAGGGACCTAGGGCGCAGACTGCCCAATGCCAATCCGAATGTACGTCGTCGTCCTACGTCACGGTATTGATCTTGAGGACGCCCGCGGTGAGATACCCATTGATAACAAAGAGAATCCGTTCTGACGCCATAAAGTGTCTGGTCACACTCGTCCTGGCACTCCTCTTGTTAAATCTTTTGGGGTGTGGCGGGAGATGGCGTACCCCGAAACCGGCGCGGAGTGCAGACCTGGCCGTCTCCGTGCATCCCGTGAGCAATACCAGCGCCATCCGGCTGACCGTGGATGATGTGATCGTCATCCTGCGGCAGCTGGGACATACGGATGAGCAGGTTTTTGAGCTCGGCGAAGATCTCCGTGACGCGCTGCTCAACTATGGCGGGGCCAAGATCCGTGTCGGAGACAAGTTCGATTCGGCGCTGCGGGCAGAGGGGTTCCACCTGTGGATCCAGTCCCTGTCGCGAGGTACCTTCGTCTACGACGTCAAGTCGCACGAGTTTACTCTGGGGCCAGGAGTGACGACCTACTAAGGCCCCCGCCCAATCTCGCAACTGAGACACCTTCAATTACCCTAGATTCCAAGAGGGAGCACACTTCCTGGTCAGGATCTTCCGCCCATTTTCAAGCACCTGGACGTCTTCTTCCAGCCTGATCCCGAGTTTTCCCGGGATGTAGATGCCCGGTTCGATGGTGATGACTTGGTGGGTCTTGAGTGTTGCCCCTCCGTCTGGTCCCAAAAAGGGTGCCTCGTGGATGTCAAGGCCGATACCGTGGCCCGTGCCATGGCCATAAACAGGCATTCCCGATGTCCGGATCAGGCCGCGAGCGGCGTCATCCACCTCCGTGAGTCGGACACCGGCCGCAATGGACCGCATGGCCGCCTCCTGGGCCCTTTGTACCGTAGCGTATGCCTTCTGGAAGAGCGTGGTCGGCTTGCCGATGGCAAAACAGCGGGTCATATCGCTGCAATACCCCTGGTACCTCGCCCCGAAGTCGATCAACAGGGAGTCTCGGGATTTCAGTTTTCGGTTCCCGGGTCGATGATGCGGACGAGAGCCGTTGGCACCGAAGGCCACGATGGTGGCGAACGAATTGGACCCGCCCAACAGCCGTATCTGGTAGTCGAGAAACCCGGCCAGACCGCTTTCCCTGACACCGGGCTTGATGTGGGGCAGTGTCTGCTCCAAGGCCTGGGCTGCGATCTTGATGGCCGTCTTGATCTTCCTAAGTTCCTCTTCTTCTTTGCACTGGCGCACACCTTCCACCAGTCCAGACGCGGACTTGACGCGTCGCTTCCATTGTTTCTCAATGCGTTTGAGATTGGCGACAGAAATCGAGTCTTCCACGGCCAAGTTGGCATGGCTCCCGGCCTTCCCGAGAACGGCGGCCAGGAGCTGCGGCATGCTACCCTGTCGCTCGCGGATGCGGCAGGCAGGACACTCCTGGGCCGCCTGCTCCGAATACCGACTGTCCGTGAGGAGCGTGACCTGTCGGCGGCCGATCACCGCCCAACTGTCCTCGCCCTGAAACCCTGTCGCATAGGTCACATTCGCCGGATGGGTCAGAAGGAGGACGCCCACTTTCTTTCGGCGGGCCTCACTCCTGATGTCTTGAATGCGTCGGTTGATGACCTCTTTGTCCATTGAAGCAGATCCTATCTTGAAATTGCGCAGGCCGACTAAGAGAACATCCCCAGCCTCCGGCGCATATTGGCCCCTAACTATTGACTGGTCTACTGAAGTAGCGGAAGCGATTAGAGAAATAAAGGCTTTTCTATTTCATAGGGGACGATTTTTGGTCGACTCGTCGGTCACCGACTTGTTGAAGGTTGGCCGGCGCATTAGAATGCGAGGTCGATCCATGTAACGCGTTGCGTAACAATCTGGGAACCCAAGGAATGCTGCCGATTCGAACCAATGTCTCGCTGCGACAAACGCCCTACGCCAACTATGCGCTGATAGCGATCAACGTGCTGGCCTTTCTGCTGACATACTATCCCCACGAGGGTGTGGCGGTGCGGAACTGGGCTGACAAGCTTCAACTCTATCCCGCCATGTGGCGCTACTGGCAATTTCTGACCTATGCCTTTCTGCACGGCGGATTCATGCACATCATCGGCAACATGTTTTTTCTGTACATATTCGGCAACAACGTTAACGACAAGCTGGGCAATACCAAGTACACGATGTTTTACCTCTTGGCGGCCATTTCCAGTGGGATTGGTCATACGGCTCTGGCCGGCCAAACGGCGGTTCAGCCTATCCCGATGACCGACATGTTCTATCCCGTGCCGACCTTGGGGGCCAGTGGCGCCGTAGCCGCCGTGACGGGTGCCTTCCTGGTCTTGTATCCCAAGACGCTGATCACCGTCCTCTACTTTTTCTTCTTCATTGGCACGATTGAGTTGCCGGCCCTGTGGTTCATTGCCTTGAAAATGATTATTCTCGACAACTACGTTGCTGCCGACCCTTCGGCAGCCGTGGCCTACACGGCCCATCTGTCCGGCTATGCCTTTGGCATTGGCGTGATGCTCGTCTGTTTGGCGATGGGCTGGCTGGAGCGGAGTCAGTTCGATCTCTGGGCTCTCATCGAGAGGTGGAACCGACGGCGGGAGTACCGAGGTTCCGTGAAACAGCAGGGGGATCCCTTCGTTGGGGGGCGGCAACGGAGGCATGCCCGGGCCAAGGTGGTTCCCCAGGCGCCGGAGCAGGCGGAGAAAGAGGCCACCATCCAGAAGTTGCGAAAGGAGATCAGCACTCGTTTGTTACAGCGCAATGTATCGACGGCTGCAGAAGCCTATTTGGAGCTGATGAAGATTGACAGTGCCCAAGTCTTGGCCCGACAACCGCTTTTGGATATCGCCAACAATCTCGCGAGCAGCTCCAAATCGGCGGAATCGGCCGATGCCTATGAGAACTTTCTGGCCCACTACAGCAGCTACGAACACGTAGAGCAGGTGAGACTCATGTTGGGCGTGCTCTATGCCCGCTACCTCGATCGACCCGCGGAAGCCATCAAACATCTGCGTCAGGCCGTCGACAGATTGAGAGACCCTGGGCAGCTCCAGATGTGCCGGACAGAGCTGGACCGTCTGGGCGGCTAGAGTTCGGCCACTGCCCAAAAAACATTGACAGGGGTCGACCATGGTGATAGCGTCAGCCTCCGATGGACACGTCACATCGGACTTGTTCTGCGATAGGATCAGGTGTTTTGATCATGGAGGCCGAAAATGAAAACTCGACGTAACACTCGAACGGAGATGGGCGCGCGGCGACTGACGAGCGTTTTCGTGTTGATTGCCTTCCTAGGCGGTCATGCTTGGTGTGCGACGGCACAATCGGGCGGGGCAGAAAAGCAGGTGCGTACACAACCGGTGTCCTATATAGCGAGCCTCACCGGGGACAAGGTGTTTATCCGCTCCGGGCCGGGCACCCATTATTACGACTGCGGCACGTTAAACACGGGTGACACGGTGGAAGTCTGGGGGACGGAAAAGGGTTGGTCCAAGATTACGCCACCGGCCCTCAGTTTTTCCTGGGTTGCCACGAAGCACATCGCGGTAGACGCAGCGGATCCGACCGTTGGCGTTGTCACCGGCGTAGAGGCGATTGTCTATGCCGGCTCAGATTTCGTAAAGCCCATCCACTCGTCGATAATTCAGGTCACACTGAAGAGAAGGGACAAGACACATCTCCTGAACGAGGAGATGGATGGTTATCTAAAGATCAGTCCGCCGCCAAACAGCTACCTCTGGGTCAGTAGCCAGTTTCTGCAGCGGGTAGAGACATCCCAAACGGAGGCCCCATCCGTGGCTCCCCCCGTCTCTGTTGATGTATCGCCGAGCGCCGTGGCTTCGGAAGAACCGGTCGTCACGGAAACATCCTCTCCGGAAGCCTCCTTGCTGGCTGAGTACTACGCCATAAAGATGCGGGTCGAAGAGGAACTCGCGAAACCGCGGGAAGAGCAAAATTATGATGAGATCGAGGCGTTACTCAAACAGCTCACCGACAACGAGGAGAGCGAAAAAGTCGCGAAGTATGCTCGGATCTTCTTGTCCAGAATAGCGGGATACAAGCTGGCAATCAAAGTGGGACGAGAGGTGGCCGTGCAGGATGAACTCCTCAAGGAAGCCAACTTCCGCATCAACAAGGCGAGGTTACAGCGCTTGGCCCAAGCGCCCAAGCTCGGCCGTTTTGCCGTGATCGGGATACTCAAGAAATCCAACGTGAACTTGAGGCGGTATCGAATTGTGGCTGCCTCGGGAAAGACCCTCTGCTACGCGCAGCCCGTGGGCAGTATATCGGATGATGAGTTGACCCAATACCTGGACAAGAAAGTAGGCCTCATCGGTATCGTCAAGGCACACGCGCCCTCCAAGAGTGCCCTGGTCGAGTTTACCAAGATCGAGGGAGTCGGGTAACAGGGGCCGCTCCCTACACGCCAGCGACGCAGCGACACAGCCAGGCGGCCACCAGCGCCCCGTAGGTGCCGATGGCGTAACCCATCAAGGCCATGAGGATGCTCACGGGCACGAGTTTGGGGTTGTGGTGGGCCGCTACCACCGGCGCACTCGCCGCACCGCCCACATTGGCCGCGCTGGCGATGACGGTGGAATGAATGTCAACCCGCAGCACCCAGGCCGCGAGCAGGCAAAACATGCCGTGAAAAGCGATCCAGAAGAAAGCGGCCCCCAGGAACCAGGGGGCCTGGCTGGCCAAGCCCGACAGATTGGCTCGGGCCCCCATGTTGGCGACGAATAGGAAGACCAAGGCCATGGCCAGTTCGTGGCTACAGGGCAGTTTTCTGGCGGGCGATCTGGAGAGGAGCAAAGCCAGAGTCGTGACGATGAGGATGTTCCATGTCCCCGTGGAAAGAATGGGCTGATCCTCTGGGAATTGCGGTAACCGGCCGGATATCAGCCGTGCCGCGAAGGTCACGGCAAACCCCACGAAGAGCAGATAGAGAATCTGCCGCATGCTCGGCTTCGATTGAGTCTCTTCTGTCTGAAAAGTCGTGTCTTCCAGCATCTTGATCCGTTGTGGATCCACGCGTCATCGGGGGACCGTACGACTACATCGTCTCCACAGGATACCCCTTGTCAATCCAGCCCAAGGTTCCCCCATTCATGCTGCGGACGTCTTCATAGCCCCTGGATTTTAGGATGAGCATGCCCGAAAGCGAGAGGTTGCCTAGATTGCAGACCGTGATGATCGGTTGCTTAAGATCTGTCGGCAGTGCGCCATTGCCGTCCAGCAACGCGTCGATGGGGATGTGTACGGCACCGGCCACGTGGCTGGCTTGGTACTGCTGAGGTTCACGGACATCCACGAAAAGGGTATTTTTATTATCCAGGGCGGCGGCCGCATCCAGGTCAATCGTGGTCTGCTGATTGCGGGCCAGTTCAATCATCCGGTTGAGACGTTCTTCCTGAACGTTCTTGGAGTTGGGGTTGGCGGGGGAACCCACCGTATTCCTGAACAAGGGCGCGAAATGGCGCTGGACGGAACTCGCGTACTTAAACACGTTGTCAGGGAAGATGACCACGACCACGCCGTCGGGCTGATCCTCGATGACCTTCAAGGCGCCGGCAAGTGCCATGCCCGAAGAAGGCCCGGCGATAATGCTCTCTTCCCGATTGAGCCGTAGGCACATGTCGAAGGCCTCCCTATTGGTGACCTCGACGAGGTGGTTCATGAGTTCCCGATCGAACAGCGCGGTCTGTTCTAGTTGTCTAATACTGCGTACCCCCGGGATGTCGTGTCCCTCCTCGGGGTGAACCCCCACGAGGGTGACGTCCGGGTTTTTTTCACGCAAGAATCGGCCCGTGCCCGTGAGGGTACCGCAGGTCCCCAGGCCCGCCACGAGATGAGTCACTTTCTGTTCCGTCTGTTTCCAGACCTCGGGACCGGTCGTTTGATAGTGGGCCTGGGGATTGTTGGTATTGGCATATTGGTCGAGCATGTGGAAATCGGGTTGCTCCGCGGTGGCATGCGCCAGAGCGATAGCCCCTTCCGGAGCCCCGGGCGCCGGGCACAGGGTGTCTTCTAGCTCGATGACGTCGTTGCCGAAGAAGCGCAATAGAGCCCGCTTCTCGAGCGGAATCTCCGTGGAAAGCGGCGACGTGACTGTATAGCCCTTTAGGTTGGCCAAGAGGGTCAGGGCAAAACCGGTGTTCCCGGAGGTCGGCTCCACCAGTTTGTTTCCCGCCACCAGTTCTCCGGCCTCTTCTGCCCTCTGCAGCATGTTGGCCGCGATCCGGTCCTTCACGGCACCAAAGGGATTGTACCACTCTAGTTTCCCAAACACCTGGGTCTGTTCGAAGGGAACAGTCTGGTGAAGACGCACTAGCGGTGTGGGATTCTCTTCGCCGGAGAGCATCTCCAGCACCGAGTCATACACACGACTCTGATGATTCGCCATGGGGGACTCCTCAGCCAAGCAACGGGCTTAGGCTCTGTCTGACCTATTGTTTCCCCGACTTCATAGTAGAGTAGGTCGGCATTGTCAATAGGATTGTAGGTCTAGGGCTCTGAATCTCGGGCATGAAACCCTGTGCCGAAAAATGGGCCTGGTTCAAGATTGTTCTCGCAAACGTACCTTTCTGCCAGCCTTCGTTGTCGTTGTCAGCGCAGCGGTAATCGTTGTCGTACTCGACAGCCTGTCGAGCCAATGCGACTGATTCGATTACAATCACGATTACGACAACGACTGACTGTGTGACCCTGAACTGAACCCGGCCGAGAATTGGACTGGTCATGCGTCGGGATCTCCATAGAATAGCCACATGGGATTTCTATTGGGCGACAAGGATGTCGGCGGCAAGAGACGCGGGCTCCGTTCGAAGTGCTTGACGATCGAGGGGCCCGAGTTCTGGGGGCGCTTCGAACTCTACATCGATCGGGACGAAAAGGTGGCCTTGGTGTTGCCCAAGATGGATCGATCCATCCATGTACTCTTGGGGACGCTGTCGGAGGCGAGCGTCCACTTGACCTTTGGTGACTCGGGGGAGCGGACCAGCGCCGTGAACATTGGAGCGGGTGGCATTCGGTGGGCAATCACCCCCAGTGATATCGTGTTCTCGGGGACACAGTTGCCGGACGTCCAGGCATCTTATCAGGGGCAGGTGCTCGGCACGGCACGCTTCAAGGGACGAATTGAGCCGAATTGGGTGGCCCAACGGGTGAAGGAACGCCTCGGGCTGATGGACGAGAGATCCGCAGGAGAACGCGGCTCGGGCCAGGGGGCAGACGCCAAGGAACGCCTGCAGCAATTCGCTTTCCTTGTTCGACGATATGAAAACCATGTCTTTGGCGTGCGCCTGCTCGTCGTCGCCTGCGAGTTGAAATTTGCCCATCAAGCCGACATCCTTGAGGTGATGCGAGAGACCTACCAGGCCGTCATTGACCGTGAAGAGACCGCGATTTCCTCTGCGAAAGCGCTGCTTCAGCAGGCTCGCCTTGATCCGCATCGTCTTGCAGATGTGTCGCGCTTTCAGTTTCCGCCCGTGCTGGGGGCGTCGGGGTTGGACGACATGACCTTGCAGGCAGAGGCCTACGTCAAGGTGTACGACCGACTTTTTGCCGTGCGTCACAAGGCCTTCTCCCTGCCTCAAAAAGATAGACTCCGTCTTGTTCGTGCAGCACAACGAGAACTGTCCGCGGAATCTCAGGCGCCGGTGGCGAACGAAGTCAAACCCAAGAACAAACGCAGCGCCTCCTCAAAATCCAAGACCGGAAAAACGCTGGACTGTCAGGTTTAGGCGCCGTTCAATGGGGTGGAGGCCCATATTTCCCCAAGGGTTTCTCCGAACAAATCCGTTCGCGTTCACAGCGAAGGGGTTCACGTACACGAAAAACGTCAATAGCCGTGTACGAGTACTTCCGAAAAAACCGTGTTCGTGCTGCGCCTGCGAGAGAGTCCCTGTGAACCACGGCGGAGCAACCTAAGTCGTTAAGCGTTAAGCTGTAGCACGTTAAAATACTGTTGCAAAGAGTGACGTGTTGATTATAATAAGCCGCTTGTTGGGTTGTGCGCACGATGTGTGTCGTCGTTGGGTACGCTTAGTCTTAAAAAGGAGCAAGAATCGATGGAGCAATGCGCAGAGCTTGAGGTGGACCTGTTTTCCATGGCCTGTCCCTCCCTGGAGGACATCCAGAAGACGGTAGAGCAGGTGCTATCCAGCGCGATCAATCGGGACAGATTTTCCGAGCAAGTGGGTGAAAACCTAAAAAAAACGTCCCCACAAGACCGACTCAAGGTCGGTGTTGGTTTGTACTTACTTAATCGTCCTGCCGAGGCCTGCGATCGCCTGCAAAAGGCCGTGGACGGCAAGGAAAAGTATTTCTATTGGGCCTATGCCTTGCGGGATCTCGGCCGTTATGAGGAAGCCATCGAGTGCCTGGACAAAAGCTTGAGTCACCAGGCCGACGCATTGGCTGTGGCCATGGAGAAGGTGGCGACCTATCGCATGGCCAGGAACGTCGAAGCCGCCGAACTCGAACTGGCGGGCTGCGGGAACTATGGAAACGTCAGCGCGGAATACCACTATCAGAAGGCCCGCCTCTTAGAACTGAAAGCCTCCTATGATGAGGCGATTGAAAACTACCTGAAGGCCATTGAGCTGTCGCCCGGCCACATGGAGGCTCGGTTCCACCTGGCACTGCGTTACGACCTGACCGGACACGACGACGAGGCCCTGGCCTGCTACAAGCGGATTGTCAGTGGGCGGCGTTGTTTCGTGAATGCCCTGCTGAATCTGGCGGTCTTGTACGAGGATGCGGGCCAATACGGTTTGGCGACTCAGTGCGTCGATAGGGTTTTGGAGGCGTTTCCCAACCACCAGAGGGCTTTGTTGTTCTCTCGAGACATTGAGAGTTCCAAGACGATGTTCTTTGATGAGGAGGGTGAGCGTTGCCTCTCGCGCAAGAATCAGATCCTCGAGACGCCTATCTCGGACTTCGAGTTGTCTGTTCGCAGCCGCAATTGCCTCAAGAAGATGAACATCCACACCCTCGGTGACCTGCTGAATATTTCTGAGTCCGAGCTGCTGTCCTACAAGAACTTCGGTGATACCTCATTGCAGGAAATCAAGATCATTCTTGAGACCAAGGGCCTGTCCCTGGGCCTGGCCCTGGAGGACGGTCAGTTTGCAGAGATGCCCTTGCCCGAAGAGGTTGAGGAGGAGGAGCAGGGCATGTTGAGCAAACCGATCGAGGACCTGCAGCTCACCGTGCGGTCACGAAAGTGTCTAACGAAGCTGTCCATGCTTACGATCGGTGATTTGACCCGCACCACCGAGGCGGAACTCCTGGGGTGCAAAAACTTCGGTCAGACGAGCCTCGTCGAGGTCAACAAGGCCTTGGCGCTGGTTGGATTGTCACTGAAGCGTCTAGATTGAGGGTCAGAGCCCACGGTTCACTGATGGGCCCCGTCATGGAACCGTATTCAAGTCATGTTGTTTCCGGGAGTTGAAGAGAATCTGGCAGGTCGAACCAAGAAAGCCGTTCAAACCTGGGTGTCGGTTCTGCTAGTCCTCGTGTCGCTCTCGGGTCTCGTCATCTGGCTGGAATGTCGACCGAGAGAGAGGGATCGGCTCACACCGCAGATGGCCGGCGCGCGCGACACCTTGATTCGTGTGCTTCTGCTCCACAACGTCGAGCGGTTCCGGGTTCAAATCACCAACGAACTTTCTCTGCGGGACGTCGGTAAGGGTCACTCGGTTAGTCTCAAAGATCTTGGACACTTACACCACATTGATATTGGCCTGGTCCGGGGCCGATTGACGCTGGCGGGACACCCGATTGACGTCGATCACCTGGAAATCCACTTCGGCCCTCCGGGCATCTTTTCGATGGAGGGTGAACGCTTCCGGGGGCAGCTTGAGGTGATCGTCGATGGGGCGGGCACTGCCTTTGATGTGATCAATCACCTGCCGCTGGAGCCCTATCTGGCCGGCGTCGTCGGCGCCGAGATGCCCAGCTACTGGGAACCGGAGGCCCTGAAGGCGCAGGCGATTGCGTCTCGCACCTACTGCCTGTACATCAAAGAACGCTTCGGCCGGCACCGATCCTGGGACATGAGTCGGACCCAGGCACATCAAGTCTACCGGGGGATAGCCGCAGAATCTGCCACCGTGTGGGATGCGGTCCACGCGACCCGAGGGCAGATCCTGGTCACTGATGGCCGAGACGGCACCCCAATCGTCTTGCCGACCTACTACAGTTCGATCTGGGCGGGCCACACCGAGGACAGCAATCGCGTCTTCGGCGAGGCCTCCGTGGTGCTTCGGGGTGTGGAGTGCTGGAGCTGTGAGGATGTGGCCAAGGCGACGCAATTCAACTGGCCCGAAGTGATCTACTCCAAGCAGGAGGTGAGCCAGAGGCTGCTGGCACGCTACCCGGCGCTGCGCGAGTTGGGAGCGGTCCATGAGATCGTGCCGATTCGTCAGAGTGAATACGACCACTTCACTCGATTCACGCAGGTCCGCCTGGTAGGAACCACTGGTAGAAGCTCGGTGCTACGTGCGGAGGATCTGCGACTGGCCATCGATCCCAGTGGACGCCGGATCAAGAGCACCGGGTGTCGATTGGAGGATCGAGGCGAGCATTGGGCCTTTGTGCAAGGGCGCGGCTGGGGACACGCCGTGGGCATGTGTCAGTGTGGGGCCCAGGGGCTGGCCCGGGCCGGTCTCAGCGTCCAAGACATCCTCGTGCACTACTATCCGGGTGCCAGGATTGGCAGGCGGCCGTGATGGCGAGTGTGATAGGATTTGACATCATCCATCGAGATCCCCACAGCCAGGCCCGACGTGGGATCCTCAGGACGCCGCATGGAACCGCTCAAACACCGTCATTCATGCCCGTCGGCACGGCGGGGGCCGTCAAAGGGATCATGCCGGAACAGCTCCGACAACTCGGCGCGGAGACGATCTTGGCGAACGCCTACCATTTTATGATTAGGCCCGGCGTGGAGATCGTGGAGAAAGTCGGTGGGCTGCACCGATTCATGGCCTGGGACGGTCCCATCTTGACGGACAGCGGGGGCTATCAGGTCTTCTCGCTGAGCAAGCTCAATCGAATCGACGCGGATGGGGTCGAGTTTGCGAGTCACATAGACGGTAAATCGCTCTACCTGAATCCGGAAATTGCGACTCACCTGCAGAATCGCCTGGCCGCGGACATCATCATGTGCTTCGATCAGTGTACTCATTTCCCCTGTGCGCCCGCAGAACTGGAGTCAGCCGTCGATCGCACGATTCGCTGGGCGGGAGAGTGCAAGAGCGCGCATGGCCGGCCCGACCAAATGTTGTTTGGCATCGTCCAGGGAGGCATCGATCTAACCCTGCGCAGCCGCTGCGCCGAAGCGCTGGTGGACCTCGATTTTCCGGGATACGCCATCGGTGGCCTCAGCGTAGGGGAGGGACATCACCACATGGTCACGACTGTGCAGCACACGGCGCCGCTTCTGCCCGCAGACAAGCCCCGCTACCTCATGGGCGTGGGCACGCCGGCGGATCTCATTGCCTCGGTCCAGGCCGGCGTCGACATGTTTGACTGCGTTTTGCCCACCCGCAACGGCAGGAACGCCTTTGCGTTTCGCAGCGAGGGTCCGCTTCGGTTGCGTAACAGCGAGCATGCGGACAGTCGGGAACCCATTGACTCCGCCTGTGAGTGTTACTGCTGCCGCCATTTTACCCGCGCCGCGCTGCGACACTTCTTCAATGACAAAGAGATGCTGGGCCCGATCCTGGTGACACTGCACAATCTGACCTTCTTCCAGCGACTCATGGCCCAGATGCGGGCGCTGATCGAGGCCGATGCGTTTTCATCCTGGGCCCAAAGGGAGTTGCCCCGGTACCGCGCACTCTATCACGCCTGATCGAGCGACGACATCAGGTCCATGAGTTCCCGGTGTACCCTGGGGGTGGCCATGACGCAGGGCAGGGGGGTGCCTTCGTAGGCTCCAACATCCAAGGGCCAGAGGGGCTGGTTGTGCCAGTCGGTGACGATGGCCCCCGCATTCTCTGCCAACAGCGCACCGGCGGCCAGGTCCCACAGCTTGGGTGTAGAGCCGATCATGCCGCAGTACCCTCCCTTTGCCACATAGGCCAGGTGCAGGGCGGTGGACCCCACGTTTCTAAAGCGAGAACGAACGATGACGTCCGGCAGCCAGGCCGGCAGTGTCGGACCGAAGTGACTGTCCAAGGCCAGATTCGCGAATCGATCCAGACCTTGATCCCTGACCTGGCACCTGCGTCCGTTCGCCTGACTGTCACCGGCGCCCGTCCCCGCAAAGAGGTCTCGTGTGCTGGGGTCGTAGATGACGCCGATGACGGGTTTGCCCTCAAACAGGGCCCCAATGCTCACGGAAAACTGAGGGATGCCGACCGCGTAGTTGTTGGTGCCGTCGATGGGGTCAATGATCCACCAGAGATCCTCCATGCCCGAGGGGGGCTGCTTGAAGAGGCGGCCGCCATCACCCTCTTCGCCGACAAAGCCATGTTGGGGAAAGGCCTTACTCAAGGTCTCCACGATGATCTGCTGACAGCGCTTGTCCGCCTCTGTCACGAGTTCGTCCTTGTTCTTGATGGAGGTCTGTGTCGACCCCATCTGGGCGAGGGCCTCTTTGCCGGCGAGGCGGGCGGCGGACTCCGCCTTTGCCAATAGGGTCTGTAAATCAAGGGGCATATGGCATCCTAAAAAAGGAGATCGCGCTAAAGAGTCGTTTTCGACCATGGCCTGACGTCACTTGCGCGTCAGGTGCCGATACTTGATCCGATGAGGTTTATCGGCGTCTGTGCCCAGTCTACGCCTGTGATCGGCTTCGTAGGCGGAGTAGTTGCCCTCAAACCACACGGTCTTGCTGTCCCCTTCGAAGGCCAGAATGTGCGTGGCGACGCGGTCCAGAAACCAGCGATCGTGGCTGATGATGACGGCACAGCCCGCGAAGCGTTCCAAGGCCTCTTCCAGGGCACGCAGGGTATTGACGTCGAGGTCGTTGGTGGGTTCGTCCAGGAGCAAGACGTTGCCTTCCTCCTTGAGCATGCAGGCCAAGTGCACGCGATTGCGCTCACCGCCCGAGAGGGCCGTGACCTTCTTCTGTTGATCGGAACCGGTGAAGTTGAAGCGGGCGACATAGGCGCGTGAATTGACCTCCAGTTTTCCCAAACGGACGTTGTCTTGCCCGCCCGAGATACACTCCCAGATCGTCTTGTCGGGATCCAGCGTATTGCGGTCCTGATCGATGTAGGCGAGTTTTACAGTGGCACCGATCTTGAAGCTCCCCTCATCCGGTGTCTCGCTGCCGGTGATCATCTTAAAGAGCGTCGTCTTGCCCGCCCCGTTGGGCCCGATGACCCCCACGATGCCCCCGGCCGGCAAATCGAATTCCATGTTCTCAAAGAGAAGGCGGTCTCCAAATCCCTTGGCGACCTGCTTGGCTTGGATGACGAGATTGCCCAGGTGAGGGCCGGCGGGGATATAGATCTCCAGGTCTCTATCCTGTTTGGCCGTGTCTTGATCCAGGAGGGTCTCATAGGCGTTCACGCGGGCCTTGC
The DNA here is from genome assembly GCA_022563885.1 of Planctomycetota bacterium. Classification (GTDB taxonomy): domain Bacteria; phylum Planctomycetota; class Phycisphaerae; order Sedimentisphaerales; family Anaerobacaceae; genus JAIPFM01. The sequence goes on along the minus strand of JADFMM010000028.1, from coordinate 5,676 downwards.
CCTTGGCCTGGCGGCCCTTGGGGGATAGGCCGATCCATTCCAGTTCCCGCTGCAAGGTCTTTTGTCGCTTGGTTTCGCTCTTCTCCTGCAAGGCCAGTCGTTTCTGCTTTTGATCCAGCCAGGAGGAGTAGTTGCCCTTCCAGGGAATCCCCTCGCCACGATCGAGTTCCAAGATCCACCCGGCGACGTTGTCCAAGAAGTAGCGATCATGGGTGATGGCAATGACCGTGCCTTCATACTGCTGGAGGTGCCGTTCCAACCAGCCCACCGTTTCGGTATCCAGGTGGTTCGTCGGTTCGTCCAGCAGCAGGATGTCGGGCTTCTGCAGCAAGAGGCGGCACAGGGCCACCCGTCTCTTCTCGCCACCCGACAGGATGTCCATGCGGGCATCCCCAGGCGGACAGCGCAGGGCGTCCATGGCCATATCGAGTCGGGCATCGATGTCCCAGGCGTCGAGATGATCGATCTTTTCCTGCAACGCACCCTGGCGGGCCAGCAGTTTCTCCATCGCTGCGTCGCTCATGGGCTCGGCGAATCGATCGCTGATCTCATTGTATTCCCTAACAAGGTTCACGGTCTCCAGCAGGCCCTCTTCGACGACCTCTTTCACGCACTTCTCGGCATCGAGCACGGGCTCTTGAGCCAGATGACCCACCGTATAGCCGGAAGCCAGCTTGGCCTCGCCCTCATGCTCGGTCTCCATTCCCGCCATGATGCGCAGGAGTGTACTCTTGCCGGACCCGTTGAGCCCCAAGATGCCGATCTTGGCGCCATAGAAATAGGAGAGCGATATATCCTTCAGGACAGGTTTGTTCTGGTAGGTCTTTCCAACATGCATCATCGAAAAGATGATCTTGTTGACTTCAGGACTCATAGAGAAACTCCTTTTCCGGGCCGCATCTTGTGCGGTCCGGCAAAAAAAGGCAATTGTACTCATTCGGGGGTCACGGGGAAACCATGAAACGCTCTGACTTCTCGGTCTCTTTCGGCTCTCGCGTTTGGTACAGATATCGCTCCACGTTGGCGGGTGCCAGCAGCGCCAGCAGTCGAACCAGCGCGTAGGTGAAGACCAGCCCGAAGAGCAGTCGACCTAGCAGGATGCCGGCCACGTGGCCGCCCATCGCCAGCATCAACAAGGTGTCCTCGATGAGGCCATGGCACAGGCTCATGAGTACGAGCGATAGGAACACGTCCCTGGCGGGAATTCGGCCTTCGTTGGCTCGGTGTATGATGATCCCGCCGCCGAAAGAGAGACCCAGCGTCATGCCAACGACCGTCATCTCCGCCACCAGGGGACTCATGCCCAGGCAGGTCAACACCGGACTGAGGATCCTCTCCAGCCAGTCCGTGACCTTCAGCCAACGAAGCAACCGAATCAGGGTGAGCAAGGCCAGCAGAATCAAGAAGATCGAACCCAGATTGAGTAATTCCGATTGCACCCAGACGCCCAGGGAAGGATCCTCGGCGGCAGGCGTCAATAGAATATTCGGCACGCCCTGCCCCGTGCCGGTGACGCGAAAGTAGAGGTTGAGCAGACACCCATAGAGCAATGCGCCGCCACATCGGATCAATCCCATCGGTAGCAGATAAGACCCGGCCTTGCGGGTGATGCCCAGTTCGACCGGTAGCGCGTGGGCGATCAGCATCATCGATGCCAGGATTGTCACCTGGCCGACCGTGACCGGCGTATCGGGCAAGAGAGCGACAAAGACGACCAAAGCGCCGTAGAGATTGACCAACATCGTCGTGGCCCAGACCAAGCCCATCTCGCCGGGCACGCCCACCAGGTTCATCAGCGGGCTCAGCGCCAGACCCACGTAGTGAATGGCGCCGGAGACCGTCAACAGCTTGACCACGATGATCACCGGAATCATGATCTTAAAGAGGATCCAACTCACCTGGCAGGCCTCTCGAAACAGGTCGATCACAGCGGCCGAGATACGTTGTGACAGGGGCTTGTTCATGGCCGGTCAGTCTATGTGAAAGCAGGGTGTTTCTCAAGGTTTGCGATTGTACGAACGCTCTGCGACCCCAAACGCTTTCGTTTGACTGAACGTCACCAGCGACACCAACACTTGAAGTAGCATGCGTAGAATCGGCCTCTGGGACCGTCCCTTAAGCCGAGCGGATTCCTACCGGGATCTTGGTGAGGAGAACTCTGATTGGATTGGTTGGGTTCCCCAGAATTGTACACTCAGCGGCGAGCGGGGACTGTCCCAGAATCCGAGTAAATTGTGCGTGAGAAGGAGAGGAAGAGCACAGCATCGCCTGCTTGGAGTTTTCCTTCGGATCGACTGCCTGGCGGTCTTGTCGTTGAGGCCGTTCCAGGCGAAACGCCTTCCGAAGTTGGAACATTGCCTGGGAGGGGGTGCTATGACACAATCAGAATTCTCGGCCACAATGTTAGTCTGTCCCCCACCCGACGTCGGGTTCAGCGCGAAAGAACGCCTTATCCTAATGGGATTATAGGTTTACTCCTGTTCACGTCGGTAGTCGGGTACTATAATCGCACGGAAATCACGAGCAAGCTCGGCCTTCGGCCAGAACCAATGATATCGCTCACAGAGGCACACAAAGGCACGGAGAAAATAGGGGCTGAACCAACACGCCTCCGTGCCTCCGGGAGAAATTATCTAGGAATATCGAATTTCGATTAACGAATAATGAATTACGAAGGAAAATGAAGAACGGTTTGATTGGGCCTGCAGTTCCTTCGACATTCGTTAATCGGTGTTCGGTGTTCGATATTCAAAAAAGGCTAGGAATATCGAATTTCGATTAACGAATAATGATCTTTGAAGGAAAATCAAGAACGGTTTGATTGGGCCTGCAGTTCCTTCGACATTCGTTAATCGGTGCTCGGTGTTCGATATTCAAAAAAGGCGAGAATAAGACGATCATGATCAATCAAACCATCGCACATTAAAGATCACTGCGAAGATAGGTAAAGGCGGCATGGGTGAGGTCTACCGTGCCACCGACACCAAGCTCGACCGTGACGTGGCCATCAAGATCCTGCCGGAGTCTTTTGCCGGGGACAGGAATCGCGTCGCCCGATTTAAACGTGAAGCCAAGGTCTTGGCCACCTTGAACCATCCGAACATCGCCGCCATCTACGGCATTGAGAAAACCCCTGAGACCCATGCTCTGGTCATGGAGTTGGTCGAGGGAGAAACACTGGGCGAACGTCTCAAACGCGAACCCATGACCGTCGAAGAGGCTCTCGATTGCGGCAAGCAGATTTCCGAAGCCCTTGAGGCCGCTCATGAAAAGGGCATCATCCATCGAGACCTGAAGCCCGAGAATATCAAGATCACCGCAGACGGTCACGTCAAAGTCCTGAAGGGGAGCTAGAGGGTCACGTCTCAATTATCAACTATTCGATATCACGGTCCTGATCTCCCGTATGTCGCGATTCATCTCGGGGCAGGTTGCCATTGGCACCTCGCCTGCGGATGTCAACGCTCTTGACCTGGTAGTGCTTTGCGACCTGCTTCACGATGGTCTCCACAGTCGTTCTCTCCTCAATAGAAACTCACATTTCCACTCATTACTCTGGGTTCGCTTTTGTTGGACCAATCGTTCATGGCTTCGACATCATATTCCGAGCCCTTTTTCCATCCGACATGGCCGTCACCATAACAGCGGTTCAGCCCGGTGATTTCCGGAGGACCGGTATCGATGAAGCCTCCGAGCGTTTCGGGATTGCGATGGACTGAGGCACCGTTCCTGCCGTGGTTGTACAGATAGCCGCCTGTTCCCCTTAACCGAAAGAGGGTGTCTGTGGCCAGGATTCGTTTGCCGGTGAGGTATTGTTGGGTGAGATGCTCAGGGTGTGTGACGTTTTCAGAATAATCGTCCATACGGGCCCAATAGGCGTATTGCGTGACAATGAAACCGCTTTCCCAGTGTTCACTTGTCATAGCATGATAATCCACCTTGTTTGCGGGACATATCCAAGCATCACCCAGGTTGCGTTCGCCGTAATTGAATCCCGGCATATACGGACCAAATGCCTGGAGACTGAATTGATCCGGATGTTGTCTATGCTTTAGTTCCGTTGACCAGGCAATGAGACCTTCCGGCCCGGAGCCCCAGGTGTCGACTGTCTTTAAGAGCTGCTCGTCATTTTCTGCGGCATATGCAGCCACGGCCAAACCCCATTGTCTCAGATTCGAGGCGCAGGCCACACGTCGGCCCTGTTTACGCGCTGACTGCAATGCCGGCATTAGAATCCCCATCAAGAGTGCGATGACGGCAATGACGACCAACAGTTCAATCAAGGTAAACGCTTTGTTCTTACTCATTAGCTGATCTCCACGTCTATGGGTGCCCTAGCCTTTTTTTGAATATCGAACACCGATTAACGAATGTCGAAGGAACGGCAAGCCCAATCAAACCGTTCTTGATTTTCCTTCAAGAATCATTATTCGTTAATCGATATTCGATATTCCTAGGTGCTTGTCAAGATAAGATAGGACGACGGTGAAACATCTAATTCCTCGAACATGTTTTCCGACAAAGCCTAATGGGATTCATCCAAGAAGGTGAAGGCTTTTTTCAAGGCATGGGCGGTGGCGGCGCATGCCTCCTCGTTGTTGAGAGCCCTTAGCGGCTGGTTGAAGGGCTCGGCTCGGACCGGGCCGTCGTAGCCGATTTTCTGGAGGGCGCCCAGGAAGGGTTTGATGTCTATCACGCCGGTTGCCGCCGGCAGTTCACGCCGGTTATCCATTTGTTGCCGCTTGGCGAGGCCCTTGGGGGCGTCGTTCAAATCGACGGCCACGATTTGATTGTTCTTCAACTGAAGCAGATCCGCCTCTGATTCGTCCGCCGTCCACCAATGCCAGGAATCCAGAACGAACCCCACGTTGCCGGTTCCGATCTCGTCGATGAGTTCGGCGGCTTCAACCATGCTGTGAACAAAGGGGAATTTGGAGCGAGTCCGCAGATTGAAGGTACCAACATACTCAAGACCGAAACGTTGTCCGTTATCTTTGAGAATCTTGGATACTTCCCGCAGCCGACGGACGTGCTGGTTGAAGTTCTGAAGGTAGGTTAACGAATCATTGGAGGGAGAAAGCCAAGTGCCGACACGGCTGACCCCGGCCTTTTGCAATCCTGCCATCAAGTTGGGAAGACGCTTCAGTCCTTCGCGGAAGGTTTCTTCCTCTTTGCGGAACTCGATCGGGAGGCCGGCCGCGCCCCAGACCAGGTTCTTCCCCTTCAGATGTTGAAGGAGCCTCTGTCGTTGATCGTCATTCAGATTGGCGAGGTCCTGAGGCTTGGCCTCCACGGATTCGAATCCATGCCGGGCGGCCAGATCTATCATCTCCGTTTGATTGCCGGAGACCCCGATGGCGCCTCCGACCAGATCGATGGTCATCTTGCGGTGCTGGGGCTGTCGGGCATGGGTGGTCCTGATGCCGGCGGCGACGGCGAGTACGGATGAGGCGAGGGTTTGCCCGAATTGCCTTCGGTTTATCATAGTCATGCTCCTTTGATAATCGTGGAGATTACTTGTTCTCCTGGTGATGCGGGCTTTTCAATAGGGGATCGGCAAGAAATAAAATGGACATTTTGGGGTTCAAGTGTGCCGTAGATTTGGTCGCGCCGATTGAGCCAAACCGGAGGTGTAGTGGGCTACGGTGAGGATTTGGCGATTGAGAAGCGGCCAAA
>JADFMM010000225.1 GCA_022563885.1 Planctomycetota bacterium | reverse complement strand
TTCAAGCTGGATATTAAGGATCTCCACGAGATCGTGACCAGACGAAATGGCTACATCTCATATTGTTTTCAGTCAGACAAGGGATCGGCAAGAAATAAGTTGGACAATTTGGGGTCCAAGTGTGCCCTATATTTGGTCGCGCCCGATTGAGCGAAACCACAGGCGTAGCTGTTCTACGTCGAGGAATTCGTGATTGAGAAGCGGTCAAAGATGGGGTGCAATTGGGCAATCAAAAGTCCAAGTTATTTCTTGCCGGTCCCCAAGTGATGGCAAGGGTGTTTTGAACTGTAGAATATCGAACAAGACCAGAATGTCGAAGGATCGTTAACTTCACCATTGGACATTCCTGTTCGATATTCTGCAGTTCGTTTCTGCTCGGAGTGATCGGTGAACGGCGACGGTTCAAGTAGGCTGACCCCCGACCCACAGCCGCTATCCCAGAAACGAACCGCCCCAAGTTTTCTCTTGAATCAGGGGCAGGGGCCGGGTAGACAAGATACAATCATCATCGCATAAATCGCCCTTTCGCCACAAGAACACATTTAGGAGAACAGACATGAAGACGACACACACTGTGGCCGTTTTTTGCACAGTATCTATCATCGCAAGCACTCTGATCGCAACAAATTCTCTTGCCGCCCTCTACGGAGATCCACCGGACAAGCGCCACGCCTGGCAAGTGCATGACACCCGCCGCGAAGCGCCGGCGATCGTCGCCCCCGGCGCCCAGCCCGGGGATGCCCCCGCGGACGCCATCGTGCTCTTCGATGGCACCGACCTCTCCCAGTGGGAAGCCAACACACCCGAGAAGGGTGTGCCGACCAAGTGGCGTCTCGTCAACGGCGCCCTGGAGTCGGTCAAGGGCGCCGGCTACATCCGGACCCGACAGTCTTTTGGCGACTGCCAGCTCCACGTAGAGTGGGCCACGCCCACAGAGGTCAAGGGCAATAGCCAGGGACGGGGAAACAGCGGCGTCTTTCTCATGGGCCTCTACGAAGTCCAGGTCCTGGACTGCTACAACAACTTCACCTACCCCGACGGGCAGGCCGGTTCGGTGTATGGGCAGAGCCCCCCACTGGTCAATGTCAGCCGTGGTCCGGGCCAATGGCAGAGCTACGACATCATCTTTCGCCAACCCCGCTTCCAAAATGGAGAACTGGTGCGCGAGGGTTACCTCACCTTGCTCCACAATGGAGCGCTCGTGCAGGATCACTGGGTCCTCGAAGGCCCTACCGGACACAAGCGCCGCACCAAACTAAGGCCCCATGACGACAAGTTGCAACTCAGGATCCAGGACCACGGCAATCCGGTCCGCTTCCGCAACATCTGGATACGCGAGTTACCCGAACGCAGTGGTGGCGGCCTGAAGGGCCCCCTCACCGACCCCGTGGCTGTTCAGGGCAAGCGCAACGAAATCGCGGCAGAGATCCGTCAAGAGGCGAACGCCACAGGCGATTCCCTTGAGAAGGCACAACTCCTCATGGAGTCACTCGCCTACGAAAGCCGTCCCGAGATCGAGAGAAGCGTCGTGGCCCTGTTGAGCGAATTCCTCGCCCCGCTGAAGAACGCCGATCGAGCGACCGTCGAGGCAAAAAAGCGTCCCATCCTCGCCCTGCGAACGTCGGTCAAGTATCTCACCGGGAAGCAGATTGTCCCAGCAGACTTCCCGCCTCTGCAGGCCCTGGAGACCCTGGTGCGAAAGCACGACCTCGATCCTAAAAGAAAGTGACTCATCCATTGAAGGAGGCTCACCATGAAGCGTCGTGACATCTTGCGCGGCATGGGCGTGGCAGGCGCGGGAGGACTTATAGGCCTGCTACCCGGCGAGGGTGACCTCGCCGCCCAATCCGTCGCCAAAGCCACCAAGGGGCTGCCGCCTCTGACCATCACCAAGGTCAAGGCCATCCTCACCGCCCCCAAGGGCATCCGCCTCTGTGTGGTCAAGGTAGAGACCAGCGAAGCGGGACTCTACGGTCTCGGCTGTGCGACGTTCAATCAGCGACCCCTGACCGTCGCGGCAGCCGTTGATGAATATCTCGACCCCTTCGCCCGGGGACGAAGTGCGGACAACATCGAAGACATGTGGCAGAACGCCTATACCAGTTCCTACTGGCGCAACGGTCCCGTCTTGAACAACGCCCTGAGCGGGCTCGATCAGGCCCTCTGGGACATCAAGGGCAAACGCGCCAACATGCCGGTCTACCAGTTGCTCGGCGGCAAGTGCCGCTTCGCCGTGGACACCTACACCCACTGCAGCGGCCGCGACCTCAAGGAGATCGAAGACAGCGTCCGCCGAGCCATGGAGCGGGGATTCCGTCATTGCCGCATTCAACGCGGCGGGTACGGTTCTCAGCACCTCTCCGGCCAAGCGCATTTCAAAGCGGCGCAGTTCGGTCGTGCCTCGGACAGTGGCATGGAGATCGGGCCCTACGTGCGGGGCACCATCGAGATGTTCGAGCACATCCGCAATACCTGCGGCGAGAAGATCGAGTTACTGCACGACATCCACGAGCGCATCCCGCCCATTGACGCCATCAACCTCTGCAAGCAACTCGAGGCCTACCGCCCTTTCTTTATCGAAGATCCCGTCTCTCCCGAAGACATCGGCTACTTCAAGATGTTGCGGCAGCAGACCAGCGTCCCCATCGCCATGGGTGAACTCTTCAACAACCCCCACGAGTGGACCGGTCTGATCTGCGAACGCTTGATCGATTTCATAAGGGTCCACATCTCCCAGATCGGCGGGTTGAGCGTCGCCCGCAAGATCGCGACCCTGGCCGAGTGCTTCAATGTCCGCAGTGCCTGGCACGGCCCTGGTGACGTGTCACCCGTCGGTCACGCCGCCAATGCCCACCTTGACCTGGCCATCTGGAATTTCGGAATACAGGAGGCCCACAACTTCAGCCAGCAGACTCAAGAGGTCTTTCCCGGATGTCCCCGAGTGGAGAATGGCTACATGTTCGTCAATGAGGCCCCCGGTTTCGGGGTGGACATCGACGAAAAGCTTGCGGCCAAGTATCCCCTGCCCGAACATCCCGGCTACTGGAGACCCGTACGCAGACCGGACGGCACGGCCGTGCGGCCTTAGGGACCGACCGACTACCCACTGTATCGCCAGCGTCTATTCGGAACGTGCCACGACGACCAACCGGTAGCACACGGCCTCTTTGTGATTACGGAGGAGAAGAAAGTCACCAGCCAGTGCGGGAGAATTCCACATCTTCTCGTCGAACACGCGCATCTCGCAAAGCACTCTCAGTTTTTCAGGGGAAGGTTCTATCAGCTTCACTCCACCGGATTCCGTGGTCAGGAGTAATTGGGTCTCATTGGCGAGGATCATTTGTCCGTGACCAAAGTGCCCCTCCTTCCAGAGTCGCTTGCCGGTCGCAGGATCCAGGCAACAGAAGGTGCCGTCATGCAATCCGTAGACAAAGCCGTCCTTCTGGATCAGGTTGTTGAACTTGGACTGTAGGCGAATCGATTTCCATTCCTGTTCGACGGTGAAGTCGCCAGCTTCGGTGGCTCTAACTTGCAGCATGACGCTGCCATAGCCATAGCCGCTCGAAATCATGACGCGATTGGTATCAATGATCAGCGGTACAGCAACGTGCGGCCGATTGTGCTTCACGGGGAACGACCAGAGCACATCGCCAGTTTGAGAATCATGGGAGGCAATGCCACGCTGGTGAAAAATCAACACCTGCTCCACGCCCGCGAGCGTGGCCAAAACGGGAGTGCTGTAACTTGCCGGGTCACTGCCGTTGCTCCAGAGCATCTCTCCATCGGTCTTGCGGTATGCGATCATGGCAGTATTCTCAGTGCCACCCGCATTCACGATGACCAGGTTCCCTGCCACCAAAGGCGATCCCGCGTAACCCCAATCCAGACCTTTCGCCGCCGCATCTTCCTGAATGTTTCTCTGCCAGATGCGCTTTCCCGTCTCCAGCGCCAGGCAATTCAGTATGCCCGTCGCACCCAGCGTATAGACTTTTCGATCATCAATGCTGGGGGTCGCTCGTGGTCCCTCCCCGCCAAGTACGGTGCTGTAGTGCGCACTGTCGCCATGCGCCCAGAGGAGTGCGCCGCTGAGCAGATCGTAACAGGTGACCCTCTCTTCATCACCTCGCTGCTCCTGGGTGATGGCGCGAAACCCTTTTACGGCGAAACCCGACCAGGCGGGACCGATCGGTTGTCGCCAGAGTTCACGAGGTGGATGGGTTTCCCAGTCTATCTCGAATAGGGGGCCGTCCACAATCGCTGTTCGATCAGGCCCCAGAAACTGAGGATAGTCTGAAAAATGTTCGGGAAGTGCGCGACTGGTAGAATCGGATGCTAGCGCGCCCGAAGAGGCTTCGACAAGATCGCCAACTCGCTCGGAAGCGAGTTGGCTCCACTTCCATGTGACGATCGGAAGGAGATCTCCCGTGACGCCTTCGACCTTCAATGTCGCGGCAGCAAGGCCTATCAAGGCGAGGACGCCACCTGTGATCCCCAAGCGAAGGGCCCATTTCATTCTCGAGAGAAAAAGAGTCCAAACCAGGAACAAAGCGAGGGCAGCAGCAATTGTCATGCCCATACGCATATATTTCTGCTGGTGGGTTAGGCTATCAGGCTGAGAGGTGACCGCAACGATACCGCCCGCTACGGCGACTATGAGCGCCAATGGCCACCAACGTATGCGTTTAGACTTTCGCAGGCTCACCTGAATGTCACGCCGATGCAATCAGAGATGGGTCTGTTCAGAAATGAGCCGTTCATCCATCGCCTAGTTCTTGTAAACCTTATGGCGGGGACGCTCGGAGAGAATCTGTTCCTTCCCCCAATCGGTCACGGCGCGGAAGGCCTCGCTGCGGATGAAAGCAGTAAAGGCCTCCTCCTTGGACCACTCGCTCACAATCAGGTAGGAGTGAGCCTCGTTCACATCTTTGTACAGGGCCGAAGTCGTGTGGCCGTCGGCCCCTTGCAGAGCACCCATAACCGCATTAAACTTGTCCTCGAATTCTTGTCCCTTACCCTCGATAACTTGGTAGTTCATTCCGACCGTGACCATGGTGCATCTTGCCTTTCTAATTAGGGTACCACAATATGCAACTCCCCGATTGAACCTCAAAAGGTGCTCTAGGCTGTATCGGAAAACTCGATCTGGCTTCGAGCGGCCCTTTTTCCGCCTGGCTGCATCCGGCTCCATCGACGATGAAACCAATATCGCCTGCTTCGCCGTCTTTGCCAGGCGAAAAAACTGCTCGCTCTCGGGCCGACGAGCAAGTTTTCCGACAAAGCCTGAGACTCAAGACAGGAGTGTACTTTCGGCAATACTATTGTGAAAAAACACCTTAGTCAAGTCCGACCCTGGGAGAGAGCGGACGGACCCCTAGGTCCCTGCGAAGATCAAGATGTTGTTTGGCCCGTCCCGCGTCTGTCGAAGGGGCCTACCGGTTGCTGCGTCGGCAGCGCTGAAGTTCACGCCTGCTAAGGGATGGGCGGCAGCGACGATAGCGTTCATGGCGATTTTTCTGGCTGAATAGTTTTATCGGCTGCTGTCGCAGCAACGGTCGGATCAAGGCAGCCGCGGTTGTCCGTCTCGCTGCATCCGGCTCCATCGACGATGAAACCAATATCGCCTGCTTCGCCGTCTTTGCCAGGCGAAAAAATTGTTCGCTGTCGGGCCGACGACGGAGTTTTCCGACAAAGCCTAAGCCTCCAATTTGATGGTAGATGGCGCTGCGAAGATGTGCTAGAATTTAAGCATACTCGAATAAGATCCACTCTCCATGATGAATAGTGCTATCAAGTTCATCCTGTATTCGATCATCGTATCCGCATTGTCCGTCCCCGTGGCGATTGCCCGGAAGGCAGAAACATCTGGCACCCGCCTTCTTACCTTTGGGGAGGGGGGTCAGATCAAAATGCTCTATGATCGCAGGCAACGGCCTCCCTCGGTCTATCTCGACGGCAAGGTTCATATTGTCTTTAACGCCGGCGGCGAAAGGGGCGGGGCTCCAAAGTCCCGTACCTATCCCATGATTCTTACCTACGACCCACTCACCGGGGAATTCTCTGATGTGATGACACTGGGCCCCTCAAGCAGGGATCATCACTATGGTCCTGTCATATGGGCCGATGAAGACGGCTATTTGCATGTTCTTTACGGCTGCCACCGAACGCCTGGCACACACTTGATTTCCAAACAACCCGGAGTGATTGGAATGAGTCTTGAAGCCTGGAGGCAGGGACCCCAAATTGCCCCCGGGATATCGTACCCGACCGTGCACAGGATTGCTGACAACAGAGAATTGATCTATTTCCGTACAGGGGGACACATCAGTTCCTGGACGTACCGCATCTCCGGTGACAAGGGAGAATCCTGGATCGGACCCGAGCAGGACGTCACTGACATGGACAGCAAGGGTAGATTCGAATGGTCCTCCTATCAGTGCACCTTGCCAAGTCAAGACGGCCGGTTCCTTCATGTTGTCTTTACCGCCTACGACGATAATCGGGATGACGATCCGAAACGGTCATATAATGCGCGATACCACCATGAGGTCAGCAATGGATGGAAGTATAACCTCTACTACGTCAAGATTGACCTCGAAACACAGGTCGTCACCAATTTCGAGGGAGACGCCATGACCACGCCCATAGACATCGACCAGGCCGATGCCAGATGCAGGATCTGGGATACGCAAGGGCGTGGTGCCGGTGTCCCTCCTGATATCGCCCTCGACGAAAATGGCGACCCTGCCTTTCTCCATTGCCTCTCAGAGGAAACAACCAAAGATCACAATTATTGGTTCGTGCGGCGCGAAAATGGAAAATGGGAGAAAACAGCGATTGCCCCCTCCAATCACCAATGGAATAGCTGCCATTTGCATAGAGATAAAAACGGGGCATTTCATGCCTATCTGGTTGTGGGCGAGGGGTATCTCGACACCGGCGGTTACATGGATAGCTACGGAGGCGGAAGGATTGAAGAGTGGATTTCACTAGACATGGGGAAGTCCTGGCAGCGAAATCGCGACTTAACGCCCGATAGAACAAAATACTCTGGATGGAGATCTAACAACATTCAACCGGTCACAGCATCCGACGGGCACATTGTGGAAGGGATGCTGCTTTTTTACGGCTGGGAGAATAAGGAGGCTCCTGAGGCCAGAGCATTCCTGTTGCATGATTAATAGGATTTGGTGGGCTCTTATATGCTGCAATAATGCCGTTCGGGGTTTGCAGATCTTCTCTGGATAGTCTACAATGGCAGTGGTTTTTACCAGAATTCTCAGGGCATATATCCTGAAAAACTAAGGGGATTCAAGTCATGACCAAATCAAAAGCATTCACGTTGATAGAGCTTCTCGTCGTTATTGCCATTATTGCCATCTTAATGGCCGTACTCATGCCGGCACTCGGTCGGGCCAGAGAGCAGGGCAAACGCGCCGTTTGCCTCAACAATGAGAGACAATTGACCATGGCGTGGATCATGTACGCAGATGAGAACGATGGCAAGATCTGTGCGGCCAATGTGGGCCATTCTGATTATGGGTGGGTTGCCCGCATGGACATAGGCGATCCCCTCGCAGATCGGATCGCCTCTATACAGGCCGGCATGCTCTACCCCTATTGCCAGAACTTGCAGCTCTACAAGTGCCCGAGCGGTGTACGGGGCGAAATACGCACCTATTCCATCGTCAGTCCGATGAATACGAATATCGGATCGAGAGAGAAGGGCGAAGTCTTCAAGAACCGGACACGGATCTCTAGACCGGGCGAACGGATCGTCTTCGTGGATGAAGGCATAATATCCAACTTTGCCTATAACGTCACCTACAACGAGCCTCGCTGGAAGGATCTACCGCCGCTGCGGCATGGCAATGGCACTAATTTTTCGTACGCCGATGGACATAGTGAATACTGGAAGTGGACAGACCCGCGCACCTTAGACCTTGGCAATGGAGAAGGCAATGCTGGAAGAACTCATGTCACCCCCGTGAATCCAGATCTCGTCAGGCTCCAGCGGGCTATGTGGGGAAAGTTGGGCTACGTTTCAGCAAAGGCCTCATAGCCGTCTCCACTGTATGGCACTCATTTTATGCGAGTCAGTCACAATTAGGGTAGGAGGATTGGTATGTGTAAGACAGGCATTTCCCTGGAATCGTTTATGAAGGTCATTGTTTTGGTCGTAGGTCTGGGGCTGTCGAGCCTGGCCCAGGCAGCCAACCCGACACCTATCGCCTGGTGGAAGTTTGATGGGGACGCGCTTGACTCCTCCGGCAATGAGCGAAATGGTACGCTCCACGGCAATCCGCAGTGGATACCCGGGGTATACGGCGAGGCCCTGGCGTTCGACGGCGATGATACAGTGACTATAGACGGCTACAAGGGCGTTCTTGGCACGCAGGCTTTCACCATCACTGCCTGGATCAGGGCCGACAGCGACGGTGAGATCATTGGCTGGGGAAGTAGCGGCGACGGTAACAGGGCGGAATTTCGTGTCAACGGCGGCAGGCTACGCTATGAATCCGGCGGCGGCAATGTCCAGGGCGACACGACGGTGAGCGACAGTACCTGGCACCATGTCGCGACGACCATACCGGCCAACGCTCAATATGTGGACGTGACCATCTACCTGGACGGTCAAGAAGACACGCAACCTGAGGGCGATACAGACGTGGTCCACCCGCTCTCAAACTTCGACGCCATCATGGGACAGCGCTACAATCGCGGTGGCAGGTGGTACACCGGCGCGATTGACGATCTCCGCATCTATGACGTGGTATTGACGCTGGAAGAGATACGGGAGGTTATGGCAGGCCTTGGACCGATAACCGCTTCGGCCTCTGAGCCCAGTCCGGAAAACGATTCAACGGATGTGCCGAGAGATGTGGTCCTAAGCTGGACGCCGGGTGAATCGGCGCCGGCAGTCAATGGGCACACACTCTACTTCAATGAGGACTTCAACGATGTCAGCGACGGCATGGGCGGCTTAATCCAGAGTGCCAACAGCTATACGCCCCCTCAACGGCTAGATTTCGGCAAAACCTACTATTGGCGCGTCGATGAAGTCAACGCGCCGCCGGACTCCACAGTCTTTCAGGGTGACGTCTGGCAGTTCACGGTGGAGCACTTTTCGATTCCGATTGACAACATTACGGCCACGGCCTCCAGTTCATTCGACCTTTCCGTCGTTGATAACACCATCAACGGCTCCGGTCTGGTGGACGATCTTCACGGTACCTCGGCCGGCAACATGTGGATCAGCGCCGGTGTCCCGGCCACAATCGAGTATGCCTTCGACCGGGCTTACAAGCTGCACGAGCTTTGGATCTGGAACTCTAATCAGGTCATCGAGACCTTTGTGGGATTCGGCGCCAAAGACGTCGTCATCGAACACTCTTTAGATGGCGAGACCTGGACCGTTCTGGAGGGTGTCGGGCCCTTGGCCCAGGCCCCGGGTACCAAGGGTTATGCACATAACAATACCATCGATTTCGGTGGTGCCAGGGCTCAGCATGTCCGTATGACCATCAACAGTGTTCAGGGGATTGCACCTCAGGCCAGTCTCAGTGAGGTGCGCTTTTACTACATACCAACGTTTGCCACCAGGCCAAATCCCGCCTCAGGCGCCACCGATGTGGCCCCCGATGTGACGCTCAGCTGGGGTCGGGCCGGACGGGAGGTGGATCGTCATGAGATCTACCTAGGTTCCGATGCCAATGATCTTCCCCTGGTGGGCAGCGTCGGCGCCAGCAGCTTCGACACGCTGGCATTGGATCTGCAGCTTAGTCAAGGCTATCATTGGCGCGTGGATGAGGTTAACGAGGCCATGGATCCCAGCCATTGGCCAAGTGATATCTGGAGCTTTACCACCGCAGGAAGCGTCGTTGTTGACGACATGGAGAGCTATAAGGACGAAGAATTCCTAGAGATCTGGGCCACCTGGATCGACGGATTTGATGATCCGGCCAATGGCGCCCTGGTCGGCGCGGAT
>JADFMM010000224.1 GCA_022563885.1 Planctomycetota bacterium | reverse complement strand
GTTTTGCTATCAGCTTACTTAAGAGGCATCCCTCGAGTCACAGTGTTAAGGGAAAGAGTCAAATAGCAGGTTGGAATAATGACTTCTTGCTACAAGTCCTTACAGGAAAAGGCATTTAACGTGCGTCAGCCCTGCCTATCCCCCGATGGCAAATGGCTGGCGACCGGCAGTCTCAAGGGAGAGATCCGCGTCTGGGATATCCAGACTAGAAAACAGACTACGACCTTATCACCGCAAATTGAAAGCGGACAAGAACTCGGTCGTGTCGCGTTTTCGCAGCAAGGCGATCGCCTCTTTGCGTCAACCAAGGGTGGCGTGGTCAAAGTCTGGAAGGTACTGGATTGGTCGCTGACAGAGCTACGGTTTCCACATGGCGATCGAGTTCGCTCGATTAGCCTCTCGCAAGATGGGAAGCTGTTGGCCGTTCTCGGATTCGATGAAAAGGTAAGCGTATGGGATGTGGACGAACCCTCCAAACCTAAGACATTGCACGTAGGCTGGGGAGGTGGCATACAGGCCGGAGCGGTAGCGATTTCGCCCGATAGAAAGTGGTTAGCGGTCGGCCTGGGCGATGGCAGCATTCCTATGTTTGACTTGAGCACGCTGACAGAGCAGTTCCGCTTTCCGACGACGGTCAAATCCGAGGAAATCAAAACGCTAGCGTTTTCACCGGATAGCCAGGTGTTGGCGAGCGGAACCGGGTTTGCCGATGGAGCAATTGATGTATGGAGTATTCACGAGCCGGAGCAGCCCATCCACCGTTTGGAAGGTCATACCGACTATCTTTGTAGCTTAGTGTTCTCGCCCGACGGAAAGCTGCTGGCATCGGCAAGCGCCGACCAAACCATCCGGCTCTGGGATACGGAGGAATGGGAAAACTCACTCGTACTACGAGGTCACCAGCATGAAGTCTGGGCGGTTTGCTTCACATCCAATGGTCGCCAACTAGTAAGCGGGGGCAAGGACGGAGACATTTGCGAGTGGAACGTCGACCGAGCAGCCAAAATGTCATGGCCCATAGCGCTTCCCAATGAATTGCCCTGGGGCTTTCAGGGATTAGACGCCAAACGACGAGCGAGCTTCTCGCCAGACTCGTTGTGGTTAGCAACGCGAAACGAGGACGGAACGATCTGCTTGCGCACGACCGAAAACCTAGAGGTGACGCATCGTCTGGATGAATTGGGAACGAACCATACCGGCCTGTTGTTTGCTCCTGAACGGCGCCTTCTCTTTGTTGGCAAAGATGACGGCACCTTAACCTGGTTAGATCCGTTGCAGCCCCATACGAGAAAAAGCCACACACTGGTGCCGAAAGCGACAATTTACTTGGCTAACTTTGGGCGGAAAGGTAATGATTTGCTGGTTCTGGCCACACACCACCCGAGTTCTTTTTCGGCGGAGAACAGGAAAACCCGGTGTATTCTCTGGTCTGTCGAAGATGAAAAGGAAATCGTGTCCTGGGATATTCCCGCCAACCAGCAATGTGCTGCCCTATCGCCTGACGGAGAACTGGTCGTGACCGGTCACTACGATGGCACGCTGAGGTTCTGGCCGATCGACGACACAGGCAACTCAAAGGCCATCAGCCTTCGAGATTATGTACGGGGCGTGGCATTCTCCCCAAGGGATGACGGGCTACTTGTAACAGTAAACGAGTACGGCAGGATAGAGTTGTGGGACGTGGCAACGCGGACATCACGCGGGATTCTGCATGGCAATATGAAGGCCGTTTTCGAAGTGCAGTTCTCCCCCGATGGCACCCGTTTAGCCACAGCCGGGTCGGCAGGTGAATCGGTCAAACTCTGGGACCTGGCTACCAGGCAGGAGGTGGCGACTTTGATTGCACCAGGTTACTCATTCGGGGAAGTCAAGTTTTCACCCGATGGAAATGCGATCTTGGCCCCAAGTATTGACGGAACGTTATTCATGTGGCGAGTCCCGTCGAGGGAGTATATCACCCGCTACGAACGATCACACGCCAAATCCCGGTAGAGGGAGAAGCAAGGCATTGATGCCGTGGCTTTCTCACCCGCCCCGGAAGGCGCCCTGGTGGCCTTCTGCGCGGGACCAAGACTCTCCCTGATGCGAATGGGCACCAGTGAGCGAGAAACCGTGTCTGTCGGCTCGGTCTGGTCCTGGTCATTCTCGCGGGACGGCAGGACTCTCGCCTGCGGCCAGGAGCATGGGGAGAGGGTTGAACTCTATGAGATCCCCTCGCTGACCCACGTCGGTACTCTGGAGGGCAGTCGCGGACCCGTGCCCAATGTCAGCTTTTCATCAGATGACCAAACGCTCGCCATTCCTTGCTGGGGAGGTTTCGTGCAACTGTGGAATCGCAAGGTGAACGCCGAGGTCGGCCGGCTACCGCTGCCAACCGACTGGATGATTTCGGCCCGCTTCTCCCCTGACGGAAATACGCTCGCGGTTTCCGGATTGGGCACTGGCGTTCATCTCTTCCACGCGCCCACGTTCGAAGAGATTTCGGGCTTGGTCGAATTGGATCGTTGACGAGTAACCGCCAGACCATTGGCACAGACCAATAACTCAGGGCGCCAGCCGACAGGTCTGCCACTGACCCTTCTCGTCTTTTTCGTACAAGAAGCGATCGTTGAGCCGGTGCGCCCTGCCCTGCCAGAATTCGAAGGACCGGGGGATCAATCGAAAGCCCCCCCAGTGAGGCGGGCGGGGGACATTGCCCGGGGTGTACTGCGCCTGTAGCGCTTCCATGCGATCCTCGAGGGCTTGGCGTGAGTCGATCCGCTTACTCTGTTGCGATGCCCAAGCGGCCAGTTGACTCTTGTAAGCTCTTCGGCCGTGATACGCGTCAGAGGCCTCCGCCGAGAGCTTTTCGATAGCGCCTTCGATGCGCACCTGCCGCTCCAGGTGGGGCCAAAAGAAGACGGCGGCGGCCCGAGGGTTGTCGGCAAGTTCCCGGCCCTTGCGGCTTTCGTAATTCGTGTAAAACGTGAACCCCTCGGGGCCATACTCATCGATGAGCACGATCCGTGCGGAGGGAACGCCATCGAGCGTGCTGGTGGCGAGCGTCATAGTCGTGGGCTCGTCCCCTGCTGAGACAACGGCCGCTTCCAGCCAGTCTGCAAACTGCTCGAAGGGATCCTGCTTGAGATCCGCTTCGCTCAGCGTCCCGCGGGTGTACTCCGTATGACCTTCTCGCTCCGGTGGATTGCTGTCTTCTTCTGCCATCCTAGGGGTTCAACCTCTCAACAGAGGCGCCGCCGCGACGCAGGTGCACTCTAGTTTCAGAGCACACAGTCGAAACCTTCGAACTGGGGAGGACCCAAACAGACTCCCATGGACATCTTGGCGTCGGCATGGGCCTTCCGGAAGGAGTCTGATTCCGTCCAGGCAGTGAATGTCTCCCTTGATTCCCAAACCGAGTGGGACACAAAGGGCGTGTGTTCCTCGTCACTCTTACCCTGCAACAGATGGAACTGCTGGAACCCGGGCACGCTATCCAGGGTGGAATCTCTGTTCTTCCACACCTCGATAAACTCCTCTTCGCGGCCCAGGGCCACCCTGAATCGATTCATGGCAATATACATCGTCACCTCATGCGATAGCTTGAAATTGGCAATAGGCTCTTTCTGAAAACTTCGTCGTCGGCCGAAAGCTGGCAGTTTTTTCCGCCTGCCAAAGACGGCGAAGCAGGCGATGTTGGTCTTATCCTCGATGCAGCCGGATGCAGCCAGGCGGACAACCCTGCTGCCTTCGTGCAGTCCCTGCTGCGATAGCATCGTCGAACGGCCAAGAAAAAGAGCCGCTCGAAGCCAGATCGCGTTTTCAGA
This sequence comes from Planctomycetota bacterium, assembly GCA_022563885.1. GTDB lineage: Bacteria > Planctomycetota > Phycisphaerae > Sedimentisphaerales > Anaerobacaceae > JAIPFM01. The sequence goes on along the minus strand of JADFMM010000224.1, from coordinate 6,273 downwards.
CAGCGCCTGATACGGAAATGCTGGCGGAGCGCGCCAGCCATTGGACCGTGCTTATACCTCCCAAGAGTGATTGAGTACAGCGAAAACCGGCCCTCAATGAATGTCGCCCAGGTCCCCAACAGGGTTCAGAGTCTGGGATTGACAAGGCCACTCTCCAAGTCCAGCACGCCGAAGACGTCCGACTAGATCGGTGAGGCCAGCCACGTCTCCTCAAAGATTGTACGAAACTCGATCGTCTGAGGGCCGAAATCGACTGACACCTCTTGGGCGACATTGACTGCATAAGCGCCATAGCCGTTGCCGTTGCCATCGATCCAAGGGCCTCCAACCTTTATTGGATTCGGTCTACTGTGTTGATAGTGATATCATTCTGCAATCGCTCACCAGACGTGAACAAAAGCCGCAGGGGAACTGAAGAAGATACTCCTTCACCAGGTTGCTCGGGAGGATGCTCAGACGAGGTACGCCTGAAATCCCTTGACGCGGCGGGGGTTATGGGCTACCTAGTCTGTGCATGCTATTCATGCTGTGAAGGGTATCTGTCTGAGGCGTCGTGAGGCCAAGCCTTGACATGGTGATGGTGAGAAGTGGGGTACGATTAGGAGCCGCGCATAATTAAATGAATCATTTATTTATGCACGGTTCCTCAGGAGGATTGACGTGAAACATCTGCTCATTGTCGTAATCGGTGCCCTGGTATGGTGTGCGTCCGGTGGCCAGGCACAGGAGCGCGTGCAGGCCTATGTCGGGGCGAGGATCATTCCGATTGAGGGCGGCGAGATTCCCGCCGGCGTCCTGCTCGTGCAGCGGGGCAAGATTCTGGCGGTGGGACCGAGCGACACGGTCGATATCCCCGCCGACGCCAACACAGTGGATCTCACCGGCAAGGTCATTCTGCCCGGGCTGATCTGTACCCACAGCCACATCGGGGGTATCGGGGGCGCGGACGGATCGGGCCCGATTCAGCCGGACGTCCGCGTCTATGATTCGATCGATGTGCTGGATCCCGGTTTTCGCCGGGCGGTCGCGGGAGGACTCACGTCGCTCAACATTATGCCGGGTTCGGGCCACCTGATGAGTGGTCAGACGGTCTATGTGAAGCTCCGTCACAGACCCAAGACCATCGAGGACATCGCCTACCAGGAGACGAGGGAAAGATTCTGGGCGGCATGAAGATGGCGAACGGAACCAACTCGATGAAGGCGCCGCCTTTTCCCGGGACGCGAGGCAAGTCGGCGGCCCTGGTCCGGCAGAAATTTATCGAGGCCCAGGAATATCGAGAGAAGCTCCAGCGGGGCCTAGAGGATCCCAACAAGGCGCCGGCCCGTGACATCGGCATGGAGGCGCTGGTGGAGGTGTTGGAGGGCACACGCATGGTCCACCACCACACCCACCGCCACGATGACATCATGACCGTCCTGCGGCTGGCCCGCGAGTTTGGCTATCGCGTGGTGCTGCACCACGTCAGCGAGGGCTGGAAGGTCGCCGAACAGATAGCGGCCGCCGAGGTCCCCTGCTCCATTATCCTCCTCGACAGTCCGGGCGGCAAGCTGGAGGCGATCGACCTGATCTTCACCACCGGGGGCGTTCTGGAACGGGCGGGCGTGCCCGTGGCCTTCCACACGGACGACGGGATCACGGACTCCCGCCTCTTTCTCCGCATGGCCGCGCTGGGCGTCCGGGCGGGCATGTCGCGCGGGGCCGCCCTGGAGGCCGTCACTTTGGCCGGCGCCAGGATGCTGGATCTGCAGGATCGAATCGGTTCGCTGCGCCCCGGCAAGGATGCCGACTTCGTGGTCTTGAGCGGCGATCCCTTCAGCGTCTATACCCAGGTGCTCGAGACTTGGGTGGAAGGCGTCAAGGTGTTCGATCGAAGCGACCCGAAGGATCGCCTCTACGCCGTGGGAGGCTACGGGGCCGGCCATGGGCAGACGCCCTACCACTGCTGTTTTGCCGATGAGGAGGATCAGCCATGAAACTCGCATGCCCAACGCTGCTGACCCTGATTCTCGTCGCTAACCTGTCCCATTCGGCTCAGGCCCAAATCGCGGTGAGAGGCGATCGCGTTTATACCCTGGCGGGTCCGGTCATCACCGACGGCATGGTCATCATACGGGACGGTAAGATTGCAGCGGTCGGCTCGGCCGCAGAGCTGGTGGCGCCGGAGGGATTTCTCCTCCTGCGGGCGGCCGTCGTCACGCCCGGTCTGGTCGACGCCCACAGCACCGTCGGGCTCTCCGGATCATTCAACACAGATCATGACCGCGATCAGCTTGAACGGTCGAAGGCCCTCCAGCCCAGCCTGAGAGCGGTCGACGCCTACAATCCTCAAGAAACGCTCGTCTCCTGGTTGCGAAGCTTCGGGGTGACCACGGTCCACACGGGCCACGCCCCCGGCGAGCTTATCTCGGGACAGACCATCATCGTCAAGACGGTGGGCACCACCTGTGAAGAGGCCCTGATGGTGTCGGATGCGATGGTGGTCTCCACCCTGGGGCAGTCGGCCCGCAAGAGAGGCAAGAAGTCACCCGGGACCCGAGGCAAGATGATGTCCCTACTGCGGGCGGAACTCATCAAGGCCCGTGAGTACGCCAAGAACCGGGAGAAGGAGGATGTCAGCAAGCACCCCGCCCGTGACCTGGGCCTGGAGGCCCTGACCGCGGTGCTCGCCCGTGAGAAACCCCTGCTGATTACCGCCCATCGATCCCAAGACATTGCCAATGCCCTGCGTCTGGCCGAGGAGTTTAAGTTCAAGCTCATCCTTGACGGCGCCGCCGAGGCCTATTTATTGATCGATCTGCTCAAAGCGGCAGAGGTGCCCATCATCGTGCACCCCACGATGGCGCGGGCCACGGGCGAACGGGAAAACCTGACCTTCGAGAACGCGGCGCTGCTGCGACAGGCGGGGCTGCTGGTCGCCCTGCAGAGCGGCTATGAATCCTATGTCCCCAAGACGCGGGTCGTCCTCTTCGAGGCCGCCCTTGCCGCGGCCTATGGCCTGTCTTTCGAGGAGGCCTTGGCCTCTATTACGCTCGACGCGGCCCGGATCATCGGGGTCGCGGACCGGGTAGGGTCTCTGGAAGTGGGCAAGGATGGCGACCTGGCGCTCTACGACGGCGATCCCTTCGAATACACCTCCCATTGTATTGGCGTGGTGATCGAAGGCACGGTTGTCAGTCAAGAAGCTCGTTAAGGGACGGGCAAGAGACCAGTTCTAGCAGCGACTGACGCGAAGCTCACCAAGCAAGTGATCTAGGGTGTGGCCCTCTTCGTCTTTCAAGACCAGATAAAAGCTGTTGGTTCCGTTGCATTCTAGCTTCGCTAGCGCATCTCTCTCAATCGGAAGAGTCATGTGCATACCGCGCAGCCCTGTTTCCGGTCGGCAGACGAGAAAACTCTCTGCCTTGCCCTGCGCGACATACTGGCTCATGCCGAATACATCCCTGACGCTGATTCTAACCACCATCTTTTGCAGGACCTTTTCGGTGAGACCACTGAGTTCTAGGCGAATGTCCAATAATCCAGTGGGGACTAGGTCCTCAGCCATTGCCATTTTACGGATATGGGGATGATCAGGCGCCAACAGGTAAGCGTCACACGGGATATACTCACACTGCCATGCGCTAGCGTCCTGATCCATCGGTCCACCCCACGGTCCGTTTTCGATCGACGCCACTGCTTTCGTCGTTTGCTCTAGTGCGGTCTTCATCATCAACCCCCCCTGGTGAGTTTTGGAATTCGCTTCTTTACTACCCTTATTGACAGAGGGTAATGATATTAAACAGCGCTCTTGGTTTTTCTGAAAAAAAACGCATGCTCCTGTCAAAGAGGGAATAGACCTTGTCCGTCTTAGGCACGTCCACTATAATTCCGCTGAGTCCTACCACGGTGAAAACTGCGCGTCAGAAATTGACAATATCCCCTTGCGAAACGGGTCCACACAGCATGCCGGTCGTTACTCGAAACAGAGACCCCCAACCCATCTTTCTCTCGGTCGTGACCCCCGCATACAATGAAGAGGCGAACCTCGCCCAACTATTAGCAGAAATCCAGACGGCCCTGCAAGACCTGACGCAGGCGTGGGAATGTCTCGTCGTGGACGACTGCAGTACCGATGACAGCCTAGCGTTGCTGCGCTCACAGAAGGAGATACACCCGGAACTACGAATCCTGCGGATGCAGCGGCGATCGGGGCAGACAGCGGCGATGGATGTGGGCATTCGACGGAGCCGGGGTCGCTTTATTGCCACGCTCGATGCCGACCTACAAAACGATCCCAAGGAATTGCCCCGGCTGCTCGAGTTGGTGACGTCGGGCCAATGCGACATGGCTACGGGATGGCGGGTGGAGCGGCAGGACAACTGGCTCCGCCGGCTCTCCACCCGCGTGGCGAACGGCGTCCGCAATCGTCTGACACAGGAGCAGATCCACGATTCCGGTTGTTGTCTCCGCGTCTTTACACGCGATGCCGTCTCTCGCGTCAAGATGTTCAATGGCATGCACCGATTTCTGCCGACCTTGGTGAAGATGGAAGGCTATCGGGTCCTAGAGACTCCCGTCACCCACCGACCCCGAGTAGCCGGCGTGGCCAACTATGGCGTCTCCAACCGGGCCCTCAGGGGGCTGCGAGATACCTTCGCCGTCCGCTGGATGCAGCAGCGGGTGGTGCGGACCGATGCCGATGAAATCGAATAGCACAGAGCTTCTTGTAGTCACAGCGAAAATCTGAAACGGGAGGATTCAATGAGATCGTGCGTAATTCTGCTTCTAGTCTGTTTGCTGCCGAACCTCGCCGGCGCATGGCACAGCCAAGGGCACGTCTTGGCCACGGAACTGGCGGTTGAGGCGTCACAGGCAATCATGCCTGCCTTCTTCGTCCAAGGCATCGAGACGATCAAGCACTGCTCCGTCGACCCGGATGTGTTCAAGTTTAAAACCGACTCCCGCCTCCTCTCCCGCAAGGAGTCTCCCAACCACTACTTCGATCTGGAGCTGTTTGACGACGAGGCGCTCCCTGAAACCCGCGAGGATTTCTGGTGGTGGTGCCTGCGTCACGGCCAGTCAACCGGCAAGGTGGGGCTGCTCCCCTATGCCATCGCCGAGACAACCTACATGCTATCCATCGCCTTGGCCGAACATCATCGTTGGCCGGACAATCAGGCCATTCAGTCAAAGTGTCTGGTCTATGCCGGCCTGCTGTCACACTATGCCGAAGATGCCTGTATGCCCCTACATGCCACGGTTCACTGGGACGGCAGGGTCCTGCCCAACGGCCAATCGCCCCACGCCGGCATCCACAGGCGAGTGGACGGACTGTTGCACCGTGTACCCGGCGCCGATCGGGTCACCGTTGATCCCAATTCACTGGTCCCCTTTCAGTCGCTGCTCGCTGAGGTGTTCGCCCATATCCAGGAGACCCACTCTCTGGTAGAGCCACTTTATGCATTGGAAGATCAGATCCCCGCTCTCGACGAACCCTTCGAAGGCCCTCCCGAGCTTGTCGCCCTGGTCGAGGGCTACCTCCACCGCAGCGCCCGCTTCACCGCCCGACTCTATGTCACGGCGCTGAAGAAATCGGAGCTTGTCACGATTCCGGAGTGGCATGAACGGGAAAATCAGAGATCAGTAATCAGTAATCAGTAGTCGGTAGGTCATTGGCGACAGCCACTGATTCCTAGAGGGCCCCGGGGAACCCCCTGGCGCAGTATCCGAGGTCCTAGGGGTCACACGGCAAAGGCGTGGTCGCCACGGTTGCTCGCCACTTTGTACCAGGCCATGACTTGATTGAGCACAGGATTAATTCTCACTCGTGGAGAGTTGCTCCCGCAAATACTCGAAGAAGTTATCGAACAAGACTACGTGGTCGAAGTTCTACTCTGGTTCATTTACATCGACAAGTTTTCTCACCAGGAGTCTTTCGCCGTCAGGATGAAGGTCGTATGTGGTAGTTGTTCCAGACGAGGAGACAGTTCCGCTCTCCCACCGGACGGGTCTATCAGAAACGAATACCCCTGCGGCTACGCGGTACTTCACCGTGAAGATCTAATTTCCCCTGAGCCGGATGTTTCGGTGGTGTAGAAGATCAACTCCTGTTTTGGCACAGACCAGCAGGATTTACTTCTTACCACGTGGCCTAGCAGGTGGCCCGAACGCTTTGTCAAGTGCATGCTGGGCGTGCTTCCAGGCATGTTTGTTATGATCAATGGCCTTTTCGTAGTTAGGACCGCGTTTCTTCGTCTCATCCAGTTCATTCGCAACTTTTTCAACCTCATC
>JADFMM010000465.1 GCA_022563885.1 Planctomycetota bacterium | reverse complement strand
CGCACCTTTGAGACCTCGCAGGATTGGACCCCGCACGGTGTCAAGAGCCTGGTGCTCTACTTCCAAGGCACCTCTAGCAACACCGGTGGCAACTTCTATGTCAAGATCAATGATACCAAGGTGGTCTACGATGGTGACACCGCCAGTCTGATGCGCGGGGGTTGGAACAAATGGGTCATCCTCCTCGGCGACGTGCCCGGCGTGAATCTGTCTGGTGTCCGGTCCTTAACCCTTGGCGTCGAGGGTGGTGGCGCCGGTGTCGTTTATGTCGACGACATCACGCTGACACCGGTGGGGCAGCGCGATCTCGTCACACCGACCGAGCCCGGCGGTGGGTTGGTACTCCACCTGCCCTTTGACGGCGACTATCAAGACGTCTCCGGAAACGGCCTGCACGGCACCCCCATGGGTCTTGTGCCCCCGGCGTTTGAAGCGGGCCACATGGGCCAGGCGGCCAGTTTTGATGGTATTGACCAGTACGTGGAGATCACCGGCTACCAGGGCATTCTGGGTCCCAATCCTTTCAGCATCACTACGTGGATCAACACCAGCGGAGATGGCACGATGGTGGGCTGGGGCAGCACCGCCGGAGGGGTCACCAGAGTGGAATTCCGAATTGACCAGGGCAGATTGCGCTGTGAGAGTTCCGGCAATGTCCAAGGTGACTCGACCTTACCCGACAATGAGTGGATCCACGTTGCGGTGACGGTAATAGAAAACGCCGTGATCGATGACCCGGACGTGCTGCTTTACTTGAACGGCCGGGTCGACAACAGGCCATCAACTGGGGCGACGAATCCGCTTGATATGGCCGCTGGCTTCGATGTTACCATAGGCCGCCGCCACTCAGGTGCGCAGAGATGGTTCCCTGGCTCCATCGACGACGTTCGGATCTACGATCGTGCCCTGTCTTCGGAAGAGATCGCTGGAGCGGCAGGCCGTACGGCACCGTTTGATCAATGATGAGGTGTTCACAATTAGGATGCAGCCAAGCAGATCGCCTGATCTGATTCCTCCTTCAAAGGGTCGGCTTCCACTGGGAGCCGACCCGTTTACCGATTACTGATCACTGATAACTGATTACTGATTACTGATTACTGAATCTCGGGCCAGTTTGTTGCGTATCGTAGAGCTATCAGTTGAACATGACGCAGAAAACAGTGCAGCATGAGTGGCTTCTGTTGGGGTGTGCGGTTTTGTCCAGAGCTGTCTAACCGAATCTGTTGGATGGTGGCGTTTTGACGAAGACACGGATGAGTCCTTTTAAGAAGATTGGGGAATCGATTATGGGTAAGAGATTGATGCATTTAACTTCTTTCGTTTTGGTGATGGGACTGGTTCTGGCAAGCGTAGTCGAAGCGGCTGACCCGGATCTTGTCGGTTGGTGGAAATTCGAGGAATCCGGCGGGACCTTGGAGGACAGCAGCGATCAGCAGAACAGTGGCAGTTTCAATGGCACACTGTACCAGCAACCCGGGGTGCTAGGGTACGCACTCGGATTTGACGGAACCGATGATGTTATGACTGTCGGCAGCAACGGCCGCCCCACGGATACATTCAGTTTTGGCGGGTGGATGAAAACAACAGCCACCCATGAGATGGATGCTGAATCAACCACAGGCGTGGGAGGCGTCAATGGTCAAAGATATGCCTTTTGGCCTGCCCATGGCCAGACGAATGGCGGAGCCGGACTGTCTGTTGGAACGAATGGTATTTCGGTGTATGAGCACGGCGCCAACTACATGCCCGTCCTTGCCGCATACGAAGCCGAGATAGGCCAGGACTGGAACCACATCATGATCGTCTATGACAATCAGCAACCGACCATCTATCTCAATGGTCGGGCGGTTCATACCGGACAGCCATCTCCCAGGGCGATAGTCAATGCGCCTATTAACATTGGCGGAGGGAACTATGGCTATTTTGAGGGTCTGATGGACGAAATCCAGATCTACAGCAGAGCTCTGACACCGATTGAGGTTCAAAGCATGGTGGGTGGTAAGATTGCCACTGATCCCAGCCCGACAGATGAACTCGGGGATACTGCCCGAGATAGTGAATTGTCCTGGAATGCCGGCCCCGCAGCAGGATCCCACAATGTCTACTTTGGCACAACATGGGATGATGTGAATGACGCCGGCGCAGCCAGTCCGTTGAGCGTCAGCGCGGGACAAACAGACACAAGCTTCGATCCCGGTCGTCTCGATTTAGGTCAGACCTATTATTGGCGTGTAGATGAAGTCAATGCCTCTCCGGACAGAACGGTGTTCAAGGGGAATGTCTGGAGTTTTACAGTTGAGCCCCTCGCCTATCCCGTGACCGGCATCACCGCCACAGCATCCAGCTCATTCGGCGATTCGGTTCCTGAGAAAACGATCAACGGCTCCGGTCTGGTGGACGATTTGCATGGAAGAGCCGCCCCCGACATGTGGATCAGCGGCGGAATCCCGGCCACGATCGAGTACGCGTTCGACCGGGCCTACAAGCTGCACGAGCTGTGGGTCTGGAACTCCAACCAGACCATCGAATCCTTCATTGGATTTGGCGCCAAGGATGTCGTCATCGAATACTCTCTGGATGGC
>JADFMM010000223.1 GCA_022563885.1 Planctomycetota bacterium | reverse complement strand
AAAACGCTCAGGAAACCGGCAAAGTAGGTGATGCCCGTCTCGGTTTCCGGGTGCCGCCACGCCTTACGCAAGGTTGGGAGGCTGGCCACCCCGTCGCCGGTGGCCGCCAATAGGATCGCCGTTCTGGGCGAGTCGACTGCCGCCCAGACAGTCAGTGCCATCAGGGACAGCGAACCGCAAGCGACGTCAAAGCGGGTCAGTTTCCAATAGCCTTCCCGATGGGCAAATGATGCCAGCAACACCAGGAGGGGGAAAAATCCAGCCAAGAAAATACGGGCTGTCACCCAGAGGTCCGCACCCGAATCGAGCGCGGCCGCTGTGCCGACGAGGGGAGCCAAAGCCCACATGGACCAAGTGACCCGGTTGGGCTTCGTCTTTCCAGAAAGCGTGTCCCGAATATAGGCATAGGTTCCGCCAAAACCAATGAGTGCGCTGAGGACAACAAGCCAATGAACAAAAGATAGACCCAACATCAGAGTTGCTTTCCCTTCGAGGTGAGACGGTGTAGTGGATCGTGACACATGGAGGCCAGCTCTTTCTCCCGTCGAAGATAATATTCTCTGGTTCGCAACGACACCCCTAAGAAGATAATGAGAAGAACGTTTCTTGCAATCCCCTGCAAGCTACAGTATATACGGACGACTCTCAAGATGAACTGTAGCGACCGCTGAGGAACTGCATGTTTGAGTTGAACGACAAGATTGCCCTTGTCACCGGGGCCGGATCCGGCATCGGTGAATCCATTGCCCTAACCTTTGCCCAGGCCGGTGCGCACGTCATCGTCACCGATTGCGACAATGATAGCGGTCAGGCTACGACGCGGGCCATCCTCGATCAGCAGCAAAAGGCCGCATTCGTACGTTTGGACGTCACGGATGAGGACGAAGCCGTGCGGCTCGCGAAGCGGGTCGTTGACCAACACGGCCACCTCGACATTCTGGTCAACAACGCCGGCATCGGCCGAGTCGGCACCATCGAGCAGACCAGCGGCGAGGACATGGATCGGCTCTACGCGGTCAATGTCAAAGGGGTGTTCAATCTCTCCAAGGCCTTTATCACCGGCATGATCGAACGCAAGCGGGGAACGATTATTAACATGGCCTCCATTGGAGGCGTGGTGGGCATTCGCGACCGACTGGCTTACTGCATGACCAAATTCGCAGTGGTTGGCATCACCAAGGCCATGGCGCTGGATCACGCGGCACAAGGGGTACGCGTGAATTGCATTTGCCCCTGTCGCGTTGAGACACCCTTCGTTCAGGCCAGGCTAAAGGAATACCCCGACCCGGAAAAGGCCTATGGGGAGATGTCGGCGACGCAGCCCATCGGGCGCATGGCACAACCCCAGGAAATCGCCGCAGCCGCACTCTATCTGGCTGCCGATGAGTCGATACTCATTACCGGCACCACCCTGATGGCGGATGGCGGCTGGAGTGCCGGTTAAGGGATCGGCAAGGAATAAGTTGGACAATTTGGGGTCCAAGTGTGCCCCATATTGGGTCGCGCCCGATTGAGAGAAACCACAGGCGTAGCTGTCCTACGTCGCGGATTTCGCGATTGAGAAGCGATCAAAGATGGGGTGCAATTGGGCATTCAAAAGTCCAAGTTATTTCTTGCCGGTCCCTAAGGAGAATACCCGTGAAAATAGTTCGTTACCTGGATGCCAAGGATGCTATACGCTACGCTGCCCTGCAGGAGGATGGGACGCACGTGGAACTGGCCGGTGATCTCTACGGAGAGCTGACATTGACTGACCGCCCGGCTCAGGTGAAGAAGACCCTGTGCCCCGTCCAGCCGACGGTGATCTTTGGCATCGGCCTTAACTACAAGAGGCACGCCGAAGAGACAGGCGCTGCCCTGCCAGAACATCCCATCGTCTTCCTAAAGAACCTTTCCTCCGCCCAACACCCCGGCGATCCTATTTACATTCCCACTCACCTGGCAAGTCACAAGGTCGACTATGAATGTGAATTGGCGGTGGTGATTGGCAAGTCCTGCAAAAACGTGGCGCCCGAAGAGGCCTCCGACTACATCCTGGGCTATACCTGCGCCAACGATGTCAGTGCCCGCGATTGGCAGATCGAATGGGGCGGCAGCCAATGGAACCGTGGCAAGATGTTCGACACCTTTGCTCCCATGGGTCCCTGCCTGGTGACGCCCGACGAGATACCGAATCCCAACGCCCTGGCGATCAAAACCATCTTGAACGGTCAAGCCATGCAGGACTGGAACACGGATGACATGATCTTTGACGTGCCGGCGTTGGTCTCCTTCTTGAGTGGATCGACAACCCTGGTGCCGGGTACCGTCATCCTCACCGGCACCCCACACGGCGTGGGCATGGCCCGGCAACCGCCCGTGTGGCTAAAGCCGGGCGACACGGTGACCATAGAGATCGACAAGATCGGGCAGTTGACGAATCCCGTCGAAAACGAGCCCGGCTGATGCCCGTGGCAGTGTCCCCGCACCCCACGCACCCAAGGGACTGTCAATGGACGAAAAATACGTAGCATCCGCCAAGATATACCCCACGGAAGTGTTGGGCAAGATGAGCCTGCTCGACATGCTGGAGTACTTCGTGGAGAAGGGGGCGATGCGGGTCTCCGATCTGCACATCAAGGTGGGCGTCCCCCCCACCTATCGGATTGACGGCGATCTGGTCAAACTGAAGGGAGCCAAGGTGACGCCCGAGTTGGCGGAACAGTTGATCTTGCCGCTACTGAAGGGTAAGAGTACCGAGCAACTGGACCAGGGCAAGAGCATCGACTGCTCCTACCGCTACGGCGAGATTCAGTTTCGCATCAATATCTTCAGGGAGAACGACGGCCTGGCCGCCGCTATCCGCGCCCTCTCTCTCGACATCCCCTCGATCGAAGACATCGGGTTTCCCAACACCATCTGGCAGGATATCGTCAATCGCAAACACGGCCTGGTCCTCTTGACCGGCATTACCGGTGCGGGCAAGTCGACGACCATCGCCTCCATGATCAACCGCATCGGCGACAAGAGGGCCACTCGCATCATCACGATCGAGGATCCCATTGAATACATCCTGCCCCAGAAGCACTCCATCATTTCGCAACGGGAGGTCGGCCGCGATGTATGCACCTTCCAACAGGGACTGACCGAGATGATGCGGGAAGATCCCGACATCATCTTCGTAGGAGAGATGCGCGACGCCGAGACCATCATGATGACCCTGATGGCGGCCGAGACGGGTCACCTGGTCTTCTCTACCTTGCACACCCGCGATGTCACCGGGACCATCTCGCGAATTCTGGACTACTTTCCCGAAGGCCGCCAGGCAGAGGTTCGCACCCAGCTCTCGCTGGGCCTGGCCTACGTCGTGTGCCAGAAGCTGATTCCCAGGAAGGATGGCAAGGGGCGGATCGCGGCGATGGAGATCCTCAACAACAACTACGCCTGCGCCAATTTGATCCGGACCGGCAAGATCGAGCAGATCTACACGCAGTTGCAGACCAGGACCCAGGACAAACCCGACCAGAAGATGATCACCCTGGAGAATCATCTGGCCCGCCTGGTCAAAGAAGACCATGTCGATCTGCTCGAAGCCCAAAAATGGGTCAACAACATCAAGACCTTCACGGACTGCATGCAACGGGAGCTGTGAACGAGCCCGTCGTCCCCAGCCACTGAGGAGACCAGGGACCGAGGACCGGCTACAGACCCACAGACCACTGACCACTGCCCTCTCGCCATGACCATCCAGTTCAACTGTCCCCACTGCGACGCGTTGATGGCCTTCGCCGACCAGCATGCCGGCAAGGGCGCCAAATGTTCGACCTGCGGACAACATCTCATCATCCCCGACGAGAGTTTCGCGAAGCCACAGGGTCTGACCGAAGAGGAACCAGAGCGGGGCGAACCACTCCCCGGCTTTTACAGGGCGGCCTTCGCCGAGGGATGGGGGCTTTTTTTCCGGATGGGGAATGTCGTGCCACTGGTGTTCATCGTGGTGGTGGTCTCCTTTAAGTTTTTCATCGCCCATGTGGATTACTCGTTCACCGCGGGCGGGTTCAGGGTCTATTTGCCTATTGGACTCCTCGTGCGTGGTATCTGCTGGGGATGCCTCTTCTGGTACTATCTGGAGATCATCAACAACACGGTGCTCAGCGATGACACCTGCGAGTTGCCCGAAGTCGAGATTGACGGCTATTCGGGGTTTTTCGCCAATGCCCTGCGCTCCTTGTGGGTGATTATCATGGCACTGGCGATCTGCATTCTGCCGGCGACCGCGGCAGATGGCCTTTGGGGGGAGGGATCCTCTACCCTACTCTCCCAGGTACTCACGAACGCAGGTCTTTTTATCCTTCCCATGCTCATCCTCGCCGTGGGGGTCACCCGGGACAGTACGCAACTCGTTCGGTTTGACTTAACCGTACCGCCGCTGCTTAAGACTTTCCTTCCCTATCTATCGGTCGCGCTACTGATCATGATCCTGACGCAACTGCAGTTTCGAGCCAAAAACTACGGGGACAGCGACATCATCAACGCCAGTGCCCTCGTCAAGGCGGGCTGGCTCTTGGCTCAACTGGGACTTCAGATCCTGGCCATTCTGGGAGCGCGTGGTTTGGGTCTGCTCCATCGACACTACGAATGCTTTTTTCGATGGTAGCGGGCTGGAGGCAGTGGCGAGTGGGTAGAAGTCATCCGACGACAGACCACGGACCCACGGACCCACAAAGACCTACAGACCCAAAGACCCACAGACATCCATCGTCCCCGCGATTTCCATTGAAAAGCCACGGACAACCTGTTAATGATGGAAAAGTCAATCAGAAGGGTGTGTCGGGCGATCGCTCTGTGAAGGGAGGGTGCCTGAAAGGTGGATCGTCGGTCCGAGCCCGAGCGAAAAAGCCCATGGCACGAAGGCCGAAGCAGGCGATGTCAGTTCCATCGTCGATGCAGGCCGACAAAGCCATGGGGTTTTGCAGCCGGGCGAAACCAGAGCCACTTTTCAGACACCCTCCGCGACACAGGGAGGAAAGTCCGGGCAGGATAGGGCGCGGTGGTGGCTAACGACCACCGGGAGTAATCCCAGGGAAAGTGCCGCAGAAACGATACCGCCGATTCGTCGGTAAGGGTGAAATGGTGCGGTAAGAGCGCACCGCGGTGCTGGTGACAGCACTGGCAGGGTAAACCCCACCGCCTGCAAGACCAAGCAGCTGAGCGGGCCTTCGGGCCTCGTACCCGGCCCGGGTATCAACAGCGGGTAGGTTGCTTTGCGCATCGGCGCAAGAGCCGGCTGGCAACAGTCGGTCCAGATAAATGATCGCCGCCCGCCGACACCTTGGTGATGGCGGGAACAGAACCCGGCTTACAGACACACCCTCTTGATTGACTATTGCACCACATCACCTAGTCATGGTAGCAGCAGCCACTTCATTAAGTGTTCCCAGGATTAAACCGACCTTGCAGCAGAACGATGTATTTTTTCCGATCGAATGATGACTCTCCCAAGCCGCGTTGCAGGGTGGACCGGGCAGCGCCGCCTCCCCGACACCTTCTTGTCACCATTATAGGACTTTTCGGGTTCCTGTGGTTGGGCGCCTACCCGTTGTGTAACGTCCTATATGCGGCGTTCAGTGTCGGTCCATGGACCGACGCACTCCACGCCGGCCTGGCCTTGGCCTTCTGCCTGCTCTCCTACCACCTCCTCAGACTTCGAGAGTGGGCCCGTCAACTCCTGCTGGTCCTGAACGGCCTGTGCCTTTGCTGCCTCTGGCTGTATGAGTTCGGCATGTTCGTGGTGCTGCCTTGGATCATCAATCGCTCGAGCAGCGAAAGAATCCTGACGCTCACAAGCATACAACAAAAGCTTAGCGAGCGGACGCCCTCCTGCGGTCCGATTGAACTCGTCGTACTCCACGTCTACCTGCTCGGGTCAGTGATCCTTCTCTATCGTCACCACACACGGCAGATGTTCTGGACGCATCAGGAGGCTGAAGCGACTCCCTGTCCCCTGCGGGTCAAACTGGCCCTCGTTCTCGTTGGCCTGATCTGCGCCGGTCAACTCACGCACGCCGTGACTTCAAACCTGCCGCTGTTACGCCGCAGTGCTATGGCACTAAAGATTCATGCCATTCCTCTGGAAGCCTCTCCCAGAGAAGACGCCTTGGCCTGTGCTCTTTTCGTGGTTCAGCAAGCTCAGACTACGGACTCCCTGCAACGCGTCGGCTTACTCGACAGCCTGGCCAAGGCCTTTTCAGAAAAGGGAGCGGTGAATCAGGTCGTGCATATTGCCGAGGCGGTCGTGAATGCCACTCAAGCCAGTCGACTCACCCGCGCAGCGGTCAGTTGCATGAAGACGGACAAGGCCAAGGCCGACGCACTGCTGGCCCGGGCGTATGCCCTGGCACGGAAGGATCCCGTTCCCGAGAGCCGAGACCGCCAGCTAGCTTCGGTGGCCTGGGGATGCTATCAACTGGGCGACCGCACCCAGGCAATGGAGATTGTGGAGGTCATGACCTCTCCTGACCAAAGAGCCAGAGCACTCTGTGACATGGGCGCATCAGATCTGCGCAACCAAGAAACGGAGCGGGGCATCGAGTTGCTGGATAGAGCCTTGTCGGAGGCACTGCAGGCCAAACATCTCAAAAACCGTGAAGACGTATTGATAGAACTGGTCCAACTCTACCTGAAGGAGCGAGTCCAGAAGGCCGAACGCGTCATCGACTTGATCGAGTCCGCCTCTGCCAAGGCCTTAGCACTCTGTGAGAGCGCCATCGCCAAACGATCTGGCGCCCCCGAAGCGAGCCAACGCATCCTCTCTCAAGCCAGGTTGGCAGCCGCCCTGTCGGCCCATCCGGACGAGACACTGATCAAGATGGTCGCTAAGCTGGCTCAGGCGGACCTCGTGGAAGAGGCGATCCGTATGGCCGAGACGGTCTACGGTCCCTTTCAGCGGGCCGAGAGCCTGAATCAAATCGCAGGCCACCTGGCCCAGACAGGCCAAAGAGAGAGGGGTATCTCCCTCTTAAACGAGATTGCATCCACCCTTGATGCATCCGCCTCAGAGACGGACGATAATACCGGCTTTGTGACACTATTGACGCAAGTCGCCACACACTATGCCAGTCTCGGACGCAAGGCGACGGCCTTTGACATCCTGGACAAGCTCATTGGGATTGTACAGGCCGGTCCTGCCAGCTCACGGCAGGACGTGCTGCTCAGTGTCATTGCCAAACAGTATGCCCAGATCGGTGGGCTGGCCAAGGCCTATGGTCTCATCGAGACGATTGGCCAACCCGAAATCAGAATGCATGCGCTGGTTCATCTGCTCATCGAAGCCGATCAGCCCCATGTGCCCCAGCGCACACGGGCGTTTCTGCTCAATGAAATCGTCGCCAAGTATGCCCGGCTGTAGTCTGTGGGTCTGTGGGTCTGTGGTCGGTCATCAGTGGTCCGATGAGTTCTAGCCACTAGCCACTTTTCCTCTGCCTCCCCCTCTGTTATACTGCGGTCTTCCTTCATCGCTCATGGATGCGGCCGTATGATGAGACACAACCCCAGGCTTCAGGAGATAAGGCCTCAGGCCGCGGTGCTTGCGGAGTTGGCCCAGACGGCGTCCCTGGGACAGGCCCTTCGCTACAGCCGTCAGGCGCACCAGGCGGATCCTGACAACCTTCAGTACAAGCAGGATTACGCCGAACGTTTAATGGAGTTTGGCCGCGTTGAAGAGGGTGCGGCGCTCTTCAAGGAAGTCATCGATTCGGCGCCCGACGCGGCCGACCTCCAGTTCGGACTCCTGTGGAATCTTTTCTATCTGCCCGGCTATGACCGCCGTTTCTTCAGGGATCAGTACGCTCACTGGGCCCGGATCTGCTATGCAGGAAACTGCCCCGCCGCGTCCCACGCCAACGGTGTGGATCCCGACAGGCGTCTAAAGATCGGCGTCCTCTCGGGTAACTTCCTGGCCAATTCCGTGCTGTCCCCCTTTGAATCTCTCTGGCCGCTGCTCGAGCCGGAACGCTTTGAACTCGTACCCTATGGCAATGTACAACGCCCCGATAGCGGCACCGAACGGTGGCAAGCGCTCTTTCCCGGTTACCGTGACATCTCACACCTGACAGACCGGGAGGTCGCACAGAGAATCCGGCAGGACAGCATTGACATTCTCATGGAAGTCGGTGGCTACTGTCGAGGCAGCCGGATCGGTGTGTTTGCGCTCAAGCCGGCCCCTGTTCAGGTGGACTATGGGGCCTTGAGCACCCTGGGACTGCCTCAGGTCGAATATCGTTTTTCCAGTCGGCTCCTGGATCCACCCGAGGCCCTATCGGATTATCTGGAAGAGACAGTCTACCTGTCCCCCTTCCTGCCCTGTGTGCCGCCGTCGCCCTGTCCCGAAGTCGGCCCCTGCCCCGTCCAAGAGAACGGATACATCACCTTTGGCGTGTTCAGCAACCCACGTAAGATCAATGCTAAAATGATGGGCCTGTGGTCGCAGGTCTTGACGCAGGTGGCGCAGTCGCGATTAGTCCTCAAGATGCCTTCGGGTTGGGATCCGGATGTTCGTGAGTACTATCTCCACCAGTTTTCCCGGAGAGGGGTGGATCCGGCTCGACTCAGCATCCATGGCGAAACGCGTCACAGCGACCACATGATCCTGCTGAGTCAATGTGACCTCCTACTGGACACCTTCCCCTTCAATGGGGCGCGCGGCACGATGGAGGCCCTGTGGATGGGTGTCCCCACGGTCACGCTTGTCGGTGACCTCTACGTGGCTCGATGGGGACTGGCCATGCAGAGCGGAGTGGGACTCGACATCTTCGCGGCGACCAGCGACACGGAGTTTGTCGCCAAGGCCGTCAGTTTCGCCAGCCAACCGGCGGAACTGGAGACGATTCGTTCCTCGTTGCGCGGCATGATCACGGGCAGTGCCCTCGGTGACGGCCGGGCTTGGATTCAACAGTTTCAAGGGGGGCTGCGTTACATGTGGCGAAGGTGGTGTTCCTCCTCGGCCGCCAGGCGTTGACGCAACTCGCATTCAACACGTCCAAAGAGGCTCTCCCAATCCCCGGGACCATCCGGCCGAAACAGAGTCATGGTGGGATACCAGGGAGTGTCGGAGCGACCCAGCATCCAGCGCCAGTCCGGGGCGAAGGTCAGCAAGCCCCAGCAGACCTTCCCCATCGCCCCCGCCAAATGCAGGACGGCCGTGTCCACAGTAATGATGAGGTCCAAAAGCTCCAAGGCAGCGGCGGTGTCGGCAAAATCGTGTAGGTGGGGAGCCAAATCGATCACCGGAATGTCACCTCGACACTTGGCCAGGTCCGCGGCAGCCGGGCCCTTCTGGAGACTGAACAAGCACACGCCCGGCAACCGGGTCAATCGCAAGAAGTGCCGCGGCGGGCAGGAACGGCGGGCGTTGTTCCCGTTGTTGGGGTCACCGGACCAGACGATACCCACCTTCAGACCGACCGTCGATATCCACTGGCGCATGTGCAGGACGTCCTTCCCGGAGGGGCTCAGGTAGGGGACGTGATTCGGGATCGAATCCAATGTCGTCTGAAAGAGTTTCGCAACGCCCAGTAAAGGCACATAGAGATCAAAGGGACAATGGGGCAGGTGACCTGGCGTCACTTCTATGAGCTCATCGACTCCCGCAACGTCCCGGAGCAAGCTCCGTAGAGAGGCGGGCACCTCCAAAACGACAGTCCCCCCCCGCTCCTTGATCAGGGGCAGGTATCTCAGAAACTGCAGATTGTCCCCAATCCCCCCCTGCCACTGGACCAAAAGCCGCTTTCCCAAGAACGATGTGCCGTCCCAGCGGGGCTTTGTGAACTCGTCGCCGTAGGAGAATCCCTTCAGGTTGCACTCCCACCAGTCCCATTCCTGCCAGCCCTGCGCTAGCTGGCCGTCGAGGAGGTAGGTGTGACAGAGGTTCCACCGTGCTTCCAAAAAATCGGGCCGCAGGTCCAGTGCCTTTTGATTGTTTGCGATCGCCGCCGACAAGTCGCCCATTTCGCGTTGAATGCTCGCCAGGTTGTAATAGGCCTCCGGCCAGTTCGGTCTCAGCTCGATCCCCCGAGCGGCCAGCCTGGCGGCATCTGTCAACCGGCCC
>JADFMM010000027.1 GCA_022563885.1 Planctomycetota bacterium | reverse complement strand
TCATCCGGCAACATCAATCTCGCAACTCAACTTGGTGTTCCTCGGTCCACTGCTCACAGTTGGCTGACATCAAGTCAAGTCGAAATCGTCACCGTCGACGTTTTCGATATGGACATCCTCAACCTCCAAAATGAAGTACTCGCTGTTCGCAGGCGGCTCACTTGGATCGTTGCTTTGTTTCGGTTGGTAGTGGTATCAATGAAGGTATCTGGCTTCTCTCTTGACAATGCCCGACTCCCCGATGGGTTAAGGAAGACAAGGTTGCTTCGAACAATTGAATCATCACTCTCAGTCCTTCCACTGCGAGTGGCGCTTCGCCTCCTGCGATTGTCTCCTTCTCGGTATCATGCCTGGAAAAATGGAGATGAGTGTGGGCTCGACGACATGTCTTCTTGTCCGCGAACATCCCCACAGCAACTCACATCCAGCGAGGTCAATACAATTCAGGAGATGGTCATTTCCGAAGATTATCGACATGTGCCAACAAGTAGGTTAGCAATACTTGCTCAGCGACTCGGCAAAGTCTTCGCTTCACCCGCCACTTGGTCTCGGCTTGTACGAATCCACAAGTGGCGGCGTCCGCGCCGACGAATTCACCCAGCCAAACCGAAGGTCGGTATTCGAGCCTTCATTCCCAACGAAATCTGGCACGTCGACACCACCCTCATTCGCCTCCTTGATGGATCTCGCGCTTACCTTCATGCTATTATCGACAACTTCTCTCGTCGGATACTCTCGTGGAAAGTGTCCGGTACTTTCGACCCAAGTATCACTGCCGAGCTTCTACTCAAGGCCTCAAAGGGCCTTCTCGACCGGCAGCCCACTCTCCTTGTGGATGGTGGAGTCGAAAACTTCAACAGTGCCGTCGACAAACTTGTAGGATCCGGGCTGCTCCGACGACTTCTCGCTCAAACCGATATCTCATACTCCAACTCGCTTATCGAATCATGGTGGCGGTCCCTCAAACACCAGTGGTTGTTCTTGAACACTCTCGATACCGTCAGTGCAGTCGAGAGGCTGGTTTCTTTTTATGTTGAGGAACACAACACACGTCTTCCTCACTCTGCTTTCCGTGGACAGACTCCAGATGAAATGTACTTTGGCACCGGGGATCACATCCCAGATGATCTTCAAATCGCCAGGAAAAAAGCACGGGAATCACGAATGGAGGTGAACCGCTCAACATCGTGCCCAACATGCGATCCTCTCGCCTGGATCAATAATTGAGGATCAACACGGTACAGCATGCACGATCCTTGTCCAATACAGTCGACTCGCTGGAATCCTGGCTCATTATGCAGCCTGGATGTCTTAAATCTGAATTTGCTACGTCCTGTTGGCCACCAAAGGGATCTGGCACGAGCACTCATCTATGATTGCCCCTCCCCCACCCAAAGCGCCGAGTTCTCGTACACAAAAGTCCAGGATGTCGTGACCAATACCTCGGCTGTTTGCAGGGGTTTCCGACGAAACGGCGATTGCAAAACGACCTCAAATCATGCGATAACTTGTAAAGTCACGCTAGAGTCCGCCGAAATGCGGTCATCTGATCATGAGTTACAGCCGGACGGGATTCAATGGGCAAGAAAAAGGGTGAAAGAGGGGATTCGAACCCCCGACCCCTGGTACCACAAACCAGTGCTCTAACCAACTGAGCTACTTTCACCGTGAACAAGTCGGATCAACTTGCTTATGGAAACTCATGTAAAAAAAGTGCGTCGGTATGATGTACCAACGCACTCGACAGTTTTACAGAAAGAATTATGGCCTGTCAATCAGGCAATCAACGATTCTTCACCGCAGACTGCGCGGCGGCCAAGCGTGCAATCGGCACACGGAAGGGTGAACAGGACACATAGTCCATCCCAATGCGGTGAAAGAAGTCAATGCTGCTAGGATCGCCGCCATGTTCGCCGCAGATGCCCACTTTGAGGTTCTTACGGGTCTGGCGTCCCAGCGTAATACCCATTTCTACCAGTTTGCCCACCCCGGTTTGATCTAACTGCTGGAAGGGGTCGGCAGCATATATGCCCTTGCGTACATACTCGCCCAAGAATTTGCCGGCATCGTCCCGAGAGAATCCCATGGCCATCTGCGTGAGGTCGTTGGTGCCGAAACTAAAGAACTGGGCTTCCTCGGCGATCAGGTCGGCCGTCAGGGCCGCCCGCGGGATCTCAATCATGGTCCCGACGGAGTAGTGGACCGCGGCCCTTCCCTTGCCCAAGACCGTCTTGATCTCCGCCAACACGTCTTCCTTCACGAGCTTGAGTTCTTCCACCGCGCCGATCAGGGGAATCATGATCTCCGGGATAGGGTGCTTGCCCTGCTTCTTCACTTTCAACGCCGCCTCCATGATGGCGCGGACCTGCATGCGGTAGATGGCGGGATAGGTGACCGCCAAGCGGCAACCGCGGTGGCCCAGCATGGGGTTAAACTCATGGAGTTGATCCACCTTAGCCTTGACATCGGCAGGCGTTACGCCCAAACGCTTGGCCATTTCGGCTTGGGCTCGTTTGTCATGGGGCAAGAACTCGTGCAGAGGGGGATCCAGCAGCCGCACAGTCACCGGCAGTCCGCTCATGACGGTGAAAATAGCTTCGAAATCCTTGCGTTGATAGGGCAAGAGAGTCTTGAGCGCGCCTTCAAATTGTTTCTTGGCCACCGCGTGTTCTTTTTCAATGGCCTTGACTTCCTTGGCGTCGGCTGCCTCGTCGCACTGTTGCAGCATTCTAGCGTAGTCATCGGCGGCCAGGATCAACTGACGCACCGCCCAGATCCGTTCACCCTCGAAGAACATGTGTTCTGTTCGGCAGAGACCAATGCCTTCTGCACCGAAGGCCCGCGCCCGCTGAGCATCGCCCGGTGTGTCTGCGTTCGCGCGGACACCGAGCTTGCGTACCTGATCACACATCTTCAAGAATTTTCTGAAACTGGCGCTCAGCGTCGTTTCCACCGTAGCAAGTTGGCCCTTCATGACTTGGCCGCTGGTCCCGTCCAGACTGATCCAATCTCCTTGCTTCACGGTGACCTTGCCCAAGATAAGTTTCTTGGCCGAATAGTTGACAGTCATAGCCCCCACACCGACGACGCAACACTTGCCCATGCCCCGAGCCACCACCGCAGCATGACTGGTCATCCCGCCCAGGGCCGTTAAGATGCCCACGGCCGCATCCATGCCGCCAATGTCCTCAGGGCTGGTCTCCTTGCGGACCAGGATCACATCCTTGCCCTTGGCCTTCCAGGCCTCCGCGTCGTCTGCGGAAAAGACCACTTGGCCAACCGCGGCGCCCGGCGACGCGGGCAAACCCTCGGCCAAAACGTCGCGTTTGGCCTTGGGGTCAAAGCTGGGGTGCAGCAGCCTGTCGAGTTGTTCGGGGGTCACGCGCATCACTGCCGTTTTCTTCGGAATCAAGCGCTCGTTGACCATCTCGACGGCGATGCGTACCGCGGCCTCCGCTGTCCGCTTGCCGTTGCGGGTTTGCAAGATGTAGAGCTTGCCTTCCTGAATGGTAAACTCCATGTCCTGCATGTCTTTGTAATGCTTCTCCAAACGCGTCATCAAACGCGTCAGCGATTTGTAGCAGGCAGGCATCACCTTCTGGAGTTCACCCATGGGACGCGGGGTACGGATCCCTGCGACGACATCCTCGCCTTGCGCGTTCATCAAGAATTCACCATAAAACTCCTTGGTGCCGTCACTCGGGTTTCGTGTAAAGCAAACGCCGGTGCCGCAATCATCTCCCATGTTACCGAAGACCATGGCCTGCACATTGACGGCCGTACCCAGGAGGCCTGTGATATCGTTCAATTCGCGGTATTTCTTCGCTCGATCGGCATTCCAGGAACCCAAAACGGCATTGACCGCCAGTTTAAGCTGAGCCATCGCGTTCTGGGGGAACAGTTTTCCGACATGGACCTTGAAGACTCTCTTGTAGTCGCTAACCACACCCTCCAGTTGCTCGGCCGAAAGGTCACTATCCAACTCGACGCCGGCCTTCTTCTTGGCGAACTCAATCTTCTCCTCGAAATTTTCATGGTGGCAGCCCATCACCACGTCACCAAACATGTCGATGAAACGCCGGTAGATGTCGAAGGCAAACCGGGCATTACCGGTCTTCTCGACGATGCCTGCAACGACTTTATCATTTAGCCCCAGGTTCAACACGGTGTCCATCATACCGGGCATGGAGGCGGCGGCCCCACTTCGAACACTGACGAGCAACGGCCTGTTGGGATCGTCAAACTTAGCCTTCATAGCCTTTTCCAGCTTGGCAACGTTCTTTGCCACTTCGGCTTCCAGGCCCGAGGGCCACTTCGCGCCTGATCGGTAGTACTCGTCACATACTTTTGTCGCAATCGTAAATCCGGGGGGCACTGGAACACCCAGGCCTGTCATCTCGGCGAGGTTCGCTCCCTTACCACCGAGGAGCTCCTTCATGGTGGCATTGCCTTCGGCCTTGCCGTTACCAAAGAAGTAAACCCGTTTCTCAGCCATCTGGTCAATCTCCTTAACACATAGCGTCTGTCTCAAACATCGGCTCGAACACGTCGATTCAGGCTTTCTCTCTCTGGATGTGGAACGAGAAGGGCTCCCTGTTCAAACCTGCAAGAAAGTAAACCGTGCGTGTAGACCACTCAACCTGACTGCACGGTGATAGAAAGGGCGCTACAGTAGGCGACCGATCGGCGTCTGTCAACGAATAAAACTAGAGACAAAGGCCCTGAATAAAATCACGCTTCCCCTGAGGCGGCCCCGCCTCGCGGCCTGCTGAGGATGTCGCATATTTAAGGACGACCTGTATCTAGAAAAGGATCAGTCGAAGACGCGAACCTTAGAGAGCCCGGGCAGCAACATTTTGTACAACTCGATGGCATTGCCGTCGTCCAGGCGAATGCAACCACGGGAGGTGTTCTTGCCGATTTCCTCGGCCGCCTCGGTGCCATGGATGGCAAAGCCTGTCTTTCCTACGGCGTTCCCTTCAATGCCCTGGAGACCAATCCAACGCGATCCGAGGGGATAATCGGGGTCACTGGGAGAGAAAGTCCGTCCATTCGGATCTGTCCACTGGGGTCTAACAAGTTTTTCCCCTTCCCCAACGATCCAGGTGCCGGTCGGAGTTTCGTGGCCCGGCATGCCAAGCCCCACCTGATAACTTTTAACGTAGGTGTTCTGGAGATAGAGATCCATGGTGAAGGTCGATCGACGAATGCGGACGTGAAATGGACCGTTGATCACTTTGATTTTCTTCCCTGCCTGTAGGGCCCTCGGCCGCGTGATGCCATTGAGGGTCTGGAGAATCTCAAACGGCACCTTGTGATGCTTCCCAATTCTTTCCAGCGTGTCCCCATATTGAACCCTATAGGTCTCGCAGAGAGAATCACCGGGGTAGACCTTTTGACCGAACAGCCACTTAGCGGACAGCTTTTCCATCTCATGCTGGATCCCATCGCGTTGATCCGGTCCCATCTCCATGTTCATGAGCATGTCATTCAGTCGCTCTCTCAGGTCAACGACACGAGAGGGATCTTGGAGGTATTCGCTCTGCGCGGCCCGCATTACTTCCAGAACCTTGGGATTGTCCGGAATCTGCCGAGGCGATTGGATTCCCTCGGCGTCTTCGTCACGCACTGCCCCCCCGCTGACCGCTCCGGTTTCCAGGTGAAGGAGGTCGCCGCCGCCCACATTGGCGGCAGAGCCATGAACCGGGCGCAGATCCGTCGCCGAAATGGTGCCCTCACCGGAAGAATCCGGGATGAGCCGACTGATACCGTAGGCGACTGCGGCCAGTACCAGGGCGACCACCACGTAGGTCCGCACGAGATTCGTCCCTCGGCGTTTTTTTTGAGTCCTAAATCGGCGACTTGAACCTGAATAGCGGCGTGCCATGTGTACACTCCTTTAGCGTGATGAGCCTATATATTGAATTCCTGTATCGGTGACCAGCATGTCCAGGGTCTGATCTGTCTCAACCGTCGGGACGCGATCGACCCTCTGCTCGTGAAAGGCGAGCCCGCAACGTATGGCGTTTAGCCCGGCCCTCGCAAAAAAACGATCGTAGTGACCGCCGCCCTGGCCGAGTCGATTTCCCTGGTCATCCATCGCCAGGAGTGGGGCAACCACCAGATCAATCTTGTCCACCGGAACCTGATCCTCGGAGACTGGGCTTCGTAGCCCAGAAACCTCTTCACTGAATCGGTCGCCCAGCGAATTCAGTCGAACGGGAAGCATGATGCTCTCGGCCCAACGCATCTTGGGCACGGCGACGGCCTTCTTCTGTTCCCACGCTACTTGTATGATTCGGCCCGTATCCACCTCGTACTCCAAAGATAGATACACCATCACCACCGCCGCCTCCCGGAATGCCGGAGTCCCGATCAAATTGCGAGTTGCCAACGAACTCTTCTTCTGCCGATGCTCTGGTGACATCCGCCGCAAACGCCTGCGCACGACCCGGCGCAAGTCCGCTTTCAACTGCGAGGCCTCACTGTGCTCCAGCATGGTCATCGGTCCTACCCTGATCTTGTATCAATGATTGCAGGCTTTGTAAATGCAGACGGATGTTTCTTTCACGCCCTCGATCCGTCGGCGAATAATAGGTCTCCGTGTGGTTGGGCAGGTACTCCTGCACTACAAAACCCCGGGGATCATCGTGCGGGTAGCGATACTCTGCAGCGGTTCCGGCTTTCCCCGCGCCGGTGGAGTGACGATCCTTGAGATGAAGGGGAACGGGCTTGATGGGTTCATTTTCCACGGCACGTAGGGCCTTGAACAGCGCCGCAGAGGACGCATTGGATTTGGGGGCGCAGGCCACGTAAATGGCCGCCTGCGCCAGAGGAAGCTGCGCTTCGGGCAGGCCCACAAACTCAGCAATTTGTTGGGCGCTGGCGGCCAGGATTGTGGCCGTCGGATCGGCATTACCCACATCCTCGGCAGCACAGACCGCAATCCGCCGAGCGATAAAACGGACCTCCTCTCCTCCGGCGATCATGCGCGCCAGCCAATAGAGGGTCGCGTCGGGATCGGACCCACGCATGCTCTTCTGAAACGCACTGGCCAGATCGTAATGCGTGTCCCCTGTCCCATCGTACGGTATGGCCTTGCGTTGCATGGATTCCTTGACCACCTCCAGGCTGATCTGCTTGGGCTCGGTCTGCCCCTGCGAGAGCACGGCCACCTCGAGGGCCGTGAGCGCCTTCCGTGCGTCGCCGGCACAGGTGACGGCTAGAAACCTGAGCGCAGCAACGTCCACCTCTATCCGGTGCTTACCCAAACCCCTATCAGTATCGGTCAGGGCGACCCTGAGCAAGTTGAGGACCTCTTCTTGGTTCAATGGCTCGAACTGGAACAGGGTGCTCCGCGAGACCAGTGCACTGTTCAAGGAAAAATAAGGATTCTCTGTGGTGGCGCCGATGAGAATCAGTATTCCTTCCTCCACATCCTTCAACAGCACATCCTGTTGCCCCCGGTTGAATCTGTGAATCTCATCGATGAAGAGAATCGTACGGCCCCTTCCCGTAGCGAGGCGGTCCCGGGCCGACGCGATAATCGCGCGAATGTCTGTGACGGAGGCAGAGGGCGCGCTGAGGGCAGAGAAGCTGGCTTTCGTTTGCCGGGCAATGACCCGCGCCAAGGAGGTCTTACCGACACCCGGTGGTCCACAGAAGAGCAAGCTAGTGAGCCGATCCGCACGCAGCATGCGTGATAGCAACTTGTCGGGTCCCAGGAAATGGCTTTGCCCCACGAAATCATCGAGGATGCGCGGACGCATACGCAGCGCCAGGGGGGCAACGGAGGACAGATTCGCCTCTTCCACCGAGGAGAAGAGGCTCCTGGTTTCATTAGATTCCGTCATGTCAGCGATTCTGAAAGCGATGAGCCTGCACACCCGGAGCAGGCTCAGATTCTTTCCCCTCGATGGATGATGGACAAGCGGTCTCTCGGCGAGAGACGCGGCGCCTGCGATGGCTCAACGACTTTTTTCGGTGGCCAGCCTATTCATACTATCGTCTGTTCCATTATTATTGAACCCATATTTATTACCTCAAAAAGCACCCATTTTATTAAACGCCACTCAGAGCACCTGCCGATAAATCAGGTATCAAGTGGGCTATTGACAATATGGGATGTTAAAAATATACTAACCTATGGATATTTAGAGATCTATACGGCTTTGGGATATTTTGTTTGAGGCCGAGATCTGGATTTAAGAAAGGGAAATGTCATGAAACGCTCTATTTTTATTATTTGTGTCTTCGCCCTGTTCACGTGTGACTCGTCTGCAGCTATCAAGCAGGGCGATTACGATTACGACTTCAACTTCAGATGGAGTTCGGAGAGCGGTGCCAATGGGGTAGGAGACAGAGATGTCTTCGAGATTGGCCTCGGCGTCGCCAAGCAAGTCACACGGCGGATCCAGCTCGGCATCGCTGTGGGTCATGAGAGGAGAGAAGTCGGTCCCATTGAAGACAGGGTCAACTACTTGGATCTCAAGGTTCGGTATCACATCTTCCCTGATAGGCTCTATGTACCCTACGTAGGAGGCCTCTACAGATGGTTTGACCGAGACCGGAGCGGGGATCCGGCCCACACAGGCAGCGACACCGCCACAGGGCTGCTTCTGGGTCTTCGCCGGGAGATTACCAAGCACAACGACATCTACCTGGAGTTCCAGCACTTGAACTATGGGAACAACTGGCCCATTGACGTCAGGAGCGGGAACAAGGTTCTTATCGGATTCATTCATCGAATCAGGTAAATCGTCACAAGTCTCGGTCTGTGCCCGGACCGATTCGCCAGTTTAGGACCAAAGCCGTGGAACCGACCCCCACGGCTTTGCTTCTTCCGGACCGAGCATCAGGCGCAACCAGAAAACTCCGTCCCGGAACCTCGCCCCCCCCTGCCAAAAAACGCTTGGTTGCCCGGCCCATTTCCTGTAAGATAGGCGATCCAAGGGCGTATTGAAAGCAAATTGGATCAGTCGTTTTCCTTCGAGGATACAGGATGAAAAGCATGCTCAAGACAGCGTGGGCCGTCTTATTGCTGTCCGCTGTTCTTTCCCACGCGGCACCAAAACCTGCTATCGTGCAGGGACCGCTGCTTTGGACGGCGGATGCCACCTTTGAACACCTCCAACAGATCGTCTATCAACCCAGCGAACAGAGCAAACCTCGCCGTTTCTGGTATCTTATCCTGACGGTGAACAACAATACGGGCAAAGACATTGAGTTTTACCCTCAATACGATCTGATGACCGAATCCTTTGAGATTCTGCCGGCCGGCAAGCGGGTGCCCCAAGAGATTTTCGAAATCGTGGCAACGCTGTACCGGGATAAATACCCTTTGCTGGAATCCACGGCCACGGCGGACAATCGCATCCTTCAGGGGGAGGACAATGCCAGAGATATTGCCCTGATTTGGTCGGATTTTGACAGCGGCGCCAAAAACGTCAAACTATTCATCACGGGTTTGAGCAACGAGACGGCAGTCGTCAACGCCCCGGGAACGGGAGACACCTCACAGCGGGTCTATCTAAGAAAGACGCTCGAGTTACGTTACCACCTGAAAGGCGACGCTGCCTGGCGCTCCAACGGCGACATTGTGTACCAGGGCCATCAGTGGGTCATGCGCTAGGCTCCGTCTGAAAACTCCGTCGTCGGCCCGAGAGCGAGCAATTTTTTCGCCTGGCAAAGACGCCGAAGCAGGCGATGTTGGTTTTATCGTCGATGCAGCCGGATGCAGCCAGGCGGGAAAAGGGCCGCTCGAAGCCAGACCGAGTTCTCAGACAGAGCCCAGGCTCCGTCACACCTCTCGATGCCCCAGGAAATGGGCTAGTTCGATGAACGCCCTTCCAGTGTCCGACTCATCGAGCCCTGCCAATGCCGTGATGGCTCGGTCAATATGCTGATCCAGGATCTCGCGGGCATAGTCAAGGCACCCTCTCTCAAGCAGACACGCCTGCAGCGATGTCAAATCGAAGGTCGGGGATTCGAGGGAGGTGATGAGATCGTCCTGCTCCTGGGTGTCGCTCAGTTCCAGGAGACGAATGACCGGCAGCGTGGCCTTGTTCTTGTGGATGTCACTCCCGGTAGACTTGCCAATCTGGACTTTATCTCCCCAGATATCAAGCAGATCATCGGCGATCTGAAAGGCGATGCCGACGTGGAGCCCGTAGCGGGCTAGAGCCTCTACCTCCGCTGGCGTGCCACCCGCCAACATGGCACCCAGACGACAGCATCCCTCCAAGAAGGAAGCGCTTTTGTCACTGATGATCTCGAGGTATTGCGAGACCGTGATGTCCCAATCGGCGCAGGCCAGTGTCTGACGCAGCTCCCCTCGACAGACAAGCGAGGTGGTCCGGGCCACGACCCGCGCACACTCGGTCGGTAGTTCCGTACAGAGGTTGAATACGACCGTCAGCAGGTAGTCGCCCAAGAGGATGGCTGTTTCGTTGCCCCACATGGCGTTGGCGGTGGGCTGAGCCCGCCGTTGGAGACTATGATCGATGACGTCGTCATGCAACAGGGTCGCGAAATGAAGCATCTCCATGACGGCACTGCCCTTGATGTGGTCCGGCTGCACCCCGTTACAGGCCTTGCCGGCCAGCAGGACCAATCCCGGGCGGATCATCTTACCGGTCCGTGCGGTCACGTGCTCCAGTAGCGGCTCCAAGTCTGCGATCTGCATGTCATTCCGCACGTGGGCATCGATGCAGGTCTTGACCCGATCCATCTCCTCGCGCACCGCTGCGAAGGCGGTGACTTGAGCGTAGGAGTCGTACTTTGAACTATCCTGATGGACCTTGGGCATAATCAAAGAATCTCTTTCGCAGCAACTTGGTGATCGGGCCCGGTCGACCCTCGCCAATCCTCCGGCCGTCGATCTCGACGATACCAATGACTTCAGCAGCCGTACCCGTTAGGAAGAACTCCTCACTCGCGTAGAGATCGCAGCGTGTCAGATCTCTTTCAACCACCTCCAGCCCCTCTTCCTGCGCCAGACGAATGACCACACGCCGTGTGATGCCCGCCAGGGAACCGGCCGAGACAGGCGGTGTGTAAATGACACCCCTTTTGACGACAAACACGTTGTCCCCAGTGGCCTCTGCCACATTGCCCTGATGGTTGTACATGATGGCTTCCATCACGCCCTGATCCAGGGCCTCGATCTTGGCCAAGATATTGTTGAGGTAGTTGAGGCTTTTCACCTGAGGCGGCAGGGCCATGGGATGGTTCCGCATGGTGGACGCGCTGATGATCTTCATCCCCTGTTCATAGAGTTCTTCCGGATAGAGCTGGATGGTACTGGCGATGATAATGACCATGCCCCGTTTGCACACGAAGGGGTTCAACCCCAGGGTGCCCGTGCCTCGCGTGACCACGAGACGGATATAGCCATCCACGATGCCATTGGCCTCGACCGTCTGGTGTATCGCCTCCAGGAGTTGGACCTTGCTCATGGGGTGGGTCAATCGAATCGCCAATGCCGACTCGAAGAGCCGATCGAGGTGGGCGTCCAACTCGAATATCTTGTGCTTGTAAACGCGGATGCCCTCGAACACGCCGTCTCCATAGAGCAACCCGTGATCAAAGACAGAGACCTTCGCATCCGCCTCCTCAACGAGTGCATCGTCCAACCAAACCTTCAAGCCCATACGGATTGCTCCAAAAAACAAGGCCACAGCACTAGGAAGGCTGACCCACCCGCCTTTCAACTGTCTTGCCATCCACCAACACCACCGCACGTGTGGCCATCTGTGCAATTCGTTCGTCATGGGTCACCATGACGATGGTCTGGCCGGCTCGGTTTAGTTGCTCAAAGATTTTCAAGATACTGTTTCCTGTGGCAGAGTCAAGATTTCCTGTGGGCTCGTCGGCCAAGAGCAACTCGGGGCGGTTCATCAGGGCGCGGGCGATGGCCACTCGCTGTCGTTCACCACCCGACAACTGGTAAGGCTTGTGAAGAGCACGATCCTCCAATCCCACCTGCTCAATCAGCTCATCGGCCCTTCTTTTCGGCTGGGACCGGCCGGCCAACCAGGCCAGCACGCTCTTGCCGACCATTGCCGGCAAGAGAACATTCTCCCTGACATTGAACTCATCGATGAGGTGGTAAAACTGGAACACAAAGCCTACAGTCCGGTTGCGAAATCGATTGAGCCGACCGCGCTTGTAGTCACGCAGATCCTGATCCTCAAACAGGACGCGACCCTGGTCGGGCCGGTCAAGCCCCCCCAGGAGATGGAGCAGCGTACTCTTGCCGCTTCCCGACGCCCCGAGGATGGCCAGGAACTCACCCCGACGGACCGAAAGATTCGCCCCTTCCAACACGTTGACGCGGGTAGAGCCCATTTGATAGGACTTGTGCAAGTCCCTGATCTCTATGATCTTCTTCTGGTCCGTCATATCTGGTTTGCCTGCAAAGTTTCGATGGGCCTCAAACGAGCCGCCTGCCAGGTGGGTAAGAGGGCCCCGAACAGACAGGCGAAGATGGCGGAGATCCCAATCGCCCCCATTACCGAGGGTTCGATGTCATGGGGGATGTCCCCGATTGCAAACATGGATCGATCCCAGACCTGAAAGTCCCATTTTTCATGGAGCCAATCCTCCAGGGCATTGACCCGGCGTAGGAACTGCCAGCCTCCCAACAATCCCAACGCCGCCCCACAGAGCCCCACTAGACAGGCAAAGCCGCCAAACAGGGCCATGACGTCCAAGCTGGAGGCGCCCATGCTCTTGAGGATGCCGATGTCCTTCACCTTGTGGGTCACGATCATATAGAAGACGACAAACACGATGAAGACGGTCGTAATCCCAACCAGGACAAAGAGAATGATCATCGCCGTCTCCTCCTTCTCCATCCCGGCGATGGAGGCACGCCGGTACCGCTTCCAATCCGAGACAGTCACCGTGTCCATCAGGTAGGCGAGCGAGGCGCCCGATCGGTTCTCCCGGTAGTCCGTCCACAGGTCCCGGACCCGTTCGGTCCCCTCCTCCGGCGTGACACCCTCCGAAAACTTGACGTGGATCGCGTTGATCCGCTTGTCCCTCCCCCCCATTCCACACAGCGTCTGGGCCTCCGCGCGGGGCAGATAGACATAGTGATCGTCGACACGTGCCAGCCCCGACCAGGAGACATCGCTCAGGTAGAAGCGTTTGCTGCTGACGGATCCCAGTCCTCTCAGAGCCCCCTTAGCCGTCAGGGGAAAGCAGGTGATGTCAAATCCGAAGTGAGGGACACAGGGGTCATACTGGTACGCCCCATCGTCATCCTTGAGAAAGATGCGATCGATGCCGAATACGCAGCCCGGCAGATTGGGATCATACCCTGGTTCAAACAGCGAGGCCAGGTCCCCGGCGTGATAGTGAATACCGGCGGCAAAACCGGTGGCCCGACCGTGCCGAATCGGATCAATGCCCACAATCTGCACGCCCCCACTGTGCCGGTCGCCCATGGTGAACAGGCCGTAGCTCTTGACCACCGCCGACACGGCCGCCACCTGAGGCATGGCCTCCAACTGCTCCACAAAGAGCTCATAATAGGCGAACCCCACCAGGGACGGGGTGCTCACGACACAGTCGCCGACAAAAAGGTGATTCTTCTCCTTGAAGTCCCCGACCAAGCCATGCATCACGGTGAGCACCACGGATGCAATAAACACACTCAGCGCCACGGCCGAAACCGCCAACAGACTGATCCGACGGTTCACCAGGTAGCGCAGGGGTAGGATGATCTTGTACATAAGACCGACCGTTCAACCTTCCAGGCTTTGGCAACCTCACTCATATCTCAGTACCTCGACGGGACGGGTACGGGCGGCAAGGAGGGCCGGAATGAGCACACCGACCGAAGCCGCCGCAATGGCAGCCAGTCCGATGAATCCGGCTGATCCCCAATCCATCGTGTTGGGGATCTTCTCGAAGACATAGAGACTGCTGCTCCACAGATTGAGTCCGAAGGCCTTGGCAACCCATGCCTCGATCCGATTGATGTTGGCGGTAAACAAATAGCCCAGCAGCACGCCGAGCAGGGCTCCAACCAACCCCACTACCGCGCCGAATCCCAGGAATATGGCGGCAACGGCCCCGGCCGAGCCGCCGCAGCTGCGAATGATGCCGATGTCCCGCTGCTTGAGGCGGACGATCATGTAGAAAATGCAGAAAATCAGGGCGATGACCCCCACATCCACGATGCCAAAGATCACCATGAGCATGCCCATCTGTTTGCGGATCTCGCCCACATAGCGGGCCTGCATCTCAACGGCGGTGATTACATCGGTCAATTGGATGTTATAACCCAGTTGAATGCTCTCGCCGAAGGCCTGCCATATCGACTCGATCTCTTCAATGGCGCTGGCTCTCTCCGCCGTCGGGGACAGCTTGATCTGCACGCGCTGCACATAGGTTCCTGCAGCGGAGGGATCGAGTTTTCGGCAGAGACGGTCCAGCGGCAGGAACACAGACTCCCGGTCAAAGAAGAAATGGCCCGAACGAATCACATCCGCCACGGTGAATTGAAAGCTGGCACGCCTGGGCCGGACCGGGCCTCGGTCCGCGGCCTGGGTGTCCGGCCTCCGTAGCGATCCCGTGGTCAATGAGACCCTAAGACCTAGTGCCTCTCGAGCACGCGCATAATCGTACTCATCGGTCAGCTCATTAGGTTCCGTCACCACGCCGATACTGACAAAACCTCGCATCGTGGAATCCTGGGGCGACATCAGCGAAGCCAATCCCCCTGTGCCGCGTAGAGACTCACGGAAGTGGATAACCTTTTGAAATCGTTCCGGCTCGATCCCAAAGATCTGCACGGCGCGGACATTGCCCTTGCCTAGATGAAGCAGTCCCTGTGTGAGCATCACGGCGGTGGCCGCCTGCACCTGATCGGAGGCCTCGAGTTGTTCGATCAGTCGCTCGTGATGCGTGAACTTGACCGGGCAGGAGATCAGCACATCCCCGAGGACGTCCACCGCACTCTGCTCGCAGGCTGCGATGAAACCCGTGAAGAGGCTGGACACCACGATGAGCAGGGCCACAGACAGTGCCAACGCGGCGACGCTCAAGTACACGACCTTGCGTCTGCGCAAATACCGCGAGCATAACAGGAGTTTCAGCATACAATGTCCATATTGTCCGACTGGCTCAAAATCGTTCTCGCAAAGGCGCCAGTCCGTATGCCTATGCCTCGTAGTCGTGATCAGCGCAGCGGTTGTCGTTGTCGTAATCGAAACCCCTTAGTCGTCGTGCAAAAATAACTCACCGGTTTTCCATCTCATCTTCACGCCATCTTCGTCCGTTCCTCAATCGCGAATCCTCAACGTAGAACAGCTACGCTTCCGGTTTCGCTCAATCGGTCGCGAACGAATCTGACGCAAATCTGAGCGTAAAACCAATGATTTATTTTTGCACAACTCCTAAATCCGCCATTCACTGTTTCGATTACGATTACGACAACGATCACGAGAGCGTCCAGTAGCTTGTCCCCGGCTGACCTACCTGGCTTAGACCTGTTCCTGCTTTGGGACCTTGGGTTTCAACAGGGGAAAGAGAACGACATCACGAATGGTGGATGCCCCCGTCAGCAGCATGACCAGCCGATCGATCCCGATACCCAGGCCACCCGCCGGCGGCATGCCATATTTCAGGGCATCGATAAAGTCGGTGTCCATGGTGGCCATGGTGTCTTCCTGGCCCTTGAGCTGGATACGGAAATTCTCTTCCTGAACATCCGGATCGTTGAGTTCGGTATAGGCATTGGCCAACTCCATGCCGCAGACGAAGAGTTCAAAGCGCTCCGCCACGGTCGGATCCTCGGGCTTTCGCCGCGTGAGGGGACACAGCGGTGCCGGGTAGTCCATCACGAATGTGGGATTCACCAGATGGTCCTCGACCGTCGCCTCCCAGACCTCATTCACGACGATCAGGTCATCCATGCCGCTCTCGTCAATCTCCAGGCTGCGGGCCTTGGCCCTAAGCGCCGCGATGTCCGTGATGTCACAGCCACTGTGCTCCAGCAACAAATCGGCGTACTTGGCCCGCCGCCAAGGACCCGTCAGATCGACCTGCTTGCCAAAAAACTCGACCTGTAGACTCTCACAATGGGCCTCGGCACAGCGACAGATCAACTCCTCGGTCAGATCCATCATCACGTAGTAGTCGGCGTAGGCCTGATAGAGTTCGATCATGGTAAACTCGGGATTGTGCTGGCGGCTCAAGCCCTCGTTGCGGAAGTTACGGTTGATCTCGAAGACACGTTCCATGCCCCCCACCAGAAGTCGCTTGAGAAAGAGTTCGGGCGAGATCCGCAGATACAGGTCCAGGCCCAGGCTGTTGTGGTGGGTCACGAAGGGCTGCGCGGCGGCCCCACCGGCGATAGACTGCATCATCGGGGTCTCGACTTCCAGAAAGCCCTTGCCGACCAAGATGTCACGGATAGTGTTGATGATGGCACAGCGCGTCCGAAAACGCTCCATCACCTCCGGATTGGCCCAAAGATCGACGTATCGCTGACGATAGCGCTGATCGACATCCGCCAGACCGTGGAATTTCTCAGGAGGTTGACTGAGGCACTTGCTCAGAAAGGTCAATCCACCGTCTATGCCCCAGACCGTGATCTCACCCGTGCGGGTCTTTCCCAGGTTTCCCGCGCACCCGACGATGTCACCCAACTCCAGTTTTTTCGCCAATGCCCACTGGTCCCCCAGCATCTTCCTGCTCAGACCGACCTGAATGGTCCCCTCGCGGTCGCGCAGGGTCATGAAAATCAACTTTCCGATGTCCCGCAAGAGAACTATCCGACCCGCTACTTTGGCCGTCTGCCCTTCGTCGTCCTCCATGTAGCGTGCCTTCACGACAGTGGAGGCTTCGGTGTCATCATAGCGTCCACCGTAGGGATCAACGCCCAAGGCCCTGATCTCCTCGCGGCGCCGGCGTCGTTGTTGCTGTAACTTGCTGACATCTTCGCAAGGGTTCAAGGGTCTATTCTCAGTTTAGATGTGCGACGACACGCCCAGCCTCTATCTGCTTGGCCCGCACGACGAGTATCGCCAGGGCCAACTGGGGGTCTACCTTCAATAACTCCTTGAGTTGATGTTTCTTGCGGGTGTCCTTGCCGTGATCATGATTGGCCTGTACCAGGACGGCGTTGTCCCGCTGCACATCCCACAGATCGGCCAGCTCGTCCCGCCGCAGGCGGATCTGCACATCGGGCGCGACCCCCCAATCCTTTTTGCCCAACTTTTCCCGCGACGCGCGGCTGTTCACCCGTTGCCCCGAGGGCAGATGATAGTAGGCCATCGTGTACTTGAGTTGGGCCCCGTACCTTGCGCCGGAGATCGACTGGACGCTTCCCTTGCCATGGGTTCGATCGCCCACCAGCACCGCGCGCTCATGGACCGGGTCCGCCAGGGCCCCCGAGACAATCTCCGACGCGCTGGCCGAAGAGGAGTTCACCAGGACGACCAGGGGAAAATTGGGATGCGTGTTCCGCGCATGGGCCGGCACAGGGTCGGAGCCGAATCCCCCCGGACCCGATCGAGTACTGACGATTACCCCTTTTCTGATAAACATGTCCGAAATGGCCACGGCGCTGCTGAGCAGCCCACCGGAATTGAAACGAAGGTCCAGAATCAGGCCATTGAGGCCATCCGCTTCCAGGTCGTCGAGGACATTCTCAAAATCTCGAGCGGTGTCCGAGACGAAGCTGGTCAGCCGTGCGTATCCGATGCGTTCGTTGGGATCGAGCACATGCACCCACTTACCGGTGTCGCTACGCACCCAACCACGTACGGAGGGGACGATGATGCGGTCGCGAGTAATCGTGATGGTCTCCCGCTCATTCGTATTCGCCCGCTTGATGGTCAGTTCAACCTCCGTACCCTTGGGCCCCGTAATATGCTTCACCGCGCAGTGCAGACTCATGTTCCTGGTCTCCAGCCCATCCACGCGTTCTATCACATCTCCTGCATCCAGCCCCGCCTTGTAAGCGGGCGTATCGGGAAGCAGACTGGCCACCGTCAAGAGTCCGTCTTTCTTCGAGATTTCAATGCCCACGCCGCTAAACTCATTGGTCATGGCCTTATTGAACTGCTCAATCTCCCTGGGCCAAATGATCGTGGTGTGCGGATCCAGGGTGGCCAGGGACGCACTGGAGAATTGCGTGATGATGATTTCCATCGGTAAACCGGCGGTCCGCTTGTTGAGGTCCAATGCCTTTTCGAAGATTCTGAGGAACTTGCTGGCGCCGAACACTCTGGACGGATTTTTCACCTCATCCAGGAGCACATCCATGCCAGCGGCCCAGGCACCGGCCTGCTCTCCG
Organism: Planctomycetota bacterium; assembly: GCA_022563885.1. Lineage (GTDB taxonomy): Bacteria > Planctomycetota > Phycisphaerae > Sedimentisphaerales > Anaerobacaceae > JAIPFM01. Next base: position 17,366 of record JADFMM010000027.1, on the reverse strand, counting down.
TTGGGCACCTCGTACTCCAGCGTGTCGTTCGGGTCCGTCTTGCGGACCAGCACGACCTCCACCACCAGCTTGCAGCGTTTCAAGGCCTCGCTCGCCATTTCGGCATAGTCGATGCTGTTGATGTAATAGATGTTTAAGGCGGTAATGGCCGCCCGAAAAATCTCTTTGCGAACACCCTTGTACCGGGCCGCGGAGGTTTCGCAGGGACTGTCGCTAAAGCTCGAATCAATAGACACTCTATCCAGCAGCTCTTCGATGTAGTCTTTGTAGCCCTGATTGTTGGGGTCGATGGCCCTCAGCCAGCTGTAGCACTCGGTGTATGCCTCGAGCCACCGGCCCTCCGCCTCATGCACGGTCGCCCGCTCGACGGCCTTCTCAATAGTGCTTGTGACAAACGCGTTGCTCTGCAGGGCCAGACGTTGCTCCGCCGTCGCCAACTCGCTGGCATTCCTGACGACGGACAGGGTCTTGATCATCCGGATAAGCTCCGCGTCCTCATTGGGATCCGGGGCGGCGTTGGGATCAAGCGCCTCGTTGGGATCGCCGTGCTCGAGCTTGTCCAGGGCGTCCAACTGCTCCTTAAAGGCCTTGCTCCGCGTTTCGAGTCGCAAGGCCTGGATATCCTCGTATTGACCCACCAGGCCTAGGAGCATGTCCTTTGCACTGACATCGATCGGACCCTCATCCGTATCGAGCAATCGCCCCGCCTCTGTAAACTGACCCTGATAGATGAGCGCACACGCCCTGGCGATCGCATCACGGGCTTCAACTGCCTGCGTCTCTGCCGACCACCCTTGCCCCGACACTACCAATACGCAAACTGCCAATACTAGAATCGCTACATTGTCTGTGATTTGCTTCATGCTGTACCTATTTCCCAGCCGTTGTCTATACCCAGCGTCCCCTCGCAGCCGTCCAGCCGCTTGACACGCACAACCTGGCTGTGCCGTTTCAGGTCGCGCACTGACACGTCCTGCGGCAGAAAGCCCGGGTTTCTTTGCCGTTATTGCCACCGCGCCAAGGCGACGCTCCAGCAACTTCAAGAGCTACGGGGCCGTCCTGTTCACAAAAACTCTACTGAGCCGATGAGCAGCGTGTTCTCTTGCCGTCGCTACCGTTCAGATGCCCAGTCCGACATAGCGCCCAACGCCGGTCGCCAACTCTGCGATGCCCTCCGGCCACAGACTGAAGACGATGGAGCTGTCATCCAGCGATTCGTCCAGACTGAATGTCAAACCGTAGTTCAGGCGGTGATACTTGCGGAGCACAGTCACTTCGCTGCGCAGATTCGCGCCATAGTCCAGATCAAACGCCTGCGAACACACCAGGGCATAGCGCGGATCCAACTTATACACGGCCGCGAATGAGAGTACGTTCGTACCCACCTGGCCAAAACCGTTCATCACGTCTCGTAGATACCTGCTGCCGACATAGAGATTCAAATCGGGCCAGCGCATGTGGGAGACGCCAATATTGGACTGCCGCACCACGCCGGCTCGATGGTCGTAGTAGGCGTCCCCCATTATAGCAGTACTGTCCGTCAGCCTCCAGATAAAATCGGTCGACGAATAGTCTCGACTGGGTCCAAAGAACGGGGTACTCCGCCTGTCCGTCGGGGGGACCCCCCGGGTAAAGCGGCTGGTATTCGGCACAAAGGGGTTGTTCCAAAACAGTCGACTCGGCCCGTTGGTCGCGATTGCCCCGTCGTGATTGACCCAGGTAAGATCCACGTTCAACTCCAGCCAGTCAACGACCCGCTGCTTCGCGCCTCGTCCCCGCTTGGTCTGCCACCGTTGCCGCAGGCCGACGCTGAGCACGTCCCGCTGCTCGCCGGCGGCTTCATCGGCCCAAAAGGCCACGGCCGTGGCGTGCGGCTCAATGACATGCCGGATCTGGTTCAGGTCCCACAGGCGGGATCGAACCTCGGGAAAGACGCGCCAATAGGAATCCAGGAAGAAGCGTAGACCCAGTTCTCCCACAAACACCGTCTCCTGGGGAGCAACCGGACTGCCGTCGACATCGGTGCTAAAACCTGGCCCACTATCGTAGGTCGCGGAGGCAGCCGTAAAAGGCACCAGTTTCGCACCCGGCAGCCGCAGCGGCATATCTAATTCATTGCGGGTCGTGGCCAGCGTATAAAAATTGTCGGTGCCGACCTGGGGGTCGTTCTTGCCGAATCGATGACGAAACCGGCCCATCTGGGTATCGCTATAAAACGTCAACAGGTCACCGTAGAGCGACTGACCGGTCCAGTGAAGTTCGGCGCTGGGCAACTCTTCCAACTGATTGGCGTGGTCGTTTATGCGGGCCTTGGTCGTCACCGCCACACCCCAATTGTCCTCGATCCGTTTGAGGTGGAACAGGGTCTCCTGCTCCTTCTCCGCATAAAATTCCCCACGGTAGAATTGTTCCAGAAAATTCTGGTCGGAGAGATATCCTACTTCGGTGGTCCACTGCCACCCGTGGTCCAGAAACTGGCGGTGCTGCAGTCGCAATCGGCCCCGCTCCTCATGGGGCGGCGTCAAGTTGCGTCTGTTGCGGCCCAGTTGGTCTTCACCTTGGTCGTGCAGAAAATACCCCTGGGCACGACCAAACATATCTTCCTGCACGTAGTCCAACTCGAAACCGGCTCCCGGACCCCGCTTGTCAAAGTAGTCGAGCAGGACCGTTCCATCGGTTCCCTCAGGCTCCCGTCGACCCAGCATGCGCCACATGTGCCAGCGGGTCTGCACGTGGCTGCCCAGTCGGCTATCGTGGCCCACCCGGGCGCCTTTCAGGGGAAGATCCGGTCTCTCCAGATTGGCGCGCATCGAGGGCCAGTAGAACACCGTCTGCTCACCTGCCTTGACACGGACGTCCTCGAGCTGGGCATCAAAGCTGTGATCAGAGAGCTTGCCCGTCTCGGCGTCCACCAGGGTCATGTCCGTGATCAACACCTTCGCCGCATGGATCGAGACCTGTGGCCGGTAGAACTCGCTGGTGGTGAGCACCACATCCTCTGCCGAAAAGACATTCATCGCCAGCATGCTCAACTCGTCGGCCCGGACATAGAGGGGAATCTTACGTCTCTCATCATAGCCCTTCAACTCCGCCTTGAGCATCAACGCCTGATGCTTTAGAACATCAAAGTACATCTCCTCGGCCCGAATCGACCGCGTACCCTCCGCCAATATCACATCTCCCGCCAGGTAGATCCCATCTACCCATTCGGCCTCGAGAAAATCCTGCACGGATCCGATTCCTCCGAACCCATCTCGACCGCGGTTAAACTTCTCCGTCAGAAAGATGACAATACTGTCCGCCTGTAGCTCCAATTCATAGCCATCGACCTGCCACCAAACATACACGCGATTTGAGAGGGTGTAGCACAGGCGTTCCCCTTCCAGGGGGTACGATTCTATCTTCAGACTCTCAGAGTTGACCGGCGAGAAATTAATCGAGAAGCCCTTGGGGGTGCCCGCCCCACTTGCCTGCTCCGCCAGCCCCAGTCGACTACAGACAAGTGCACAAGAGAGCACCAACCCCCAAACCAGTACAGATAATCGTCCTGTTCTCATCGTGGTCCAGAAGGGATCAAAGCCATAGATCGATCAGTCTCCCTGATCGCGCGTAAGGAGGGATTATAATCAACGATATGGGCAAAGCCAGTAGAAAAGGCCCCGTTAGGCGGGGCGAACGCATCTTCTGCGACGGGCGTGAACACTTGCCTTCTCTAGTCTGTCCCTAAGACGCGCGCTGGATAGTAATCCAAGATCAGTAATCAGTGGCTAGCAGTCAGTCTTCGTCCAAACCGATCGCTGATGACCGACTCTACTGAGTACTAGCGTTTCATAGCTGAATTCACGAGCATGACATTAGGTTCTGGCTTAAAGTCCGTCATTCGATAGACTACAAGGAGGAACGACTTTTCCCACAGAATGATCGGCATGGATCCTTTGGAGACAACCCCCTCAGTGGCAACACAAGAGTATAGCAAGCACCAAAAGTCAATCATTTCCGGCTATTACCGGAACATGGACTCGATCATGCTCGGCAAGTTGGCCGAGCTGGTCAGTGAATTGTTCCTGGCGGAAACGGACAAAAAACGGGACCGGCTCTGGGATCGGGCCTATAAGGCCATGGTCAATCTCAAAGTTCCCCCCGCCATCATCGAACACATCACGGCCAAAGAGGACGTGCAGATTCTGGCGAAGAACCTGAAGGAATGGCAGAGTGGCAAGATGGGAAAGACTAAAAAATAAGCCCGCTCGCGTCTGGGTTTGACCGCTCTACACCTTCTGGATCCGCAGCCCCAATAGCGCACCAAGCCAGGTGTAGAGAACGAGGGCCAACAGATTGACAATGGTGCAGATCGTCACCACCTCTCTGACCTCGATAGCCATTGCACCGGTTGCCACAGCGGCGACCATGGCCATCCCTAGCACCAGGGAGAAGCCCCGCCAATAGATACGGGCCTCATCGCCACAAAAGATGCCGGCACTGGGGATGACCAGCAGGAGCATGTGAAACGCCAAGACGTAGGCCGCCGAGTTATGACCGAGCGCACCGACCGCCGCGCAGCAGAGGGCCCCCAGCAACATCGCGCCAAAGAGATAACTCTGTGCCCTCTGGGTCTGCGAGAGGGCGTGCCTACCATAGTGATTGGAGAGCAGCAACAGGTTGAACAGGGGCGTCGCAATCCAGGTCAGCAGCACAAACAGCGTATACGCGATAATCACAGGCAAGACGTAGGGAGCGATTTGGGGATACTCCCCTGCCGCCGCGTTCATGACTCTGACGGTCAGGTAGGTTCCGACGACCAGGCCAATTCTGGCCCGGGGGGAGAGGGTACTCATCCAGAGGAAGAACCGTAGGACCCACCGATAGACCAGGTACCGGGCCTTCAGGGCCTCCACCAAGCCCTGATGCGCCCAGGAGAGATTGGGATCGAGGCGCAGCGCTTCGCTGAAGTGCTCCAAGGCCTCTCGATGCTTTCCCTTGTGGAGATAGGTCCAGCCGAGGTTCGCATGGGTACTTTCATCCTCGGGATCTTCTCGCAGTGCATCAGCGATGGTTTGATGGGCTTCCTCGTGGCGGTTGAGCTTCACCAAGGCCGTGGCGCGATTGTTCAGGCATCCCTGATGGGCGGGGTCATGGGCGAGGCCCTCATCGGCGCTGTCCAGGGCCTCCTGCCAGTGCTGGGCGGCCAGAAAGATGGAGGCCCGCAGGCCGAAATAATCCGTTACTTCAGGGTCCAGCCGGATGGCCTCCTCAACCGCCTGACGGGCCTGCTGCAGGTCCTCGTTTTGGGCCTTGACCAGAGCCAAGGTGAAGTGGCAGTAGGATTCCTCGGGTCCCAACTGGACGGCTCTCAAGGCACAGTCCTCGGCCTCCTTGCCTTTTTGTTGCAACATCAGGCTGTGAGCCAGCATGGCATGAGCAGGGGCCGCCTCCGGATGGTCGCCCAGCAGTCGCCGCAGCTCTTGCTCCGCAAGGTCGTAGCGTGATTGCTGCATGAGTAACTGGGCTCTTTGGATCATCGCCAGGCCTACTTCTTCTGGAGGTAGTCAAGAATGTCGTCGTAGCTTCCGCCCTCGTTCGCATAGAGGGCGTAATTTCGGGCCGATGCAAACCACTGGGTCGTACTCGCCTTGACCTGTTTGAGGGCGCGGAGCAAATCCTTGGTCCTCAGTGGCTGAAGGCTCCCTTTATCCAGGGCCTCTTCCAACTTACCCTCCACGGCTTGATCCACCACCGCCTTCAGATCGGCGCCGGAGAACTCCGCCGCTTTCTTCGCCACAGCATCACAGTCGATGTCCTCCTGGGGCTTGTTCCGCATCAGAACCCGTAAGATCGCGGATCGCGCTACCCTATCGGGTGGAGGAACAAAGAGCAGGCGGTCGAAACGACCCGGCCTCCGGAAGGCGGGGTCCAGGTGCCAAGGCGCGTTGGTCGCGGCCAGAATGAGAATGCCGTCATTGACACTGTCAATGCCATCCAGCTCGGACAAGAATTGGTTGATCAGGTGACGGCCGCCGCTGGTCTTCATGTGCGCCCTGCTGGCACCCAGGGCATCGACTTCGTCAAAGAACAAGACGCAGGGGACATGCGCTCGGGCATTTTCGAACCAGGCATGCAGCCGTTGCTCGCTCATGCCTATATACATGTCCAACACCTCGTGGATGCCCACCGAGAAAAAGCTGGCCTCGATCTCCCCGGCCGTCGCCCGGCCCAGGTGGGTCTTGCCACAACCGGGCGGTCCATACATGAGCAGGCTGCCCCCGATGGGTTTGCCGTAGGCCCGGTAGATCTCAGGATTCTTGATGGGTTCGATGAGCTTGAGGCGAATCTGCTTCTTGAGGTCCTCCATCCCCCCGACGTCTTCAAAGCCAAGGTCGGGCTTTTCCATCTCCCGCACCCAGCCCTCTTCCTCGAAGTCCTCCGCCGCCAAACGAACACGTCCCTCCTCGTCGACATCGGCATCATCGAAGGGTAGCCCATCCGGCTCAACCGTCTCAACACCCAGGGCCTCCGCCAATTCGGGATCACCAAGGTCGGCCTTCAGATCGACGCCGCGGTGGTAGGCGTTGGCCGCCTCCGGCAGCTGGCCCTTGAGCAACAGCAGGCGGGCATACTGAATGAACAGGCCCGGCGCACAACCGGGACGCTTTATCAGTTCCTCGACGATGACCAGTGCGGCAGAGCTGTTCCCCAGCCGACGATAGCACTCGGCCAGCGTTGTCTGCAACGCTTCACTGCGGGGTGTCTTCTCCAGCCCGTCCCGAAGAAGGCTCTCGGCGTCCTGCAACCGTCCTCGTCCCAGATAGAGACGCGCCAATTGGTTTCGCAGGATGGCGTTGTCCGGTGAAAGTTGCAGCGCTTCGCCCAGGGCTACCAACGTATCCTCTTGTTCAAACATGCTCTCTGACTGCCTTTCACGAACCACTTTGACCTGGCACCGACAATCCTACCGCAGACGGCCAAGGTGTTCGCTGCAGGAGGCTCCTTCCGGCAGCAGAAGATTGTATCCAAGTTGCGACAGCAGGCAAGGGCAGGAATGGAGATTATTGCGGATTGTGGATAGTGGTGAGTGGCGAGTGGTCGCCCAATTGGAGTCGCTGCGGTCCGGCTACGCACCCGAGCCCCCACCCACTAGCCACTAATGCGCCTTCGGCATCACCTGGATCCGCACGGCACACTGCTTGTAATTGGGCTGACCCGACTTGGGATCGAATACCGGCAGGGTCAGGAGATTGGTACACTGCTCGGCAAAGTGGAAGGGCATGAAGACCTGCTCCGGCGCGGTGGTCTCGGTGATGCAGACCAGCAGATCATCATTGCGTCCCCGCGCCGAGATCAGCGTAACCTTGTCTTTCGGCCGAATACCAAAGTACTTGGCCCTCTGCGGGTTGATCTCGACCCACGCACAGGGGCCCAGCTTGTCGATGATCGGCACCTGGGTCGTCTTCGTCCCCGTGTGCCAATACTCAACGATGCGGTCCGTATTCAGGATCGGGCGAAAGCTGCCACTGGTCTCTTCTTCTAGTTCGCGTCGCTCCGTAAACAGGAGGCGTGCCCTGCCGCTGGGCGTCTGAAAGACGCCGTCCTCATAGAGACTGTCCGTCCCCTCGGGCCGGGACTCGTTGCAGGGCCACTGGACGCCGACGCGACCGAGCTGCTCGCTACGGATGCCACTGTAGTCGCAGAGTCTGCCCTTCGAGACACGTTGCATCTCGGCAAAACTGTCCCCAGGGCCTGCCCACCCGGGAAACAACGCCCCGCGGCACCCGAGGTGCTGGGCCAGGCCATGAAGATGTCAAAGTCGGGCTTGGCTTGACCGGGTGGTGACACGGCCGCACGCACACCGCTCACGCGACGCTCGGAGTTGGTGTAGCACCCCTGTGATCCCGAATAAAGGCATCGTCCGTGTGTCCATTGGCGATGACCAGGTGGATCAAGCCGTTCAAGAGGCCGATGTCCCGTCGCGGCCGAATCGGCAGGTAGAGATCGGAAAACATCGCCGTCTTCGATTTGCGCGGATCGCAGACGATGGTCTGCTTGCTCGGGTTTTCATTGATATGATGCCAGAGTATGGGATGGTTGTCCGCGATGTTGGCGCCGATCAGGAAGATGACGTCGGCCTTGGCCAGACCCCGATAGGATCCGGGCGGGCCGTCCGATCCAAAGCTCTGCTTGTATCCCACCACGGCGGAACTCATGCAGAGGGTCGTGTTTCCGTCGTAATGGGGTGTGCCAAATCCCAGTTGCACGAGTTTGCCCAAGGCATAAAACTCTTCGGTGACGAGTTGGCCGGTCGAGAGTACGGCGAAGCTCTCCTTGCCATGCTCCGCCTGGATCGCTGTCACTCGATCCGCAAAACGCTTGAAGGCCTCTTCTCAGGATAGCGGTATTAGATGGCCTCGTGAGTCCTCGGCCAACGGTTCCTTGGCCCGCAGGGGACTGGTCATCGGAACGTGTTCACAGAGACCCTTGGGACAGAACGGCCTTGATTGACCGGGTGATCCCGGTCGCCCCGACCCCCCTACGATCCGATCGTCCTTCACGCCGACATCCATGCCGCAGCCCACCGAGCAGTAACCACAGGTCGTTTTGATCCAATGGTCGGGGATCTTCCCCTGGGACATGTAGCCATGGATGGCGTCCACACCATAGGCGTACTGGTCCTCCTTGATGCCGAAACGCGGGATGTCTTTTACCGACTGAATCATTGGCGAAAAATCCTCTACAATACTCGCTCAGAATGACTGCTCTTCATAGGCACTCATCAGAAAGTTGCCGGGGATATTCTTCGGCACCACCGTGACGAAAAAGATGTAGCGGTTGATCAGGCTTACCGACAAGAGCAGCAGCCGTACATCGACAGAGGTGACAAGCATGCCCGTGGCGGTTTCCAGCCCTTCAACAGCCGGAACAACATAAGCGACGCCAGAACCCCCAGCACGTTCTTGATCATCCGCAGTCGGCCGAAGGTATTCGTCCACAATTCCGCACTCGCCGACAATTCGAACACATCGCTCCCCATCCACTTCCGCAGAAAGTAGGAATTCTTGAGGTTCTTTACCGAAAAGGCCACCAGGCTGGCCGCGGCACAGAGGCTGGATGAAGACCTCAGGTAGTGTTCTTCCGTCACGCCCAGCAGCAGCGCGCTTGAGGCGGCGACACCATAGAAGGCCAGACCGAGCATGAGGGCTACATCGAAGAAGTCAATAGTCGTCTTGACGCCGTCCCAGGCGCGCCTTGCCGGCACCCTGTACAACATCGAGCTACTGTAGACGCCGGCAATGCCAAACTGCGTCATGGCGACTCCCAACACGATACGAAAAAAAGGGCCGCCCAGCCGCTCCAATGCGATCCAAGACACGCCCTCCGTCAGGAACAAAACGAGGGAGTAACCTGTCGCGGCCGGCGCAAAGAGGCCAAGACCGACGATCTCCCGCGAGAGCCACGAGTTCTTGATGTTGCGCAGCGATCGCAAGGCAAAGGCCGGGCGGCCTAAGTGAAAGAGAGCGATATTAAGTGATAGGCCGACAACGACCATCAGGGCGGGCGCCACCCATCCCAAGGCTTGACCCATCGCCGCGGCCGACGCGGACAACGTCAGAACGAGATCCAACACAAAAACCACCACAAAGCCGCCGAAACCCAACTGACTAAACACCGTCATAGAGAATGAGCGGCACGTGCGGTTCTTGAGGCCTGACGAAGTCACGATCCACCACCTTATGGAAATCCTCCGGCGTCATCCCGTCGGGCAACGTGATTTTGGTCGTGGGAACGGTGATCTCCGGCGAGGGCATATTTAATCAACTGCCACTCCTTGTTTCCGCCCCAGTGGTTTCCCGTTCTCAAGGAAAAACTGTTCTTGTGCAGGGGACAGGCAATCTTGGGCCCTCCCCCGATCCTCGCCGGTCAAGCCCTGCGAGAGCACCTGCTGCCCCTTGTGCGGACAGCTGTTCTCGACGGCGTACCAGCGGCTGCGATGGTGGAAGTTGCCGACTTGAGCCCTGGCAAGGCTAAGTTCGTCACGGATCACCGCCATCAGGGGCGCGACCCCGAACCAACCAAAAGAAGCAGAGGAAGAAAGAGAACCAGGTGATATGATAAGGACCGCATCGCCTGGGAACGAAGGTTAAAAAGCCGGACCTTCGGTGCCTTGTCGATGTTTGATGCTGCTTCCTGTGTCCATCCAAAAGTCCTCTGTTGCCTCAAGGTCCAGTCACCTTCAAAGCACCACCGGCAAGAACTGTACCTCCGGGCCTCATTCGCGCCGAATGGCCCGAAAAAACGGACACAGGTTAAATCAACATGTATCTTACTGTTGTATTGAAAAGTAGTTATAAAACACACGGTCAGAAGTCAGTTTTTCAGGTTTCTCGATGATTCTGGTCTGAAGGTTCCGAACGCGCTCTTTGAACTTGAGTATTAGACTACTATTATTGTTAGTATAACTATTTATACGATTAATGAACAACAATGTAGCAAACCGGGCGGGCATTTACTCTGCGAAAACGCTAGGCGGAAATGCGAAATGACCCGAGGACAGGCAGGAGCTGCCCAGCCGACATGAGCACAACTGAGGGATCGGCAAGGAATAACTTGGACAATTTGGGGTCCAAGTCATTTCTTGCCGATCCGTAAAACAAAAACAACGCATGCACCCCAAACGGTCCATGCATTGCTTTTCCCCCAATGTGTGTCGGTTCCATCCTTCCTCCCGCGCGGCCACCGGCCGGAACGGCCTTGGGGCCTCCCCTAGGGAAAGAGTGACCGGGGCCCAAAGGGGGACCGACCCACCACCGGAAGGAATCCGATCGACAAGTTGCTAATGCCCGGCGACGACAGTCCGCCCAGGCTCACCACACCGATGCCGCGAAAAGGCATGAGAGGTCCCCGAATCGGGCCCAGAGATGCTGATAGGCCAAGACCCGGCAGCAACGCGCCGACTCCCACGGATGAGCCCTCACTCTCTTCCGAGCGGTACACGGTGGTTTCGCCATTCTTAGTGATGGTGATCGTCGTCATGGAAACGGTTTGAACACCCCCATCTTGATCTTGAGTGCCAAAGGGGTCACCGGGCAGGAGCGTTCCTGCACTGGGAATCCCGGCAGCCTCTCCCAGCCCATTGGTGGGCAGGGACACTACTGCCTGGGCCCACGCAGGCAATAGCAGCAGGAGCCATACATATTTCGTTTGCTTGAACATCGTTCGAACTCCTTTTCGTTACGACTTAGGTTCAATGAGATTTGCTTCGAAACCCACGGCGCAGAGAGCCTGCAGATTGCGGGGCTTCACACGGGGTACATACAGACAAGCACTCGTTCATCCGACCTCCTTTCCTGATGACTCTGAGGGGGACCATACCCACCTCGTTGGGTCAAACATAGACCATCCGGGGGCAGGGTGCAAGAGATATTTTTCCGGAAATAGACATCCCCCGGAGTCGGGCAAGAAAGTAATCAGCCATCAGTGATCAACTAATCAGGCCCTGGCCCAAACCGATTGCCGATTTACATTGGCATTTCATGTCGCAACTCATCCGAACACGGCACTGAGAGGCGATCGCCCTGGACACCCTCCGCCCATGAAGTAGACAAACTCGACAGCATCTCCCTCCTTGATGAGAGTCGTTTCAAATGTCTCGCGCTTCAGCACGTCGCCATTGATGCTCACAGACACCATATCCGGCATGTCGACCTCCTGAAACTCCAGCAATTCCAACACATTCACAGACTCCTGGGTGAAAGTTACTTTTTCATCGTTGACGCGTATCTCCATGCGGGATCTCCGGGTAAAACACTAGGCTCTGTCTAAAAACTCTGTCGTTGGCCCGAGAGCGAGCAGTTTCTTCGCCCGGCAAAGACAGCGATGCAGGCGATGTTGGTTCTATCGTCGATGCAGCCAGGAGGAAAAAGGGCCGTCAAAGCCAGATCGAGTTTTTAAACAGAACCTAGTTAAGGCTCTGAACCGGCCCCGTAGACTCGCTCCAGACCAAGCCAGCGGGTAACATAATACTTGGAAAATGGCCGGCGAGCAAGTAAAAGAGGGCCTGGCTTCGAGCGCACTGCGTGTCGTCAACGCTCCTCTCAACACAAGCAACGTATCTGAAATCGTAAGACAGGAAGCGTAGCCCCGAAGCACGCCTAAGAAAGGCCCACCCGCGTCCTAGTGCTTGTAGCATGAGTGGTACACAGCACCAGCCCCCATCGGAAATTGAGAAGGAAGACCAAATGGAGCGCCCTGACGTAAAGGCTGAACAACTCAAAGAAAAGACCCGCGAGATCGTTAAGGGCCTTCAGCGAGAGGGCCTGGTCAGGTACATCGAGCTGACGGAGCCGGAAACGGGCGAGCGCTTTACGGTCTTGGCCTCACCGGGCGCGACCTCCTTCGATCGGCTGCTGTTGGTCGTTTCGGGCGTCCCCGAGGCAGCCGGCGTCTGGTCGCACGCACTCTTGAGTCAGGGCCGGGTCGAAGAAAGCTCAATGCGCGACTACTTCATCATGACTCAGAAACACAATTGGGCCATGTTGGCACTCAACCCTCACGCCCAGGGCGAGGCCAATCGACATGCCTACCGGGGCCACCTGGATGCGACATTGGAGTTCCTGGCCTTGGAGGATTCAAGACGCCTGTGTAAGATCCTCTGTTTTTCGGCCGGCGGCGCGGTCGTCACAGAATACCTCAATCAAAAGACCCATCTAGCGGATCGCATCGACTCGCTGATATTAATTGACCCTGTGCCACCGGCCATCAAGAAAAACAAGGTTTCGCCGCAGCTGCGAGACTTGCTGGATCGGTCGATCCTCTATGGGATAGAGGACCCGCCCGACCAGCTGGCTCCATGGGCCACGCTCGCCGGATCCGTCTTGGGGATGCCGGTCAAAGGCGTCAAGGCCCGGTTGCACGGAGAATTACCCCATCTCCTTTTAATGGACGTCGAAGCCATCCTCACCGCCGAGGCCCGATAGACGCATGAATGCAAACGCCGTCAGTCAGAACCGAGGCGGGCTCCTACCGGTCCATCCAGGAGAGCGTGCGCCTGATAGAGCACGTCAATGATCCTGTCGCAATAGGGGGAACGAGCCAAGGCCTCGCGCAGAGGCCCTTCACTGTGCGGCAGGGCCCCGTCCACCTTGTTCCCGGGAAACCAATGGCTGGCCTCCCCCAGCAGGTTGTAGCGGAACCGGGCATAGTCCACCATGTCAAAGGCCTGGACCAGGTTCCAAAGCCAGAGGATGACCGGCAGATTCACCTGGCCGGGCGTCTCTTGCCAGCTTGGCAGCCCTTGGGCAAAGTTTTCCTTCCAGGCGGATCCGTCGACGCCTGCCAGGGCCTCCTCCATCCGGGCCGAGATCACCGTGACTGTCTCCCGCAGGGTATCGAGCCGCGCGACGGCCTGCTGGTGTTCGTCCAGGTCTTCCGGCCTGCTCGCGCCGCAGGAAATCGTGTGAATCTCCGGGTGGCGGAGGATGAAGATGTCATTGAAGGTCATCGGCGACAGCGGCGCCGTCAAGGTCCTGAGTCTCTGCGAAGGCCGATAGAGTTGCCCCCCCTTGTCATTGGGTGAGATGATGAAGACGCCCATGTCCTGCTTTCTCGCCTCGACGATGGCGGGCCAGTTGCTTTGGTTGATATAGGAATACCATAGGTTCACGTAGTCGAAGACCCCGGTGCGAATGAGCCTGAGGATGGTCTCCGGGGGCCCATGGGTAGAGAACCCCAGCCCGCGGACAACGCCCCTCTCTTTTAGCGTCAGCACCTTGTCTACCAGTCCATCCTTCCGCAGCGCCTGGTCGGCCATCGCATCGGTGTTGACCCCATGCACCGCGAAGAGGTCCAGATAGTCAACCTTCAGTGCCCGCAACGAGGTCTCGATGGTGCACGCGCCGCCATTGACCTTACCCGACGGCTCGCCCTTCGATTGCAAGATCAGCCGGCTGCGATCATAGTTGGGCAGCACCCGGCCCAACTCCTCCTCACTCGTGCCGTAGCCGTGGGCGGTTTCAAAATGGTTCATCCCCAGCTCGAGCGCGTGGGCCATGATCCGATCCAGGTTGCTGACCGAGTTCGGATCGACCCCATCCTCCCGTTCCCAGGAGGTTTGAAACCTCATACCGCCCACCGAGACCAGCGGCATCTCGATTTCTGTCCTGCCAAAGCGTCGGTACTTCATATTAAGACTCGTTCTCATGACCTGTCGACTAATTGGCGTATCATCTGGCAACGCTTAGGAATATCGCATAAGATACGACCGCCCTGGCCGGTCCTCAGGTTTTCGTTCAGACCCTGACAATATATCGTATACTGCCAGGCTCTGCTTGAGAACTCCATCGTCGACCGGGCAGCGAGTTTTCATACAGAGCCTGCGCTTCGAACACGTAAGACTGAGCAAGACAGGTGTTCAGATGAAGATACTGGACTCGGAAGTCGATCTCGACGCTAGCAAATACGCGCTATTCAACCGGCACCGGCTGCTGTTTGCCCTCCTGCTGGCCACCCTCCTTATGGATGCCCTCTCCACCATCTATTTCATGCAACGGATCGGGCCACAGAACGAATCCAACTTCGTGGTGCGACATCTCAGTATCGCCTACGGTCCCGTGTTTGGGGCACTCTTCGGCAAGCTCTACCAACTCGTCGGAGTCTGGATCATCACGGTCATCACCCCCCGCCTCACCCAGTTCATCTGTGCCGTGATCATCACCCTGAACTGCTACGCCGTGGTCGTCAATATGAGGATGTGAGTGTTAAGGGGTGGACTTAGGGACAATCTATCCATGATGGAACAGAATTCAATCGACCCATACGCAAAGAAGAAGTCGGATCCGGGCAATCTACTCACCGTCATCCTGCTGGTGATGGTCCTGGGGGTCCTTGCCTTCCAGGCCCGTCAGTGGTTTAAGACGGGGGGAAGGCCAACCGCCCAGCCGCGCGCCGTGGTAGCGCGTGGCGATCTGGCCGAGGACGAAAAGACCACCATCGACTTGTTTCGACAGGTGTCACCCTCGGTGGTCTACATCACCAGTATCGCCCGACAACGCAACGCATTCAGTCTCACTGCGCTGGAGATTCCTAAGGGCACCGGCTCGGGATTCATCTGGGATGACAGAGGCCACATCGTGACCAACTACCACGTGATCGGAGGCGGAAATGCCGCGACCGTCAGACTGGCCGACCAATCGACCTGGAACGCCACCCTGGTCGGGTATGAAATCGACAAGGATCTCGCGGTGCTCAAGATCGATGCCCCCAGAGAGCAGCTCCCTGCCATCGCCGTCGGCTCGTCAAACGACCTGCTCGTGGGCCAGAAGGTCTTCGCCATCGGCAACCCCTTCGGGCTGGATCAGACCCTCACCACCGGCGTGATCAGCGGATTGGGTCGGGAGATCAAATCGGTCTCAGGGCGACCCATTCAGGACGTCATCCAAACCGACGCCGCCATCAATCCGGGAAACTCGGGGGGACCTCTCTTGGACAGTGCCGGCCGCCTGATCGGTATCAACACGGCCATCTACAGTCCCTCGGGCACCTATGCCGGCGTGGGGTTTGCGGTTCCCGTTGACGTGGTCAACCGCATGGTCCCCCAGATCATTCAGAATGGCCGCGTGCGCAAACCGGGCATCGGTATCATCATGGCACCGGATTCTTGGGTCCGCCAAAGGCGCCTCAAGGGCGTCCTGGTCCTAACGGTCGCGCCGGGCAGCGCCGCAGAGAAGGCCGATCTCCGTCCTACGCGGGAGGATGGCCGCGGCCGGATCACCTGGGGCGACCTGATCGTCGGAATGAATGGCGTCGCCATTGAAAACCACAACGACCTCTACCGCCAACTCGACCGTCAGCGCATCGGAGACAGCATCACGCTCCAGGTCTTGCGCCGAAACACGAAGATCGATGTGGAGGTGACACTCCAGGCCTTGAATGACTAGCCACAAGGATCCAACGAGTGACTATACAGCAGATCAACTGGGGCATCATCGGCTGTGGCAACGTGACAGAATGCAAAAGTGGTCCGGCCTTCAACAAGGTCACCGGCTCGAAGCTGGTGGCCGTCATGCGACGGTCTGCGGAAAAGGCGCGAGACTACGCCGCCCGTCACCGGGTCCCCAAGTGGTATGATCGAGCCGACAGGCTAATCAACGACCCGGAGGTCAACGCCATCTACGTGGCGACGCCTCCCGATACCCATGCCCACTATACCCACCTGGCCGCTCAGGCAGGCAAGCCGGTCTATGTGGAAAAACCGATGGCCTTGAACCATGAAGAGTGCCTGGAGATGATCGCGACCTGCGAAGAGACGCGAGTGCCGCTCTTCGTGGCCTACTATCGCCGCCGGCTGCCCAACTTTCTGAAGGTCAGGGATTTGATAGAAGCCGGCGCCATCGGCGCGTGCCGACTGGTCACCCTCCACCTCTGGCGACCCCTGGGCGACCATGAGCGGGACCGGGAAAACCTACCCTGGCGGCTGATGCCGGAGATCGCCGGTGGAGGTCACTTCGTCGATCTGGCCTCCCATCAGTTCGATTTCTTGGACTACCTCTTTGGGCCCATCTCCCAGGTTCGAGGTGTGGCAACGAATCAGTCAGGCACCTACGGCGTGGAGGACAGCGTGAGTGCCGCCTTTCAATTCGCCTCCGGTATCATCGGCAGCGGCTCTTGGTGCTTCTCCACGGCCGGCCTCTGCGAGCGAGACCAGATCGAGATCGTTGGGACCGCCGGACGGATCACCTTCTCGACCTTCGATCATGCGGTCCCGATCAGGCTAGAGACAGACCAGGGGACCGAGACCTTCGACATTCCCGTGCCGGAGCACATTCAGCAACCTCTCATTGAAACCGTGTGCCGAGCCCTGCAGGGAGCAGATGGCAATCCCTGCCCCAGTACCGGCATTTCCGGCGCACGGACGACCTGGGTGCTGGACCAGATCCTGCGCGATTGGCGTCGAGCTCAGGGATCCAATGACATAGAATCTGGGCGAATTAGCGTTGGGATGCCCGAAAGTTGAACCTGTCCAGGCGTAGCGGGGACTCTGTCCCGGAATCCGAATAAAATCGTGGTCGACCATTCTGAATGTAGTATGACACCACTTCTCGGAAGGACGCCTTTTCGGGTAAAGTGATTTCAGGTCAAAAGGAGATTGGGGTCACATCTCAATTATTAATTCAGTATGCAGGACACGTGTTTCAAGGCCGATTTAAGGCGATCCTCGTGGAGGCAGACCCCTATCTGGAGCCGCTATTGCGATACATTCACCTCAATCCCGTGCGAGTCGAACTGGTCGAACAGCCGTGGAAATATGCCTGGAGTAGTTGTCGTGACTTTGTAACAACAGCTACTCCGCCAAATTGGCTGGACACCCAGCGTGTACTGAT
>JADFMM010000222.1 GCA_022563885.1 Planctomycetota bacterium | reverse complement strand
GCTTATTTTCCCTCTGGACGGCGTCAGGCTCCATCGACCATCCTCGGATGGCCTGCTTCGCCTTCCTTGCAGAGGCAAAAACGCTCGCTCTCGGTGCGACGATCATTTTGTTAGGGGCTCTTAGCCTTGTCATATCTATTCCTCTAATCATTTCTGTTTTCTGGGCCTGGTCCGTTTTCCGGGTCACATTCCCGATTGTTGTCGTGATCGTAATCGAAACAGTGATTTGGGGCAATTAGAGGTACCGATTACGACAACGACAAACGCTGCGCTGATCACGACCACGAGGAGTGGTATACGGACTGGCGCCTATGTGAGAACAGTTTTGAACCAGGGCCTTTTTTGCCCTTTTCGAGCGGCCGATAGGTTTTCTCGAGAAAAGCGTTTGACAACTTCAATCAGCGAGGTATACTATCTACATAAAACCTATAGATTTACTAGGAATTTATGATGGCGATCTCGAAACGAAGCGAATATGCCCTGAGGGCCGTGTTTGAATTGGCCTACCGCGGGTCACAGGAGCCCGTGAAGATTCAGCGGATCGCGGAGTCTCAGGGTATCCCGTCGAGGTTCCTCGAAGGCATCATGAACGACCTCCGGAACGCTGGATTTGTGGAGTCCCGACGAGGCAGCGAGGGCGGCTATGTGCTCGTAATGGACAGTGGAGAACTCTTTGTGGCGGATGTGTTACGTGCCGTACAGGGCCAGCTCTCCGTGGGACCCGAGTCGACGACGGGCGGAATCGAAAACACCTATCGTGCCGGAGACGCCGCGTTTTCGCAGTACTGGCAGAAGGTTGACACTATGATGATGAACCTGTTTACTGAAATGACGTTCGCCGACCTTGTGAAGTCCGAACAGGTCAATACCGACCCAGTTCTCGATTTCAACATCTGACCATGTCTACCTTCCCATGGTTCGATATTCCCGTCCATTTCGAGGGATTCTAGGAGAATCGGCAAATGGAGTCGCATAGCCGCAGCATCGTAAAGACATTTACCTGGCGCGCGATCGCCACCGTCGTAACGGTTTGTATCGCCTGGATATTCACAAAGGACGTGTGGGATGCGATGGGGATCGGAATGTTTGACACGGGAATCAAGCTGTTCCTCTACTACGGCCATGAACGGGTTTGGGATAGAGTGGCGCTGGGCCGGCAGAAACCGCCGGAGTATACTATCTAATCGTCGATAGGATTGAGTCTGCTATGTCAGAACTTGAAACCGATGTCCAAGAGTTGCTTGAGGAGACCCGCAGTCAAAGCGCTGAGGAATTGGTGCAGACCGTGTTGGCCCGCTTCGGTGAACGTGTGGCATTGGCCTCCAGCTTAGGCGTCGAAGATCAGGTCCTGACGGATATGATGTGCCAGACGGTGGCTCAACCCAAGATCTTCACGCTGGACACAGGCCGTCTGCCGCAGGAGACCTTTGAGGTCATTGAAGGGACGAGGGAAAAGTACGGCATTGAGATAGAGATCATCTTCCCCGAGCGGGACCAGGTGGAGCACATGGTCCGTACCCAGGGCCCGAATCTCTTTTACGAGGGAGTGGCCCAGAGAAAAGAGTGCTGCCGCATCCGCAAGATCGAGCCACTCCGGCGTCGGCTCGATGCCTTGGACGCATGGATCTGTGGTCTGCGGAGCGAACAATCGACGACCCGGACGGAGTTGGACCGTGTGGAGGCCGATGAAACCTTCGGCCTGGTCAAGATCTCTCCTCTGGCGGACTGGTCCACGGATGACGTCTGGGAGTACGTGAAGGCCCGCGACATTCCCTACAATGTGCTCCATGACCGGGGGTATCCGAGCATCGGCTGTGCGCCCTGCACGCGGGCGGTCGAGCCGGGGCAAGACCTGCGGGCGGGTCGTTGGTGGTGGGAGATACCCGAACAGAAGGAGTGTGGGCTGCACCTTCGCCCCGACGGCAAACTGGGGCGACGGGAGGATATCCTGTAACCAGGATCAATCATGGATCAACTAGAAATCATCGAATCGCAAAGCATTTTCATCCTGCGCGAGGCCTATCGCGGCTTCAAGCAGTTGGTGATGCTCTGGTCTATCGGCAAGGACAGCACGGTCCTGCTCTGGCTGGCGCGGAAGGCCTTTTTCGGTCATGTCCCTTTTCCTCTGGTACACATCGATACGAGCTACAAGATCCCGGAGATGATCGAGTATCGCGATCGCTTCGCCCGGGAGTGGAAGATCAACATGGTCCTCGGCCGCAACGAACGGGCCCTGGCCGAGAAGCAGACCTACCCCGACGGCAATGCCACGCGGCTGGAATGCTGCCGACTGCTGAAGAGTGAAGCGCTCAAACACACGCTGAGTGGTGAGTGGCCCCGTTGGATCCTGAATCATGAGACAGGTGAGTATGACCGAACGGAAGGGGGAGAGCCCTACACGGGCGTCATCGTGGGGGCCCGCTCGGATGAAGAGGGCAGTCGCAGCAAGGAGCGTTACTTTTCACCGCGAGACCGGCACAACGACTGGGATGTGGGCGATCAGCCGCCGGAGCTGTGGAATCAGTTCAAGACGGATTTTGCCCCCGGCACCCATGTCAGGATTCATCCCCTTTTGGACTGGACCGAACTGAACATCTGGGAGTACATCGAACGAGAGAACATCCCGATTATCGACCTCTATTTTGATAAGGGCAAGGGTGAGCGTTATCGCTCGCTGGGCTGCGCGCCCTGCACCTCTTCGGTTCGATCTTGCTCGACCCGTGTTCAAGACATCGTCGGGGAACTGCGTAGCGGCAAGTTTTCCAACATCGCCGAGCGCTCCGGACGGGAGCAGGACAAGGAGGACGGCGGTGGACTGGAATCTCTTCGTCTCGATGGCTATATGTAAGGAAAAGGGTTCTTGGTTCCAGGTTCATGGGTTGTGGGACGGTTGTTTTTTTTGAAAGGTCTAGTGTGGGTTTGATATGTCACAGGTAGAGTCACCAGCTTCGAAGGGAGTAGAGTCGGTTGTCGAGCAGATGTCCATTGTCGTGATTGGACATGTCGATCACGGCAAGAGTACGGTCATCGGACGGCTTTTGGCCGATACCGATTCTTTGCCCAAGGGCAAGCTTGCGGACGTGAAGGCGCAGTGTGCCCGCAATGCCAGGCCTTTTG
This sequence comes from Planctomycetota bacterium, assembly GCA_022563885.1. Lineage (GTDB taxonomy): Bacteria > Planctomycetota > Phycisphaerae > Sedimentisphaerales > Anaerobacaceae > JAIPFM01. The sequence goes on along the minus strand of JADFMM010000222.1, from coordinate 7,045 downwards.
AGTATGCCTTCCTGTTGGATGCGCTAAAGGACGAGCAGGCCCAGGGCATCACGATCGATTCGGCCCGCTGCTTTTTCAAGTCTTCAAAACGTCACTACCTCATCATCGACGCCCCCGGACATATCGAGTTCCTAAAGAACATGATCTCGGGGGCCGCCCGCGCCGAGGCGGCAGTGTTGGTCATCGATGCGAAGGAGGGTGTCCAGGAAAACTCGCGCCGCCACGGGTATCTGTTGAGCATGTTGGGCATTCGACAGGTGATGGTGGTGATCAATAAGATGGATCTGGTGAACTACGACCCGCAAGTCTTCGAGACCATCAAACGAGACTATCTCGAGTTCTTGGGCAAGGTCGAGATCGAAGCCACTTTCTTCCTGCCGGTCAGCGCGATGGAGGGGGTCAATATTGCCGAGAACACCCCTGCACTTGCCTGGTTCCAAGGCCCCACGGTGCTCGAGGCCCTGGATCAGTTTGAAAAGGAACCTGCGCCGGTCGATCAGGTCCTGCGTTTTCCCGTGCAGGATATCTACAAGTTTACCGAGAGCGGCGATGACCGGCGTATTGTCTCCGGGCGCATCGAGACCGGTGCCGTTCGCGTGGGAGACGAGGTGTTGTTTCTACCCTCCGGCAAGCGTTCCACGGTGGCCACCGTGGAGGGCTTCAATCTGCCCACGCAGGTCAGTGCCCATGCCGGCCAGTCCACCGGGGTGACCTTGACCGATCAGGTCTATATCAAGCCGGGGGAACTGATGGTTCGCGCCGATCAGCGCCCGCCGCAGGTGGGCTCCCAACTGAAGGTGAATATCTTCTGGATGGGTCGTCAACCCATGGTGCAGGACAAACGCTACCAGCTGAAGCTCGCCTCCGCCAAGGTCTCCGTGTGGCTGCGCGAGGTCGAGAATGTGTTGGACGCCTCCGATCTAACCACCGATTCCAACCGACGTCAGATCGAAAGACATGATGTGGCGGAATGCATCCTGGAGACGGTGAAACCGCTGGCCTTCGATTTGAGTAGCGAGATTGCCGCCACCGGTCGCTTCGTCATCATTGACAATTACGAGATCGCGGGCGGGGGCGTGGTCCTGGCCTCGGTCCGGAGTAAGGTCAACCGGGTGACGGAGCGGGTGGACCAGCGCGAGAAGAATTGGCGCCGTAGCGACATTACCCCCGCAAATCGGGCCATGCGCTACAACCAGAAGTCGACCTTGGTCTTGCTCTGTGGCCCGGCGGATACGGGCAAGGGTGACCTGGCCAAGGCCCTGGAGGAAAAACTCTTCTGCAATGGGCGGCTGGTATACTACCTGGGTCTGTCCAATTCCCTCATGGAAAGCGACACCGATCTGAACACATCCAGTGATCGTGATGAACACCTCAGGCGTCTGGGAGAGATCTCACACATGTTCACCGACGCGGGCCTGATTCTCATCGTGACGGTCAGCGGCTTGGACGACTATGAACTGGAGATGGTCCGTACCCTCAACAAGCCCCACGATGATTTTATCGTGAACGTGGGCGAAAACCTCTTCAGTGATGCGAAAATTGATTTGCAGATCGACACGCTGGAACATAGAGCGGAGGCGATCGAGGAAATAGAGCGAGCGCTTGCAGCGAGAAAGCACCTGGTGGAATACTACCTGTAGAACGGCGACCGACTCAGGCGACCGGCAGACATCGGATGAACAATACGACAGCCATACATGCGGGTGATCAGAAGAAGAGTGATTGGGGGCAGAGCACGGTCCCTGTCTACCAGACGGTGTCCTATAGCTACAAGACGGCCAAAGAGCTGGAGGCGGTTTTTTCCGGCCGAGCCCTCGGCCACATCTATTCTCGGATCTCCAATCCCACCACGGCCGTCCTGGAGCGGCGGCTCGCCGGCCTAGAGGGGGCGGTGGGATGTATTGCCACGGCCAGCGGCATGGCGGCCATCTCGGCGGTGGTCCTCGGATTGCTCAAGAGCGGGGATCATATCGTCGCCAGCTCGGGCCTCTTCGGTGGCACCATTTCGCTCTTTAACGATACCTGCACCCGCATGGGGATCACGACCCACTACATCGACGTGGCGGACACCGACAATTTTGCCCGGGCCCTGACCCCTCGGACGAAACTCCTCTTCGTGGAGACCATCGGCAATCCCAAGATGGATGTGCCCGACATCCCCGCCGTGGCCGAATTGGCGCGGCAGGCTGGAATTCCCCTGGTGGTAGACAGCACCGTGACGCCGCCGGTGACACCTCGGATGAAGGCCTTGGGCGCCGATATTTTGATTCACTCCACGACCAAGTTTATCAACGGGCATGGTACGGCCATGGGGGGGGCCATTCTGGATACCGGGCGTTATGACTGGGCGAACAGTTCTTTCGAGACGGTCAAGCCTTTCAAACAGGCAGGACAACTGGCCTTCTTGGCCTACCTTCGCAATGGCAGCTATCGCGATCTTGGGGGCTGTGCCGCGCCAATGAACTCCTTTCTGATGCTCCAAAGCCTGGAAACGCTGCCCCTGCGGATGACGCAGCACCTTGCCAATGCCAGGCGTCTGGCCACATTCCTGCGGGACGCGCCGGAGGTGGACTGGGTGAACTATCCCGGACTGCCGGACAGTCCCTTTGCAGACCGGATTGACCGCTTGCTCGACGGACAGGCGGGCGCCATCTTGACCTTCGGACTGGGGAGCAAAGAACGGAGCTTCCGCTTCCTGGACTCGGTAAAGCTGGCCCGGAATATGACCAATCTGGGGGATGCTAAAACACTGGTCATACACCCGGCATCGACCATTTTTCATGAGTTTGACCAGGAGCAGCAGACACAAATGGGCGTGGCGGAAGACACGATTCGCGTCTCCGTCGGGCTCGAAGATGCAGACGACATTGTCGCTGATTTCGCCCAGGCGCTTGCCCTGGCCGTCAGGGAGGCGGTATGATTATCGTTTTGAAGAATGAAACACTGACAGGTGAATGATGGAGGTCCATCATGGGATTCTATAAACTACCCGACACGTTAGACAAGGACATCGAGACCTTTGAAACACAGATCAAGGACTACCAGGACGAGAAGATCAGTCCCGTCCAGTTCAAAGGCATTCGCGTGGCCCACGGAATCTATGAGCAGCGCAAGCCTCAGACCCATATGGTGCGAATCCGTTGCGGGGCCTGTGGGATTATGCCCAAGCAGCTCAAGAAAGTGGCGCAACTGGCCGCACAGTACTCCTCCGGAGAGATCCATGTCACGACTCGAGGAGAGATACAACTCCACTATGTCGATCTGAAAGACGTGATCACGGTCTACCGAGAACTGACGACCGTGGGGCTCGCGTCCCGGGGCGGGGGTGGCAATACCATTCGCAATATCATGGCCTCGGCCGACTCGGGGATTGCCAAGGATGAGGTCTTCGATGTCCAACCCTACGCCACCGCCCTCACTACCCGTATGTTGGCCGAGGCGGATTCCTGGAACCTGCCCCGGAAATTCAAGATCACCTTTTCGAACTCGTCCCAGGACGACACGCGGGCAACGCTGACCTGCCTGGGCTTTGTCGCCAAAATGCAGGACGGCAAGAGAGGGTTCAAGGTCTACTGTGCCGGAGGCATGGGCAGTAATCCCATGCTGGGACACGTGCTCTATGACTTTGTCCCCGACGACCGGGTCTACTACATCGCCAAGGCCATGAAGCTCATGTTCGACAAGTATGGGAATCGACGGATGCGGGCCAAGGCCAAGTTGAAATTCCTCTGGGAGAAACTGGGAGAAGAGGGATTCCGTGAGAAGTTCAATCAGGCGTTAGAGCCGCTAGAAAAGGATCCGACTCTGCCCCTGGTCTTGGAGCCCTTGGAGAATCGTTCTGAGGTCCGAGTCGGCTACGCCCCGGAGCCCGTGGCCGAGCAAGAGCGGGCGGCCTTCGAGACCTGGAAGCAACGATATGTGACAGAGCAGAGGCAAGCAGGCCTGAAGTTTATCGATGTCCCTCTAAAGCTGGGTGACATCCAAGGACCCGATGCCATCAAACTGGCGGATACCCTGGAGAATTTTGGCGAAAATGTGATGCTTTTTTCCCTCAATCAGAATCTGGTGATCAGCAACATCCCGGAGGCCTACCTGCCCAACATCTTCCACGTGGTGATGGAGATCGATTCTCTGGCCCACGATCCTGCCCTCTTCGGCAATATGATTGCCTGCACCGGGGCCGATACCTGTAAGTTGGGGATCTGCCTGCCTCGGGGTGTGACGCCGGAGATTCAGAAGATTCTGCGTGAGAGTGACCTCGACCTCGATCTGCTCAACGACGTCAAGATCCACATCTCGGGCTGCCCCAACACCTGCGGTTGTCACCATGTGGCGGACCTCGGTTTCTTTGGCAAGGTATTGCGATCCGGCAAGGAGATGTTGCCCGGTTACAATGTCCTCGCCGGCGCGATTGTCGAGGACGGTAAGACCCGCTTCACGGAGCAGATCGACACCGTGGCCGCCAAGCATCTGCCCCTCTTTGTCAGAGACTTCTTAGTGATCTACAGCGGCAAGAAACAGGCATACGCCTCTTTTTCCGAGTACATCGACAGGGACGGCAAGGAAGACATCAAGCGCGTGTGCGAACGATACCGAGAGCTGCCCACCCTCGAGGAAGACAAGAGCTTCTTCTATGATTGGGGGAGTGATGAGATCTTCTCGCTGCTGAAGGGCCAAAAGGCCGAGTGTTCGGCGGGCATGTTCGATATGATCGGCGTGGATGCCAGAACGATTAAGGAAGCGGCGAAGCAGTTGGAGGCGGCAGAATCCGATGCGGCTCGTGAACAATGCATCGAGACGATGTTGTTCTCGGCCTGTCGCATGTTGTTGGTGACACGCGGCGTCGAGTCACGTGATAAGGAAGCGGTGTACGGAAACTTCCACCAGCACTTCATCAAAACGGATCTCGTTTCGGAGCGCTTTTCGGAGCTGGTTCTCGCCGCGCGAGCGCGGGCGGTCAAGGACGAAAGCGCGTCGTTGCTGGACCGGCGAGAAGAGGTCGTCGCATTGGCCGACGTCATGAAGAAACTCTACAGCAGCATGGACGACTCGCTCCGTTTTGCCGCGATCGAACGAACCGAAGAACAGAAGAAGGAGGCCGCGGTGAGTGCCTCCCAGGAGACCGCGGAGCCCAGCGGCCGCTTCAAAGACCTGCGTGGGGTCGCCTGTCCCATGAACTTCGTGAAGACCAAGTTGGAGCTGGCGACCATGAGCGTGGGACAGAAACTGGTCGTGTTCCTGGATGACGGCGAGGCGATTGAGAACGTGCCAAACTCGGTCAGAGCGGAGAATCATAAGATCCTGGAGCAGACCCGGGTGAACGGCTACTGGAACGTTGTGATTGAGAAGGGGGCCAGGTGATCCCCTGTCGGTTGAGCCGTGTCCCTGTGGACCGCCCTTGGATGCTGATGGCATGAGGCAAGGATGATGGATTTCAGTGAAGAACAGATAGAACGCTATAGCCGTCACATTATCCTGGAACAGGTCGGCGTCGAGGGCCAACAGAAGCTCTTGGCCTCCAAGGTCCTAATCATTGGGGCCGGCGGGCTGGGGGCGCCGGCCGCTCTCTATCTGGCCGCCGCGGGCATCGGCACGATTGGTGTCGTCGACGCCGACGTCGTCGATCTGACCAACCTGCAGCGACAGGTGATCCACTACACCGCCGACGTCGGCATCGACAAGGTGGAATCCGCGGCCAACAAGATTCGCGCCATCAATCCCGATGTCACCGTGAATTGTTACAAACAGTGGGCCAAGGCAGATAATATACGGGCCATGATTCGAGACTATGACTTCGTCATCGACGGGACGGATAATTTTCCTGCGAAGTTTCTGGTGAACGATGCCTGCTTTTTTGAGAAGACACCCTTTTCCCACGCAGGCATCCTCCGATTTGACGGTCAGCTCATGACGATCCTACCGGGAGAGTCGGCCTGCTACCGCTGCGTCTTCCCCGCACCGCCGCCTGCCAACGTGGTCCCTTCCTGTTCCCAGGCGGGCGTGTTGGGTGTGCTGGCGGGCGTGATCGGCTCGTTGCAGGCGACTGAAGCGATTAAATGTCTCTTGGGCATCGGTGAGCTGCTGAGCAACCGTCTGCTCACCTACAACGCGTTGACCATGCAGTTTCGGACCATCACGCTGAAACGCAAGCCGACATGCCCGATCTGCGGCGTCGACCCGACGATCACCCAGTTGATCGACGAGGAACAACCTGTCTGCGACGTGAAGCCGTAGTCGCGCTGCCGCCGCGCCGCACTGGCCTATGCAACAGCTCAAGATTCCTTCAGTGATTGCAACACGCATGGTCGAACAGGCCCGCGCAGGCATGCCCCTGGAAGTCTGCGGGATCCTGGCAGGAAGCGAGGGCAGGTGGCATCTCACTACGAGATGACCAATTCCGATCAAAGCGCGCTGCACTATACCATGGTCCCCGAAGAACAGTTCAAGGTCCTCAAGCGCATTCGGGCTGCCGGGGAGGAGATGTTGGCGATTTACCACAGCCATCCGGCCACGCCTGCGAGACCCTCCGCGGAGGACATTCGTTTGGCATTCACGCCGGGTGTGATCTATGTGATCATGTCTCTTGTGGAGCCGGAATCTCCCGTGATCAAGGGATTCACCATCGATGATGAGAAGGTCGAAGAGGTGCCACTAGCGGTCATCGACGGATAGGAAACCGTGCGTGAGGGCGTGAGGGATGGCCGCCATAGATTGTTTGCACGGGAGCCCCAAACAGGATAGTATCGTCGTGCTAGATCTATATTCCGGGCACGGACTCCGAGCGGACATTTCGTTCAAAGGAGTAAACGACTATGAACATTGCCAAGGACATGACAGAGTTGGTGGGGAAGACGCCCTTGGTGTCTCTGGATAGTTTCGTGAGCGACGGCGGGGCAAACGTCGCGGGAAAGCTCGAGTATTTTGGCCCCGGCAGCAGCGTGAAGGACCGGATCGGTGTCAACATGATCGTCGCGGCGGAAAAGGCAGGCGAGCTCAAGACTGGCCAGACGATCGTGGGGCCGACCAGCGGCAACACCGGCATTGC
>JADFMM010000221.1 GCA_022563885.1 Planctomycetota bacterium | reverse complement strand
GGTATTGGAGAGCAATACCTATCCCGGGACGACGCGTGAGTTGATGCTCCCCATATTGGAGGAATCCGGGCTCAAAGTCGGCAAGGACTTCTTTCTGGCCTATTCACCCGAGCGAGAGGACCCCGGCAACAAGGAATTTCGGACCTCGACCATCCCTAAAGTGGTGGGAGGCTACGATAAGAAGAGTCTGAAGATGGCCTTGGAGGTGTACGACTGCGCGATCGAAACAATGATACCGGTCTCTAGCTGTGAGATTGCCGAGGCGGCCAAGATCCTCGAGAACACCTATCGCTGTGTCAACATTGCCATGGTCAACGAACTCAAAATGCTCTATGACCGCATGGACATCGATGTGTGGGAGGTCATTGAGGCGGCGAGTACGAAGCCGTTCGGGTATCAAGCCTTCTATCCGGGACCCGGCCTGGGAGGCCACTGTATCCCGATTGACCCCTTCTACCTGACCTGGAAGGCGCGTCAGTACGGCATGCCCACCAAATTTATCGAATTGGCAGGGGAGATCAACACCGACATGCCGCACTTCGTGGTGACCAAGGTCATGGAGGCTTTGAACGACGTGCGCAAGAGCTTGAAGGGCTCCAAGGTCTTGGTGTTGGGCCTGGCCTACAAACCGGACATCGAAGATGTGCGGGAATCCCCCTCACTCGAGCTGATCGAGTTGCTCAAGGGAAAGGGCGCCAAGGTTGATTACAACGATCCCTTCGTGCCCCATACCCAGAAGCAACGTGACTACGACCTCAACATGAAGAGCAAGGCACTTAGCAGCAAGATGTTGAACGCCTACGATGTCGTGCTCATCTCCACCAACCACAGTGTGTATGATTTTCAGTGGATCGTTGACAACGCGCAACTGGTGGTGGACACCCGAAACGCCTGTGCGGGTGTCCGTCGGGGGGCGAAGAAGGTCGTCAAGGCGTGACAGGACTCTCTGGGGAGTAGTACTACAGCGCGATGTAGTACCGAAAAACCCTGTTTTGGAACTAAAATCCGAAGCACGAAATACGAAATCCCAAACAATACCGAATGTCCAAAATACGAATTTTCAAAACAAAACCGGCCATCCAGCCGCAACAGACATATGGCATTTTGGTCATTTGAGCTTTGAATTTGTTTCGGATTTCGAGATTCGGATTTCGAGTTTAACCAAAGTAACATAGGTGTTTGTATAATAGTACCTTATGACCAGTGCCCGAAACGAACTTTCGCTGTCGTAGTTAGGATGCATCTGTAAATGAGAATACTGATCACCGGGACGGCAGGGTTTGTTGGCTTCCATCTGGCCAAGCGATTGATTGATCGTGGCGACGAGGTGGTGGGGCTGGATTCCGTCAACGACTACTACGATGTCCGGCTGAAGCTGGGCCGCCTGGCAGAGACCGGGATAGCGGAAGAGGCGCTCGCCGAGGGTACGCTCGTACAGAGCCGGACATTTCCAAACTATCGTTTCACCAAGCTGAATCTGCAGGATCGAGAGGGGATGGATGGGCTCTTCCGCTCGGAGCGATTTGACAAGGTGTGCCATCTGGCCGCCCAGGCGGGTGTACGGTATAGCTTGGAAAACCCACATGCCTACGTGGACGCCAATATTGTCGGTTTTCTCAATGTTCTCGAGTGTTGCCGGCATCACGAAGTGGGGCATCTGGCCTACGCCAGTAGTTCCAGCGTGTATGGTCTGAACGAAACCATGCCCTTCTCGACCCGCAGCAATGTCGATCATCCCCTCAGTCTCTACGCCGCGACCAAGAAATCCAATGAACTGATGGCCCACTGCTACAGCCATCTATACCAATTGCCCACCACGGGGCTGCGTTTTTTTACGGTCTACGGTCCCTGGGGCAGGCCGGACATGGCCCTGTTTCTGTTCACCAAGGCCATCCTGGAGGGGCGACCCATCGATGTCTTCAATCATGGGGACATGCGGCGTGATTTCACCTACATCGATGACATCGTTGAAGGGGTCGTGCGTGTCATCGACACGCCGCCGCAGGGAGATGCGGACTGGTCCGGCCAAACGCCCGATCCCTCCCGCTCCAAGGCGCCCTATAAGCTCTACAATATTGGTAACAGCAGTCCGGTTCAACTCTCGAAGTTCATTGAGGCCATCGAACAGGCGCTCGGGCGCAAGGCTCAGAAGAACATGCTGCCGATGCAACCGGGCGATGTGCCTGCCACCTGGGCCGATGTGTCGGATCTGGTGGAGGACCTAAGCTATCAGCCGAATACGCAGATAGAAGAGGGCGTTGCGAAATTTGTCGCCTGGTATCGAGGATTCTATCATGTCTAACATTCTGGTAGTTGGGGAATAGCCATGAAAGTATCGGTTGTTGGGGTTGGATATGTAGGCTTGGTTGCGGCGGCCTGTTTGGCGGAGGGCGGCAATCATGTCACCTGTGTCGACAAGGACGAGGACAAGATGGATGACCTGGTCCACGGCAAGATCCCCATCTATGAGCCCGGGCTGGCGGAACTGGTCAAGCGTAACGTAGAAGCCGGGCGTCTGGTCTTCACCACCGATCTCTCTGAAGCCGTCTTAAATTCTCTGATCATCGTACTCGGCGTGGGGACACCCTCGGCTCCGGACGGCTCCGCGGATATTTCGGCCGTGCTGGCCGTGGCGGAGCAGATCGCCGAACTCATGGATGGCTATCGAATCGTGGTCACCAAGAGCACTGTGCCGGTGGGAACGCATCAAAAAGTGTGCGACCTGATGGCTGCCAAGACAGACCATCCCTTCGACTACGTCAGCAATCCGGAGTTCTTGAAAGAGGGCTCGGCCGTAGATGATTTCATGAAGCCCGACAGGGTGATCATCGGGACGACCAAGCCCGCCGTCATGGAGATCATGAAACAGCTCTACTCGCCTTTCATGCGCAAGAGTAGCCGGCTGCTGTTCATGGACCCCGCCAGCGCGGAGCTGGCGAAATACGCCGCCAACGCCATGTTGGCGACGCGGATATCCTTCATGAACGAACTATCGCAACTCTGCGAGGCCTGTGATGCCGACATCGAAATGGTTCGCAAGGGGATGGGCACCGATTCCCGCATCGGTGACGCCTTCCTCTTCGCCGGACTGGGATATGGCGGCAGTTGTTTTCCCAAGGATGTCCGTGCCCTGGCCCATCTGGGTGACGAACAGGGCATCGACCTGACCATTGCCAAGGCCGTGCAGGCCGCCAATGTGAAACAGCAGCGGCGCTTTGCCCGGAAGGTGATCGACTACTTCGGAGACCACGCACAGCAAACCCGCTTGGCCGTATGGGGGTTGGCATTCAAGGCCAAGACCGACGATGTTCGCGAGTCTGCCGCCCTGACCTGCATCGAACTGTTTTTGGATGCCGGCATCCAAGTGAAGGCCTTCGATCCGGAGGCGATGGGGTCCACGCGTGCGGTCCTGGGCGATCGCATCGAGTTGGGAGACGATGCCTACAGCATCCTTGCCGGCTGCGACGCCTTGGTCGTGATGACCGATTGGCAGGAATTTCGCAGTCCCGACTTCGACCTGCTCAAAGAGAAACTCAACAAGCCCCTCATTTTCGACGGCCGCAACCTCTATGACATGAAGTATCTCGCCAAGCAGGGCATCGACTATCACTGCATCGGCCGTCCCCACTCAAGTTTGGCCGTTTGTGGTGATTCAACTTAGCGGTCGCGCAGAACGAAATTCACACGTTAGAGGGTGCAAATTGGCGTTAGATTAGGTCGCGCCGATTGAGCGAATCCACAGGCGTAGCTGTTCTACGTCGAGGATTTCGTGATTGAGAAGCGGCCGAAGATAATGTCAAGATTGCCCCTATAAATGGGAAGTTATTTCTGCGCGGCCGCTCAAGCCCGATACGATCCCTGGCGGAATAACAAACGCATAGCAACAGCCTCAGCGTTCGTGTATTTCGCGTGGTTCGTGGTCATACAAGTTGACACAAAAGTGCGGAAAGATCAACCTGACCCGTTTCTCCCCAAGGGGCGAGGGAAAATATAGCTCAGCTGTCAAGGTCACGAGGTCCGCTGGACCGTTTTGCACGGTTTCGTCTGTCGACGATCTTGTTGTGAGGATGGCATTGCCGGCGTTGCAAGTCTGCCACGATCTCATCAAGATTGTGGTGATGTCGCTCAACGTAGGCATCGCGTAGTCGCCAGACCTCGGCAATAATCTCATCCTTGTACATTGTCGGACCCTTCAGGTAATAATTCTAGTGGTGTACAGATACCCACCATTGGCAAGTGATCTGCTGCCAGGCCGATGCTCTGACATCCCGACTCGGTCTCGCTGTGAGATAGCTCGGAATCGAAGTCTCGATATAGATTGTCTTTTTCACGTCAGAATTGTAAGGTCGATGAGAACAGACTGCAAAGACTTCCTACTTGCTCTCATGCCAGGAACGCCTCGCAAAGTTGTCACCCTAATCATTCAAAGATCGTTCTCAAACAATATCCCGCGCAAAGGCGCAAAGATCGCCAAGCATAGCAGAATGGATCATTTTTTTCGCGTCTTGGCGTCCAAGTGGGCGCCCAGTCATCCGGAGGACTACTCCGCCCTAGTAGCATTGGCTGCGAAGGCTGGGTAGCTCTGCTCCGGAGGTTGGAAGCCCGGCTGCAACGGCGGACCTCCAGCCCTGTCGAACGCCAAGTGCCGGCGTTAGCCCTTTCGTGGGTTTAGTGTGTTTCGTGGTTAAATAACGAACTCTTATGAGCCGCTCCACAAGACCAACCTGATGTAACCATATATAATAAAAGGTGTTACGAATACATAGAGTGAGTAGCGCTTAGGGAAAAGTGTTTACCCTGTCTTGAACCGGGCCTTTTTCGGCCTGTCGAGCCTGTCTCCCAAAACAGCCCAGTCGATTCACGGCTTGACTTCTTCGAGGGGTTCTCCAGAAATGGTCGTCTAGATAAGATGAGATGAATATTAAAAACACATCAGATAAATAGGAATAATTGTTGACACATAAATAATATAAGGTATAAGAGAAGCCTGGATAGATTGAATGAGGAGGGAAATTCGTCTTCCTGGTTCAACGGCTCCTCACTCACAATCATTGCGACTTTCTTGTTATTAGGGTGGTGACAGCGTCATGGGTGTCGGGAGCAGGGTGAGTCAAGGGTTGGAGGCGACCAAGCGGCGAGCCGGCGATCACGCTCTTCCTAACTCTTCGAAAAGCTTGAGGAACGCATTCTCTTATCGGCAGATCCCCTGGGCCTGGCGGACGACGATCCCTATCGTGATGGCGGCCTCGCCGAGTCTGCGATTGTGGTTGATTTCGCCGAGTTTGATTACACCGAGCCGGCCAGTGAGAAGGTGCAGGGGGCCGGTGCCGGCGAGCCAAGGACGGACAGTCTGGACCGAGCGGCCCCTGACGAGCACGCCTTAGCGAGCAACGCAAACGCCCTGACTTTGTCCCAAGTATCGCGTGCGGCGAGTCTGCCTGCTACGCAGCAAACTGACGAACAAACGCTCACTGCGGCGGTCCTGCCGTCCGGCGATGGCATTGAAATAACTTCACAGATTCTTTTCTCTACACCGACCGGCCAAGCCGCGGGCGGCAACGAGGCCCGCGGTCCGCCCGCCGGCACCGGAGACGCCTTAACTCTTGATTTATACTCAATCTACGATTCATTTGACGAAATCTCATTTCCGTCTGACATAGATGGTCTGCACTCCTCCGTTGCCCCAATCTTGCCCGGCTTGACCCTGCTAGACCCCAACTCCGACTTCCAAGGTCAGGTCATCTACCTGGACTTCGACGGGGCTGAAGGCCTCACCTTTGACGGACCGATTAGCCTGTCTGGGATCGACGTTCCCGCCTTCCAGGCGCCGACGACACTGGCCGGGCAAGAGGGCGAAATCATCCAGGCGGTGGTCCTGCAACTTGAAGAAACCTTTGCCGGTAGCGGCGTCCTTTTCACGACGGATGCCCCGAGCGGCGACGCTCCGTTCTCCACGATCTACATCGGAGGCGATGCCACGGCCTTCTCGGAGTATGGATCGTTCCTGGGCCTGGCGGAGCAGGTGGATGTGGGGAACCGGGATGGTTCGGATGAGGCGCTGGTCTTCAGTGACTGGGTCCTGTTGGACGCGTCCAGTCTGACGGGGGCCGCCAGCGGGCTGGCCGAGACGGTTGCCCATGAGGTTGGGCATCTGCTGGGGTATGGGCACGACGGGGAGCATTCAAGGGCAGAATCACCTATTTCTGAAGTGGCTTTAGAGGTTCAGTGGGATGGCGGAGGCGATGGGACTTCCTGGAGTGACCAGGCGAATTGGAGCAACGACACCCTTCCCGGCTCGGGCGACGATGTCGTCATCAATGTGCTCGGGACCCCGACTGTGACCATCGATGCGTCAGCCGGGGCTGTTGAGGTCAACAGTATTGATTCGTATGAGGCTTTGGCGATTACTGGGGGATCTCTGAGCGTTGCCACGACGCTTTCGCTAGCGGATGGGGATCTTTCCCTCAGTGGTGGGACGATCGTCGGCGGGGTAGTTGAGTCCAGTGGTTTTGGGAAGTTGATTGTCTCTCTTGGTAGCACGTTGGACGGCATCGTATTGGATGCCAACGCGGTGTTGCAGAACGGTCAGACACTGACCGTTCTCAACGGCTTGACGCTCAATGGGACACTGACGCTTGAGCACACGAACTTTCACAGCGCGACGCAGGTGAATTTCTCCGGCGGCGCACAGACGCTGTCGGGAACGGGACAGGTGATCTCCTCGGCGACGACTATCGGCGATGGCAGAGTCCGCGGCAATTTCTTGCGTCCGACCGACGGTGGCACGCTGACGATCGGCTCGGGGATCACGATTCATGGCGACGATATGATTGTCGGTGATGTGAGCCTGCCGTTGATCAATCAGGGCAGCATCATTGCCGATAGCACCGGCAGTTTCCGAACGATTCATGTGACTGGCTCGACGGTGACCAATACAGGGGTCCTGGAGGCCAATGGGGGGGGTACTGTCGGTAAGCAACGTATCGAATACGGGCACGCTGCGGGCACAATCGGGCACATTGAACCTCGACGGGGTATGGTCGAATGAACAGGGTACGCTAGACGCAGCTGGCGGGACGGTAAACCTGGGGGGCACGTTCACGCTGGCTGATCTAGGCACATTAGAGCGTAATGGCGCTGCGGTGAATGTGACTGGCGTGCTTCAAAACACCGAAGTGTTCTTTTACGCTGACGCGGTCTGGACAAACGCCTATGCGCACAAGGCGTTCGATGGAAACGGACTGACAGGCTGGAGCCCCGGCACTAGCTCCGGCACGATCACGGCTCGGTTTACGACGCCCTTAACCTTCGACAGCCTTGTTGCGTCGGTCTGGGCGGGTGCCGACACGACTCAAACCTATACACTCTACAGCAGTGATGATGGGGTGACGTTTACCCAGTTTTCTCAGTCTACCCATGAGGTTCCCCCGGACTATAGCACCTTAGCCCCGATCATTTTCCCCGAAGTCACCACACGTTATCTGAGGATTTCCATTGAAGGGCATAATGCTACTTCGGCGGTGCTCGTGGAAGTGACACTCCTGCAGGGGAGCACACCGGTGCCCATTGTTCGAGGTGATACGATATTCGTATTGGATGACGTTGTTACTCTAGACGGTGGAGCGATCGTGGGTGGGACCATTGACTCCAGCGGGGCAGCTGCGCTGGGAATCAGTGGCAGCACTGCGTTGGATGGTGTGATCCTGAATACTGATGCGACGGCCTTTGATCAGGCGACATTGACGGTAACCAACGGTCTGGAACTCAACGGGACGCTGACGCTGGAGCACACGAACGCGTCAAACTCAACGGAGGTGAACTTCTCCGGAGATCAAGTGCTGTCGGGGACGGGGCAAGTGATCTCCGTCTCAAGCGCTGGCCGTAGTGACCCCAATTCAGATGGCAACTTCTTGCGTCCGACCGATGGAGGGACCTTGACGATCGGCTCGGAGATCACGATTCACGGTGACGACTTGGTTGTGGGTGACGCAAGTTCACCGTTGATCAATCAGGGCAGCATTCTTGCGGATAGTAACGGTACGTACCGGACGATAAGCGTATTGGGTTCGACGGTGACCAATGAAGGGATACTGGAGGCCAATAGCGGAACGCTGGACCTGGGGAGTACTTCGACTGCTGGATCAGGATTCTTGCGAGCGAGATCAACGGGGATAGTGACCATCAGCCAAGGACTTTTGGGCGGAACCACGAACGCCGATCAATTCACGTCAGACGGAGAATTCCGATTCGATGGGCAGGGAACGCAGGGTACTCCACAGCTGATCGAGGCGATGAGCCAAGACCTCGGCTTAGTCCCTCTAGGGTTTGTAAACAACTTCCGATATGGAACTCTAGCGCTGTCAAATGGAACCTATGTCCAGTTGGTGGACCAATCAGACAATTCACCCGGCGCTGATCCCGAGGCGGTCTATGTGAACTCTCTGGTTGTCCCGATCGGGACGACCTTGGACCTGGGCGGGTTACAGCTCTACGCTCGCCTGCGACAGATCGGTGGCACCCTGCTCGGCGGTCAAGTCGACCAGATCCCTGACTCGGGTGGCATTCCCAGTGAGGGCACCGAAGTTCCCGGAACGATTTCGGCTGCCGGTGAGCTGGACGAATGGACCTTCTTTGCCCGTGCGGGTCAAACGGTGGCCATCGTCGTGAAGACGAGCGAAGGGGTTCTGAGTCCTCAACTTGGCTTTGTCCAGGTCGAGCTGCTCGATCCGGACGATAATGTCATTGCTTCGGGATCGACGTCGAGTTTTGGTGAAACCGTCTTATTGAACGACATCGCGATCCCTGCCGATAACGTGTATCGTATTCACATCCGCGCTGCGGCTGATCAGTCGGCGAGCACGGGCAATTACTCGGTGGGCTGGTGGGACGTAACGCCCGACGTATCGGCGTTGCAACTGAACCGCCAACATGTTGGCACCATCGAGAATCTGTACAGCATTGACCGTTGGACCTTCTCGGCTAGCGCGGGAACACAGGTTCGCCTCGACTTCATCAATGCCGCCAGTTCATTCATTGCCTTCGACCTAGCCGGTCCCAATGGCTGGTCGGGCTTTTCCGGGATACCGGGGGACTCTGATTTGGTAACCCTGCTCGATTCGGGCACCTATACCCTGACCGCTCAGGGGACCGGGGGCCAGGCCGCGGGCGCCTATGCCTTTATCGTCGAGCGGACGCAGGTCACTGATATTGACTTGGGCACTAGCCACCAGGGTATGTACGCCGGCGAGGGCCACGCTGAACTGTTCCGCTTCGAATTGCCCGAGAGCAGTCCGCTGGCGCTTGTCTTGATCGGAGAGGCCGGCAGTAATTCGGCGGCAGAGCTTTATCTGAAGAAGGGTTCGTCTCCCACGCGGCGGGACTTCGACTATCGATTTGAGACGCCTTCGTCAAACGATCAATCAATCGTCGTGCCCGTGGCATCTCAGGGGGACTGGTATGCTCTGGTTTACGGTGATACGGTCCAGGCGGGCGAGTCATTCACCCTCTTGGCCCAGGCCTCGGATCTGCTTCTGACCGACTACACACCCGACCATCATGGCAACCTGGCCGATACGGTGCTCAGCATTTCCGGGGCGGGCTTCGACAGCACGACTCAGGTCGAACTGGTGGCTGCCGATGCCACCCGCTATCCGGCGGATCTGGTCGAGCGCGACTCCGCCAGTCGCATGACCGCGACCTTCCAGGCCGGGGACATCATCGGCCCGCTGAAGTTCGCGCTGTGACAGGTGAAATCGGCCTTAACGCCAAAATCTATCTGGAACCGGATGAAAATTATGGATTTGGCTATCTGGAAGCGGTAAAAAGGACATTAATGCATGGGTAAGCTGGTCCGTGCTGGAAAGTCTATTCTGAATCATATTTTAAAACGAGAAGGCCCTCAGAGACCTCGGGTACTGTTTCTGCATATCCAGAAGACAGCAGGATCATCGATTGTTGAGCTTGCCAGGGATCATTATGATAAGAGTGTAATTAGTCATGGAGATTTTGGAGGTCATAAACCGGAAGATTTTCAGGATGTCGCATTTGTTTCGGGGCACTTCGGATATGAGTTTGCACGTCCTTTAATGTCAGACAGATATTCATTTACTTTTTTGCGAGATCCAGTTGATAGAGTCCTGTCATTTTACTATTTTTGCAGAAGAATGGACTCAAATGAATTCGAAATATATAGCTTGGCACAGGGACTA
>JADFMM010000220.1 GCA_022563885.1 Planctomycetota bacterium | reverse complement strand
ACTTCAATATCAAAGGGTTTATAACCGCCAATATCCCAGTGCATGAACCGATAGCCTCATCCGGAGTTTTTCCGCGATAGTAATGAATTCCCTGAATCAGGGAGCTTGCACAATTCCCGATACCAATGATTGCTACTTTAATATTACTCATTATGGTTTATTTGCCTTTGTAGTTATGAATGAAATTGCTTAGTATATCGTACTTTCCGCACATCGAAAAAGCAATAATTCCGGATTTTACACATCCGCTATCTTGTCCAATAAACCCTCTCGGGGATGCCTAGGAAATCGAGGATCATCTGCTGTACTGCCGTTAAGTCGTCGCGATATTCCGTCACTTCTTTTGATGAAGAACTTAACGTATAGGTGGACACATCGGCAAGGATTCCCATGATTTTGGCGGTTGTCGGATGGCTCGCGTCACGATCTTCCGGGTACAAGGCGATCGCCGGAATCTTACGGTCAGCCATCTGATTCCGCACTTGACGTTCAATAAGGGCTTGGATCATCAAGGCAATAAAGAACGCAAACATCGTCGCCTCAATACGTTCTAGCTTTTTAAACAGCAGAGGCGCTCCATGGTGAATGTGCTTGAATTGTTGAAATCGCTTTTCGAGGCGAGGTTGATACTTGTAGGCCTGTAATACTTCTTTCGCTGTTAAGTTTTCGTCAGTACACAACAAGAGAAAAATACCATCCGTACGAGCTTCCTCATGCAGCCGTGTGGCGTTGCGAGTCCAGCGTAAAGCACACACCTCCTTGATGATCCGCTGGTACTGAGTGTTCTTGCCCGGGCGACCTTTCCCTTTTTGCTTACGTGTTTCTTCGTACAGGATACCGATGTCAACATGATAAAAAGGCTCGACCCGATAGTGGGCAACAATAGCATCGGCCGCCTCTTGGATGACTTCTTTCGTTTTAAGCTTACGCCTATTGAGCTTGCCATTTAACGCGATCAAGGCTTCTTCGGTTCTGTGGAGACGTTTCTCGCGAGCTTGACGATCTCGTCTGCGTTTCTCGCTTGAATAGATCCAGTGGATTCGGTAGCCTCTTTTCTCCGTGAGATGGGTCCCCGTAAACACAGAGAAGTATTCCTTCTCTGTATCACTTCCGGGTTTAGTGCGTCGCCAGATTTCTTTCTTCGCTTTTGGGCCCTTTCGAAGGGCGTCCTTGAAGGATGCCACTTCAGACCAGGTATCCGGCATCATGGTAATGGCTCGGCCGTGGTTGCTTTCAATATGATGTAATTGCTCATCGGTACATAACTTAGCGTCTGCGACGTACAAAAAGCCTGGATCTGGCTGGATACGACACAAGGTATTCCATGTTTCAATATGCGTCGTATCATCTGTACGGTTGCCTGGATAGGTTTTTTGGTGAACAGGCACCGCCCCATCCGAACAGATGCTGAGGCTGTAAACCAACTGTTTCAAGTCCGGTCGGTGGTCTTTGCTGTGTCCTTTTTTGAGTTCAAATCCCCTGTCGGTTTTCCCGGGATACCCTCCACAGGCCTTGATCGTCGTCGAATCGTTGTGTATACGATCCAACTTTAGATCAAACGTGTGGACCACCTCGATCACCAGTTGTGTCATCAGCGTGGCACGATCGGCTTTGTACAATTTATCCAAGGCACGGGCAAAGCGATCATCAGTAAACTTACCTTTGTATAAGGTCTTGTACCCTAGACAGCGGGGATCTAAGGACTGAACCCATTGCTCAAGTTCGTAGAGGGGTTGTTTTCCCCCTGTCAGATTGATAATCAACAAGATGAGCGTATCGACGGCAGGAAACATTTCATTTCCGTGCACGCCGATGGCGTCGTGTAGACTCTGGCGTAGATTCATACGCTCGATGATGTCAACAATAAGCGGCAGGCCCGCTACTTTGTGTCGTGTCAGTTTTTCATTGCGTTTGTTGTCATTGGTCATCCCGGAGTCTATACACGAACTCATTCAGGAGCGAATGTATCTTCTCTATGTTTTTGGCATTTTTTCTTGTTTTTTCCTCTTTCTCTGCTACGACTGATAGCCGACGCATCAGGAACAGCCGATGCAAAGAACTTTGGTAATCGAGATCAGATCAGGCTAAAAAGATGTCCCGTGGCAGGGTAGTTCGGAAGATCGACACCGTGACAGTTCCGAACAACGACTATCGCCGCCAGACTTGGCTTTGCGTAACGGACGGTATCACCACTACTTAGGGCCCCCGTAAATCGGGAAAAGCCCAATCCCATTTGTGCGGAAGGTACGTTAACACCTTTTCATCTTTAGTTTGAATATCAATACGACTTCTATTGTACGTGCTTCCGATTTAATACGAACTGCTGCAAGTCTTTTCTCAGTTCCTCGTTTTTGCGATTTCAATTGGCTCTGTTTTTTATGAGCCTAACCCGGACGAGCCGGAACCATCATGGACGTTTCCAACTTCTTGCCATTTTGCGCAAGACTTGATCGGTAACGGTTTAACGCCGCAAATCAGCAGCGCGGGTTACCGCATCGGCTGCATTTGCCTTGTTAGATTTGCGGCCCTACACATCTTCGTCGATACCATAAATTGGAAGTCTACTGGTTACGCCCAGCCATAACGCCGCCGTCCACGTCCCAAATCGCCCCTGTTACCCAACTTGCATCGTCCGAAAGGAGAAACATAATCACCGATCCCACATCTTTAGGCTTTCCGATCCGTCCGATTGGGTGAAAATCGTTGAAGCCTTGTAGGGCCTCGTGAACCTCGTCGGGTTTGATGAAGGCGCCGTAGATCGGGGTTTCCACCACGGCGGGCGCCACCGCGTTGACGCGAATATTATGCTCAGCAAGTTCAATCGCCAGGTGCTGAGTTAATGAATGCAATCCAGACTTGGCCATAGAATAAGCAGAAGAAGGAGTTGCCTTGATTGCCTGATGCGCCCACATGGACCCAATATTGACAATGGAACCACCTCCATTTGCGATCATATTCTTTACTACCTGCTGAGTAACGAAAAAAGTAGCTCGGTTGAGATCCATGTAAGCGTCATAGTCTTCGCGCGTGTGTTCCACGAATGGCTTCGGGGAAAAAATTCCCGCAGCATTGATCAGATGCGTGACGTCTTTCATTTCGTTTGCGACATGAGCGACGAGGCTCTCAACTTCTTCATTGTGGTTCAGGTCACACTGAAAGGCATTCACCCTATCAGAAGCACCTAACGAATCTTGTGCCTGATCAAGTTTCTCCTTATTGCGACCCACCAAGGTTACAGTCCCACCCGCGCCAACCAGCAACTTTGCCGCCTCCAGACCCATTCCGCTACTGCCACCGATGAGCAGTGTATGTTTACCTGAGAAGTTCATCTTGTTTTCTCCTTTATTTTACATCTAACGATGCTGGTCAGGGGCGAGTGTAACGAGTCCCTTGCACCAGCTTGTTATCATCATTTACTTGACTGGTCGTTTTAAAATATAAAGAGCCTCTGTTGTACCTGCCAATTCCCAACCTTCGGAACCCAATTTGTTAAGCGTGTCTTCGATTTTCTTTGCCTGTGAATCATCTAGCACGACTGCTTCGTAGGTTAGTTTGGGTTGGCTAAATACTTTATACTCGTAGTTTGGGGATGATTGCATGCGTGGCTTCGCACCAAGAGAGACAAACAAAACGACGACAATCAGAGCTGAAAATACCTGCAGCAGTCAAATTCTTTTGGTGTAATGGTAAACGATTCATTTTGTTCTCTCCTTTGATTAATTGGTGATAACAAGTTATTGTATAGTTCCTGATAACACCTGACATACTATTCCAAAACTTGGCCATTGACAACAAAAATGTATAAATATAACTACTCCCTATCTTGATAACACCGGAATATGAGTATTGGCAGGAAACCCGGTAACACCTAAAATGCGCAGCGTGCCGACGAACTTCGCGAAGAACTACAGTATCCTACTGGTGAATAGGGGGATTCCATCCAGGAGCCATTACCATTTCCAAAAGTGGCTCCGGTACTACTTGGACTTCTGCCATGAGTATCAGTTCATGTCCAGCGACAAAGACAGTCTGCCCCATTTCGTGAGGAAATTACACGAATGGGGGTAGTCGGTTAGCTCCTCCTTTTATCATCTTGCTTGAGGCTAGACCAGTCGTAGCCGAGAGTGACATCAGCCTCAGTAATAGGCCTGGCAACAATAGCCCGTTCCATGAGTCGTCGGAAAAGGAGTCCCCGACTTCGTGAAGTACGTCGATTAAACCGGAAGGTGAATTCCTCTAGATAAGACTGCAAATGAGTGGGAACGAATGAGCCCTGATGAGTGCCGAGTATCCATCTCTTAAGCAGGCTGGAGACGCGGTGTACGCCTGGCATGGAAACATGGGCGGGATCATCTGACGACGACATTATCGTTCTCTTGTGTGTGTATCCATGATCAGGTAAATCATTGTAGCCACCCCAACCATCGGTGAGCACTACTGATCCAGGAACTATCACGTCACAGACGAACGGTAGCAGGTTGGCACTTGACGCATCAGAAACATGGCGCATCCGCAATCTCCCCAAGCCCTTGGGCTGCTTGACCTCTACCGCTATCACTACAATGCATTTGCTGCTGCCACGGCCACGTTTTCCGCCCTTTTGTACCCCTCCGACCAAAGCTTCATCAACCTCTACATCACCCGACAACTGTTCACGTTTAGTACGCACCATTGCTACTCGGTAGCGTTGTAGCATTGTCCAGGCAACTCGATAGCTGGTGCCCAGTGTACGCTCGAGGGTTTTGGCCGCCAGCCCATTCTTGGCGGTGGTTACGTGCCACCCAGCCTCGAACCAGGTTGTCAGTGGCGTACGAGTTTTGTCGAAGATTGTGCCTGCGCTAACGGACGATTGGTGGCGACAATTGGGGCATCCTAATCGGTCCCGGGTCAGACGCCATGGGATTGCAGTCATCTGACATGCTGGACATACAAATCCTTCCGGCCAGCGAAGTTGTTCTAAGTAGCTGACACATGCTTCGTCATTGGGAAACATCTCTACGAACTCACGGTACGTACTGGGGTAGTCGCGTCCTGCTATCAACGACTTCTGCACTGCCCTTTTTTTGCGTGGAGACCTCATACCTAGCATTATAGGGCAGGAGGAGCTAACCGACTACCCCCCTAAACCCAATTACCTCTCGACAGAAGTAGACCTGGGATTCATCGAACACCGTCGTGGCGGTGAACTCGTCAACCATGACAAATCCAAAGATGAATACATAGTCACTGCAATTACTGGGACATGATAGGCAATGGCCCGCAGTCGCTACGATGTCCGGAGCTACCAGGAATCCCGTACAGATACCGGGTGCGGGCTGATCCCGGAACGGTTCGTCAGGACAGAGCGTCCTGCCGTCAGAGTTCGAAGCATACCATTCTGCGTTCGTGCTGAGCTCTGTCATCTCATAAGTCTGGTTGCAAGGGTCGTAAGCCAGGAAACGCCTGTCCGTAATAAGGACGGTGGCATCACCCGCCAAACGAAGGTCGGGATCGGTGATCTCATACTCTTCCACGCGATCGTCTTTTCCATAAATCGCCTTGGGCGTGATCGTTGGCGGCTTGCTGTCGACAGATCTGGTCTTGAGCAGCGACACCACCGGATCGTGTAGAGCGTCATTCCATCGTAACCGGGTTTGCGTGGCGACACTAACCTGTCCGTTCCAAGGCAGCGGTCTATTGGGCTCACTAGGCAATTCATCTAAATGGAGTTCAGCCATGATTTGATAAGCGCCCTCGCTACCCTCAAATCCAGCAACGCGAACAAGATAGCTCTCCCCGCCGACCACGGGCATCATGATCTGCGACCATACGTCCCCCCGGCAGTCGAAATCGCCAACATCATCATTGAAGGCTAACTCCAACAAGCTGCAGGGATCATACACACGTAGCGTGGTATCCAATTCGCTGCCTTCGGTATCTAGAACAAGTAGCCCAGAACTGCTGGCCGAGTAGATGCGCCAAGTGCCTTCAGTCTCTCTTGTGGTTCCCTCATAAGGCACGCCCTCTACAAGGGGAATAGCTTGAAAGGTTTCGTAATAGATTTTGATCCACCAACTGTCAATCACACCCCTATCGTCTGGATACCAGTCGCCAGCCCACAACTGCCAATCTTGATTTACCGGCTCACCGGCAAAGGCCGTGATCCCAGTGACTGTATCCTCATAATAGCCCGAGCAGGACCCAAGAGACTGATCTTTCAGATCATATTCAATCGAGAAAACTTGATTGGAAAGATCGACTTCGACATCACTTACACAAGTGTGAACGATCTCAAAATGTACGTCTACACAGAGGACCTCGGCGGTGGCCGGAGCCCCTGTAACGGTGATCGTACTATACACCCGTTCGACAAAAACAGGGTCGTCGGGAATAACCAGATCGCTTGTGTTGGACCCTTGTATGCTGGCCCCGGAGCAGGGCTCGGCGTGATTCTGTTTTAGGCTTCGACCTCTCACCAGCGTGAATTCTCGCAAAACGGAGACCGCGACTCCACGGTCTAAGAGGGAGGCGGCGCTTTTCGCGGGGATTTGGATGCGGACCGCGTTCTCTGACTTGATGATTTCCCTGTTACTGCCGGGCGCCCTGGGTAGCGAATACACCTCATCTAAGGAAATCAGATTTCCAAAGGTGATGGCTGCTTCGACATAGTGCTGTGCTTGGTCCCCGGTTGCCATTTCCTTTTTGGATTTGGCCGTGATCCGAGACTTTGTGGCACGGATGGAAGGGTCGTTGTGGACCGTGGCTGCAACTGCCCAAGCCGTCGCCGAGACAACAAGCACCACAAAAGAGAAGAATTGGCGACGCGGTAAACAGTGAGAAAATATGTTCATCCTCCCGGCCGCAATGAATGGGCCTTGAATAGAGTATGCTGACTCGCCTTGCTTGGGCGAAAACGGCACAACAGACCTGTCAAGGCAATCCAACGAACTCTTAGAAACCCGCGTTGCGGAAGAAATATGAGGTCC
Organism: Planctomycetota bacterium; assembly: GCA_022563885.1. Classification (GTDB taxonomy): domain Bacteria; phylum Planctomycetota; class Phycisphaerae; order Sedimentisphaerales; family Anaerobacaceae; genus JAIPFM01. Next base: position 3,260 of record JADFMM010000220.1, on the reverse strand, counting down.
GAACTCGTGATGATATCAGAAACAGCGCAAAAACGCAAGCGCCCCGATCGCTTACGCAGGGCAATCGCAAGTAACTTTCTCTGACATGAACCGTCCTTTTTTCAGTCGCTTCCCGGCGTATCTCGGCGATAGTCATCGGTAGTCTGTGGGTCTGTGGGTCTGTAATCAGTAACCAGTATTCTGTGATCTGCGATCGGTAATCAGTAATCAGTAATCAGTAATCAGTTTCCGACCCACGGACCTACTGACCCACCGACTCACTGACTTACTTCAACGGTGGGAACCCTCGATCAGTGGCGTTCATGCCGAAAAGTACACGAATCCGGTATCTACGTGCGATAGCCCTGATCGCTTACGGCAACACGGAATCGCAGGCAAGTGTCTGATGACAAATTCCATGAGCCACATTCACTTCCGCCCCCGAACATACCAATGATCTCGGTATCGGAACCCTTCTGTCTGAACTGTTGGATGGTTTCCAGGCCTTTTTTGTCTGACCTCAAGATATCTGTCATCACCAACGCCGGCCTGTGTTCCCAGTATGGTCGGAGACCCTCCTTGCCATGGGTAACCGCGATCACCTCATACCCGACGCGTTCCTCAGTCTGGACATGAATCTAAGCCACGCCAGTAGCCTCACGTATGGCATGTTTTACATCCGTATTCATGTTGAAGGTCTTGCCTATGAACTTGAATATGTCACCCTGATTAATTGCCCTGACCAGAGAGGAAACCTCCTCTTGCCGAACAGTGGGTTGCCCTGAGAACAGAATCCTAATGGCCTGAGGATAGCGTTCCCGTACCGTGTTGAGCAATTCCTGTCCACCCATGCCCGGCATTTTCATATCCGACACTACAATGTCTACCTCTTGCTGCTGCATCAATTCCAGTGCCTCCTGGCCAGACGTCGTAAAGAGCATTTCAATCGGCTCATCAAGAAACGCCCTGCGTAGGGAATGCAATATGTTTTCGTCATCATCAACAAATAGTACTGTCTTCGGTCTCTCCATTATGCTTCTCTCGATGCAAGTCTCATTCGCCTGAGAGGTGTTTCTCCTCTGCTACGCAGGTAGCTTTATCGTAAACACGGTCCCTTGGCCCACGGTACTGTCAACCAACAGGTGGCCGCGGTGTTCATTCACAATAGTATTGTAGGCTGCACTGAGACCCAAGCCCACCCCCTCGCCCACCGGTTTGGTCGTAAAAAAGGGATCAAAGATCTCTCCCAGGTTGTCTGCAGGAATGCCAGGGCCATTGTCCGCGATCTCACAGACGACCTCGTCATCTGTGGCATAGGTCTTAATGGTGATACGTCCCTCTGTCTCCCGTGTTTGGGAGCCGATGGCCTGGGCCGCGTTAATCAGGATATTCAGGAAAACTTGATTGATATGACCGGCACAGCACGGGACGTCGGGGATATCGCCCAATTCAGTGACAATCTCGACGCCGTATTTGAGTTCATTTCGCACAACCGTCAAGGTGGCCTGTATCCCCTCATTTAAGGAGCAATCCGCAAACTCTTCCGCCTGGTCAATACGAGAAAAGTCTCTGAGATTCTGTACGATACTGCTGATCCTATTCAGGCCCTCCAGGGACTCATCAAAGAGGTCCTTGAGATCTTCGAGAATGAAATCCATTTTCAGATCTCGACGCACCTGGGCCAGTGCAAGACCCTTCCGCTGTAACGGTGCATCCCCTGAAGACATGACCTGCTCTGTCAACTCATCATGTTTTCCCAGGAGATGGCATATTTTACCCATATAGTTGCCCAGGGTCTCAAAATTGCTGGACACAAAACCAATCGGGGTATTTATCTCATGTGCCACGCCCGCGGCCAGTCGCCCGATGGAGGCTAACTTTTCGCTCTGGATCATCTGAGTCTGTATTTCTTTTAATTCTGAGTGTGCCTTCGCGAGTGCCCTAAACGCGGCCCGTCCCGCCTCTTCCATGCGCTTGCGTTCGATGGCATAATGAACAGATTTTCCCAGCATCTTATGGTCAAAGCTGGCTTTAACAAGATAGTCCTGAGCACCACCGGCGATGGCTCTTAAGCCGAGGCTCTCGCCGTATTCCCCGGTGACAACTATGACTGCAGTCTGAGGCGCCTTGCTGATGATTTGGCTTAGGGTATGCAGCTCTTTGCTGTCTGGAAGATTCAAGTCCAAGAGCACGACATCGAACTTATTCGTAGCAAAAAGCTCCATGGCAGCACGTAAGGATACAACACACTTTATTTGAGAGACAGATAGTGTGGAATCGGTTAGAAGCCCCTCCAACAGTATTCTGCTGAGAAGATCGTCTTCAACTATCAATATACTTATTGGTTTCGTGCAGACAGAGCCCATCTCTCGTCTTCCTGTTTCATATGCCCTTTGGTCATACTTTTCTGTTTTGCTATATCCATCCAGTCGTCTCTTGAAATGAATGCTGCTACTCTATCAAATTCGGTTTGTATCCTCAGGAAAAGCGCTGCAAATATCTGTTCATTACGCTCTCTGCCGGCACATTCAAGTTGATAAGCCGCTTGTGATAAGAGCTTTGCACCCATACTGGCAGCGGCTCCCTTCAAAGCGTGAGCCTGAGAATGAACATCTTCTGCCCAAGCGGTCCGGACAGCTTGGGCAAGAAGCTCGATCTGTGCTGGGTATTCAACGAGGAAAACCGACGCTATTTTCTCTATCAACGCTTCATTTTTGACACGACTTACGAGATCCTGCCAATCGATGACGTCTTCCTCGTTTTGGTTTTCAGGTGAAATCCCTGGGGGGTATCCAGAGCCGGAAGGCTCAGATGCAAGCTCAGTCAGATCATCCACTTGAGCCTCCACGGCCTTGTGCCCATCGCCTATAGCGTCATCACCAGAAGGTAAGTATCTACTCAACGTGGCCAATAGTCTCGCTCGGTCAATCGGTTTGGATAGGTGTTCGTTGCAGCCAGCCTTCAGGCATTCAGCCTTTTCTTCTGTCAAAACGCCGGCAGTTAGAGCAAGGATGGGAATGGTGAAGCCCTTGGCACGCAAGGCCCGGGTAGCCTCAAAACCGTTCATATTCGGCATATGCATATCCATCAGTATCAGATCGGGCTTGTGCTCGCGCGCGATGCGCAGCGCTTCCATGCCGTCCTTGGTCTGCAGAATATTGTAACCGTGCGCTTCCAGCAGGTCGTGGAACAGCTTCATGTTGAGCTCGTTGTCCTCGACCACCAGAACCGTCTTGGCGGATTTGTTCGCTGAATCGTTTTTCGAATCGTTTGTCACACCC
>JADFMM010000464.1 GCA_022563885.1 Planctomycetota bacterium | reverse complement strand
ATGTTCCACTGGGTCCAGAGGGGCGTGGAGAGGGCACTCGCATCGCCGTCATAGACTACTTTGGAACCGTAAACCTTTAGATAGAGCTGACCGGAATTGCCCGGAGTACCATAGAAGAACAGTACCAAGGTCTGCGCGCCGCCGATGCTCCAGTCCATGGGCGCGTCAAACGTGCGCGTGGCTTCGGATTGGGCTGCAGCCGTATTGTCATAGTGGATGGGCAGGGATTGTCCACCCCCGTGGACATTGTCGGTCTCCGGAGAAAAATCTCCGATCCCCGGATTCGCGCCCACGAGGGCACCGTTGTTGGCCTCATCACCGAATCCATCGATCCAGGTGGCCCAAATCTCCAGGAATTCCTCGTCCTTGTAGCTCTCCATGTCATCGATGACAATGGCATCGACTGTTGTGAAGTTCCAGACAGTGCCTTGCCATGTGCTGGGGTCCATGGCCTCATTGACCTCATTCACGCGCCAGGCATAGCTCTGGCCCAATTGCAGGTCCAACGCCAGCGAATCGAAACTGCTCTCACTGACACTGCCGGCCAGGGACAGACTGTTGGAATCGGACCCAACGTAGACATCGTGGTGATCGGCCTCTCGGCCATTACGGCCCCACGCCAATGTCACATCGGGGGCCACATCGGTGGCACCGGACGCCGGATTGGGGCCGGTCGCAAAGGTCGGAATACTGAAGAACCGCACCTCACTGAGACTGGCCTGCTGTACGAAACCTTGCACAGTGTTGATCGTCATCCGGACATGCCGGGCCACCGCACCGCCGAAATCGATGATGCTATTGTGCGCATAGCCCTCGAGACCCGTCGCCTGGGCCAGCGGCCCGACGCCTTCCAGAATGGTCCAGTTCTCGCCGTCGAGGGAGTGCTCGATGACAACGTCCTTGGCACCGAAGCCCAGGAAGGCTTCGATGAGCTGATTCGAGTTCCAGACCCATAGTTCGTGCAACTTGTAAGCCCGATCGAATGCGTACTCGATCGTAGCCGGGAGACCGCCGCTGATCCACATGTCGGATGTAGAGGTTCCATGAAGATCGTCCACCAAACCTGAGCCATCGATTGTCCTCTCAGCCGTGGACTCCCCGAATTCGCTGGAAGCCGTGGCCGTGATATTGCTGATAGGAATAGACAAGGGCTCTACCTCGAAGCTCCAGGCATTTCCCTTATAGGCGGTAAAATCCGGGGCCCCATTGACTTCATCCACGCGCCAGTAATAGGTTTGGCCGAAATCCAGACGACCGGCATCAATTGAACTGTCGGTCAGCCCCCGTCCCAGCAAGACTCCCCCAGGGTCGGCCACCGGGGCATCGTTGACATCGTCGAACGAGGTCCCCAGAGACACATTGTGGGTATTGGCAAATTCGCCTGCCGTCCAACTGAGGACAACATCACGGATCACATCTTCCGCCCCATCCGCCGGGTTGGGAGCCCCAGCCTGCGCTGGGTCGCCTGTGATAATCATCACATTATCGATCATGCAGCCGCCTTGACTCTCCTGCCAGATGCCGACGGAACCCGGCCCGGCGTGCGCCGAAGTCTGAAGCTCGACGAGCGGCGGTCCGAAATCGCCAAGGGGGTCGGCAATATCGGCGGTCGGCAGGTACCACACCCGGATCATGTCACCCTTCACCTCAATGCGTCCGGTATAAGAAACGCTCAAGTCCTGGGTCAAGTTCGTGAGGCCGTGGGGAACCGAAATCAGTTCAACTCCGCCGTTTTCACAGCCGGCTTGGTCGCTGAGGCACTGGCCCATTGCGCCGCAGCCATCGGCGAGGTCGAGAATGATGACCGATCCGGTTTCGACGTAGCCGAAAAAGACCAGATAGCCGGCGTCAGCGGCGGTCTGACGAAGAATGATGCCCCAACTGTCATCGTCATCCCATGACATATCCAATTGGATAATGCCGTCGGTGAAATCGGTCACACCGGGAAAGGGCGTGTTGCCCGTTGTCCCACAGCCTTCGTTGAGATTCTTCAATCCCTGGCCGCTACCGGGGAAAGCAGCGACTCCCCATGCCTGCCCGGCGTTTTCCGGCACCCATTGAGCGGGGTCGTTGACACCGATCCCATCTTCAAAATCTGCAAAAAAGTTTTGTGCCGATGCCGGTTGAAGCATCAGCAGCATCAAGAGCGCAACAAAAGCGCACAAGAGTACATGACCTTGAATTCTAATCATTTTGCGTCTCCTTCTAGCGGGGTTGAGGTACCTTCTACTTTTCGAATATACGGGTAGCTTCTGTGACTTTAGGAAATAAGAGCCCCTACGCAAAATGATCGTCGCACCGAGAGCGAACGTTTTGGGCTCTGGCAAGGCTTGTCCCGAGCGCCGGCGTGGGGAACTCGAAGCAGGCCATCCGAGGATGGTCGATGGAGCCTGACGCCGTCCAGAGGCAAAAGAAGCCGCTCGAATGCAGACTCGTTTTGTGTAGGTGCTCTAAGAATTGACTTACGATACACACCTCCATTCCGATCTTTACGTCTCGTTGAACCCGCCGGCTCCGCACTGGAGACAGTGGTTTCGGACAAACATTACCTTCATAGGATATCATCGTACGAAAGTATTGTCAACTTATGTCATTTGGAAAACTGAATTGAAGCTAAGGGACCGGCCTGCCCGT
>JADFMM010000219.1 GCA_022563885.1 Planctomycetota bacterium | reverse complement strand
AGGTTGATCTAACGGTCAGGTCTGGTTCAGGATCATAACCGTTTTCAATCAATATGTTCTTTACACTGGATTTGCTGATCTTGTGGCCCAGATAAACGATTTGATCGGTGATCTTCTGGTATCCCCAGCGGGGATTCTCTTGCTTGAACCGAATGACGAGATTCACTATCTCCTCGGTAATTTGGGGTCGGCCAGGTGCGGATCGATTCTGAGATCCATCGCATTTTTTTGCGACGAGTTGTCGATACCACCACATGATAGTATCCATCGTGAACAACTCTGTACATTGCTCCAGCATTTTTCGGTTGCGCCGCCTTGCTTTGGCCGCCACCCTCATCCGCTGCCTGTTGGTCAGCCGAATACGATTGCCCTGGTTCTCCTGCTCTTCCACGAGGACCCGTACCTGTTCCCTCAGGTAGTCAATTACCTAGTAGAGTTCCTTGTCGATGCAATAGGCCAGACAAGTGATCACCGGGAGCCATAGTTTCTGTTTCATAGTCTGGGCACAGTACGAAATCCTCCTCCAACCGGCAAACACTTTCAGCCGCGCGGGTCATAGCCCCTTGGAGTAGAAGGAGTTAGGTTGATTTTATTTGCACCCCATCCCCAAGGATCCGGGCTGATCCTGCGTCCTACAATTCCAGATTTCGACGGATCGCGACTGCCGATGAGAGGGTTTTTTGCTGGTCCCCGCTCTGGACGGTCATCGTAACGGTGACGCCTCTGCAGTCGGACGCATCTGCCGTGAGCAGACGAGTGAAGGTCAAACTCTGCACGCCCGTGCAGAGCACGTACTCAGCACCATCGCTGTTGGTGATGAGATAGAGGGTGTTGTCACTGCTCCTGAAGTCGTAGGTCAGGTCTTGGATGCTACTGGGATCCGCCCCCGTCACCGCGAAGAAATTGCACTGATTCGCTGGGGCGTTGGGATCCACGCTGAAGCCCGTGCGCAACTGGGCCGTCATCCGCAACAGGGCCTGCCGCCCGTTGTTCACGACGGCATAGAGTTCCTGGTTTTTCTGATAGGTCACCGCAGACGCATTGAAGGCGACGGCCACGGCGGACAGAATCACGGCGGAGATGGCCAGGGACAGCAGGACCTCGACCAGGGTAAACCCCGATCTGAACGGGTATCGTTTCATGGGAACTTCCATCTTTCTGGCAGCATATCCCATTAGTACCGGGCCCGAATCCAACTGGCCGACGCAATGGGGTTGTTGTTCTGGCTCACCGACACGGTCGTGCGGACAAACATGCTGGCGTGATCTCCGACGACTTGCGAAAAATTGGTGGCGCTCACATTTTCTACGACTACCTGTTGGCTAAAAGAAGACAACAGGACAAGGGGGTTGCCCCCCAAACTCACAGGAGGAGAGAAAGTTTGCCCGTCAAAATCATCAAGGTCATCCGCATCCAACATGTTTGGCTCCTCCAGGCCAAAGGTGGTCATGCCGCTTTGCGGATCGAGAACGGCCACCACTGTCGTCCACTCTCTGATCTGCTCGATCAAGAACTCGGCGGTGCTGAGATCCACTGCCGCGCCAGTGACCATGGAGAAGGCGCCATTGGCCGCCAAGAGTGCCGCCACCGAGAGACCTACCAGCAGAGCGGCGATGAGCACCTCGACCAAGGAAAAACCCGATTGTTTTCGCTGCCAATTCATGTTAACGAGGCCCTCGTTCCGTTACAGGTATCAACTCCTTGTATTCAACGTTCAAAACATACCCATTGCCATGGCGATAAATAAGTTGGACGTTTTGAGGTCCAAGGTATTTCTTGTCGGTCACACAGACAACCCCTAATGACCCGTCACCAAACTTGACATCTTGAAGATCGGCAAGATGACGCTCATGGCGATGAAGCCGACCAACATGCCCATCACGACGATCATGATGGGCTCGATCATGGAAGTGACAGCCTTGATGACCGTCGTCAACTCTCGGGCATAGAAGCCTGCGATGTCACTCAAGACTTCACCCATACTCCCGGAGTCTTCCCCGCTTCGGATCATTTGCAGCACATTGGAGGGCATAAGGTCGTATTGCCTCAAACTCGCATGAATCTTCTTACCCTGCCTGACGTCTTCATGCACCCCCAGCCACATGTTCTTGTAGTGTTCATTCCCGGTGATCTGGGCCGTGATGGTGAGCGTATTCAAAATGGGCACACCCGCCTTGAGCAGCACACTCATGGTGTGCAAGCCGCGGGAAATATAGAGACTCCGGCAGAGTGACTTTACCAAGGGAAACTTGAGCTTGACTTTGTCGAACCACAACCGTCCCCCGGTGGTATTGATATAGTAAATGAACCCCCATATCTCCATACCAATGACCGGTATGATGTAATACCAATAGGTCCGGACAACGAAACTGGTCTTCAAGAGGACCTTGGTCGGCGTGGGCAGCAAATGTTCCTTGCCCGCAAAGATAGCGGTGAATCGCGGTAGGACGAAGCACAACAAAAATACCGTCACAAAGACCGCCATCGCCGCAATGATAGCGGGATAGATCATCGCCCCTATGACCTGTGAGCGCGTGGCGGCCTCTTGGTCCAGATAGTCTGCCAGTTTTTGCAGCATGTCACTAAGAGAGCCCGAGATCTCGGCCGCAGCGATCATGTTCACATAGAGATTTACGAATACCTTGGGGTGTTCTGCGAGGGCCTGAGAAAAACTCTCTCCCCCTTCTATGCGGGATTTCAAGTCGAGGATGACAACCCTAAACTTGCGATTCTCAGTCTGTTCACCAATCGATTCGAGCGATTCCTGCAAACTGATGCCGGCCCGAATCATAACGGCCAGTTGATTGGTGAAGGCAAGGATATCCTTGCGACTGGGCCCAAACTCCACCCGGAAATCCCGTACTTTCTCTAAGAAACCGTCCTCCCGGGCGGGACCCGGACGGGCGTGGCGGTGGACGCCCCCACGCGTTGAAACGGCTCCACCTCTTCCCAGGCGCTGCGCGGTACCACCCATCATGTGACCCTCCTACTGCCTACACAGGTGCCATAGCATTTTCCTGTACGAAACGTGCCTTGTTCTCCTCCACCAACAGTTTTTCCATCTTATTGGGGTTGCTGGAGCGTATGACGGCCTCCTCACGGTCAATATATCCCCTAAAAAACATTTCAGCGATGCTGTGATCCAAACTCTGCATGCCCAGGCGACGCGAGGTCTCAATGATGTTGGGGATTTCAAAGATTCTGTTTTCACGGATACAGTTTCGGGTGGCAGAGGTACACAAGAGTATTTCCGTGCAGGGGATCATGCCCTCCTGATCGATGCGTTTAAATAGGGTCTGAGAAATCACCGCCTGCAAGGTGTTCGCAAGCATCGTGCGTATCTGGTTCTGTTGGTTGGCGGGATAGATATCGACGATACGTTCAATGGTCTGCGGCGCGTTGACCGTGTGCAAAGTGCTGAAAACCAGGTGACCCGTCTCGGCCGCCGTAATCGTAAAGCTGGTTGTTTCAAGGTCCCGCATCTCGCCGACCATGATGATGTCCGGATCTTGCCGCAGGACGTGTTTGAGCCCTGAGGCAAAACTAAGGCAGTCGAATCCTATTTCACGCTGCTCAATCATGCTTTTTTCGTTTTCGAGTAGATATTCGACCGGATCTTCCAGGGTGATAATACGCTTTGCATACTTAGCGTTAATTTCTCCGATCATGGCCGCCAGAGAGGTGCTCTTTCCCGAGCCCGTATGGCCCGTGATCAACACGAGACCCCTCGGTAGATCGATTAGCTCCTTTACAATCGGCGGCAGATGCAGGTCATCGATGCCCAAGACCTGATTGGGAATGATTCTGAAAGAGATGGCGAGTGTGTCCCGCTGATAATGGGCATTCACACGAAACCGATGCCCCTCTGAAATCGTCGTGGAAAAATCGAGGTCGCGCTGATCCTGAAACTGTTTGTATCGGTCCTTGCCTACCATGGCGACGACCATCGCCTTGGCATCTTCGTTGGTGATGACCGGCAAATCCATGTCAATCAGTTCCGTGTTCCGTCGCATCACCGGGACCAGCCCCACGTTGATGTGAATGTCACTGGCCTTGCACTGCACGGCCGTTGTCAGGATTTTCTTGATGTCTACCACGGCTGCCTCCCTATTCCCTATACCTCGGTTTCACTCTGACCATAGACCTCGGTCACACGCAGGACCTCTTCAACGGTCGTTAATCCCAGTTTGACTTTTCTCAGACCATCGTCGTACAAACTGGGGGACTTGCTCTGGATAAATGCACGACGCATGTTCGTCACAGAGGCGTCTTTGTTGATCATATCTCGAAACGCCTCATCAACGATCAGTAACTCGTAAATGCCCAGTCGTCCGGCGAAGCCTGAGCCTCGACACTGATCGCAACCGGCCCCATGACAGAGTTCCTTGGCGCTGATGCCGGCTCGGTCGATGTAACGCTTCATCCTTTCGGCCACCTGGTAGGATTCTTTGCACTTCGGACAGATCTTGCGGACCAGGCGCTGGGCCAACACGCCATTGAGCGAGGCGGCAATCAGGTACGCATCAATGCCTATATTGACGAGACGGGTGACGCTACTCGCGGCATCGTTGGTATGCAGGGTCGACAACACCAGGTGGCCCGTGAGGGCCGCCTGAATGGCGACGCGTGCCGTCTCGTTGTCGCGGATCTCGCCAATCATGATGATGTCCGGGTCTTGACGCAGCAGGCTACGCAGAGCGGCCGCAAAGGTCAGGCCGATCACGTCACTCACCTGGACCTGATTGCAGAATCCCAGTTCATACTCCACCGGATCTTCAACCGTTGACACATTGAGCCGCTCTCCGTCCATCTGGCCGAGAGCGGTATACAGCGTCGTGCTCTTACCCGATCCGGTGGGTCCGGTCACCAGGAAGACGCCGTGAGGCAAGGCGATCTGCTCTTCGAAGCGGGCACACACGCCGTCTTCCATACCCAATTGGTCCAGGCCCCGCATAATAGAACGGCTATCCAACACTCGAATCACCGTCTTCTCGCCGTGGCTGGTCGGTAGCGTAGAGACCCGTAGATCCACGGCTCTGCCCCCCACAATGACAGAGACCTTCCCGTCCTGGGGCAGGCGGCGCTCGGAGATGTCCAGATTGGCCATGATCTTGATCCGCGAAACAATGGCGGGGTGCATTTTAGAGGGGGCCTCTCTCACTTCAAAGAGGACACCATCAATACGATAGCGGATCTTAGTTTTCTTTGCTTTGGGCTCGATGTGAATATCGCTGGCGCCTTCCCGGATGGCGTTGCTAATCAGATAATTCACGTACTTGATAACGGGTGACTCCCCCGCCATACGTTCCAAGTCTTCGGAATCATCTTCTTCATCTTGAACGACCTCGACTTCGGTGAGGTCGCTGATGAAGTCGTCGAGGTCATAGTCGATCGGTTCGTCGCGAAAGGACTCGCAGGCCGCCTCGATGTCCTCAGCGCGACAGACCAGGACCTTAAGTTCCATCTGCGTCTGCCGTTTCACGTCTTCCATGGCAAGCACATTGCCCGGTTCAGAGGTGGCCACCACCAGGGTCTGGCCTTCCACCCGGACAGGTAGAATGAAATTGCGACGAATGAACTCACTGCTGAGTTTCTCGAAGGCTTCCTTCTCGACGTCCGCGGGAGCGATGGGCTGGAATTCCAGCCCGTACCACTGGGCCTTGGCCGGTAGGACGTCATCCGCGTCGACACATTTTTCCTGCACCAACCACTCGACACTGTCACAGGCTGGATTCGAGGCCTGATGCAGACGCAGACGGGCATACTGATCTTCCGTGATTTTGCCCATCTCCTGGAGAATGTCGGCTATGTCGTGGACCGGCGCATGCAGATCGGGTCCGGGGTCGGGGCTGTAGAGATCGCTCAGCCCTCGGACGGACTGATCGCCCTCCGTGGACAGATCGACCACGCCAACCTTCCCAGGTGGGAACGGACCGGTCTCCAGGGGCTGTGGATTTTCCTTCTTCTTAAATATTGAGCGTAGTTTCATTCCGATAGCACTAACGTCCGGTGCCGGCTCTGCTCGGACATGATCGAGAGATCCACCGACGGCGGCTGCCATACCAGAGCCACTCGGTTCTCAAGGATTTGCGTCAGTTTGAAGTGACCGGCCCAGTCCCCCTCCTTCAGGAGAGAATCGTCAATCACACAACGTGACCCCTGGGGAGAGTGCATGATGCTGACCAATGCCAACGCGTTCCACTCGACCAGCATTTGCTGCCTGAGGACCTTCTGGGCGTCCGCAAGCGCCTGCTCTTCCGCTGCCCGAGAGGGCGCTGCCTCGGCGACAGCCGCATAGGTCTCCATGTGAAAGGGATTCTTTCTCAGGTCATTCACTTCCACCTGCGGCACATCGGAGAACTCGTAGAATTTTTTCACAATCTTATCCATGCGATCGACCATCCGGGTGCTGACCCCGGTCAAACGACTGATCGCCACCTCGATCTGCAACTCCTCGCTCAATTCGGTGGCCCCGGCAGATCGGGCCTTGCTCTTGTGCGTCATGAACCACAGACCCAACACGCCGATCGCGAATAGGGTCATGCAAATAAAGGTGCTGTTGCGAACTCTTTTCCCCTGTCCAGAGACTGTATAGTATTCCTGATCTTGAGCGCCATCCGGGACTTGGCCTCCCTCTTCCAGAGCGGGATTCTCTGCACCTTGCTGGTCTTTCATAAAAGACAACATATGCTTCCTTTCCGACGTCTCGTCTCTGGGTGCCTGCCGGCAGCCACTCTGTGACAGTCAAGGCCAGGATCTGTCTGAAAACTCGATCTGAGCGGCCCTTTTCTTCAGTTGCTCCAATTGCTGCTAGCGCAGCCACTGTGCGGATAAAGGCAGCCGCCTTTGTCCCGCCTGGCTGCATCCGGCTGCATCGACGATGGCACAAACGTCGCCCGCTTCGCCGTCGTTGCCAGGCAAAAAAATGACTCGCTGTCGGGCCGTGACGGAGTTCTCAGACAGAGCCTAGGTTTCATTTTGGAAGAATATACTCACAATACAGTCTGCAACGACCTGTCCGTCCTGCTCTTTCTTTTTTGCCACATCGAGTTTGCGTAGTTTCATGATGCGTGGGAGTTTTTCCAACTCCAATAAGAAGGAGTAGAAGGCGTTGAAATCCCCTTCCAGTGTCATGGCCAGGGGTTGCTCTACATAGCCGCTGTTCCGTTTGCGATCTAGTGTTTTGATCCGCTTGGGGTTGAGGCCCTGCCTTTGGGCAATGATCGTGACTTGTTCCAACACTTTGTGTATTTCGTTGGTCGGCGGAAGTTTACTCTCAAAGAAGGCGATCGCGTCGTGCAATTGTTCGAGCTGCTTTGAAACGTCTTCAGCGGCACCGCTGGCCCGTTCGAACTCAGACAGCTTGCCCAGGTTGGCCGCCACTCGCTCTTTGGACAGGACAAGTTCTCTGTTGGCAGGTTCGATCATGAAATGATACCCTGCACAGGTCAAAGCGATCAGTAGTACAGCAAAAACGAGTTTCCGTAACGTACCTGGCATACTGTCACCTCAGTGTCGGTCACCTCAGAAGGCGCCGTCTAAAAATTGAGAATCGATTTCTCTGCCCGCCGACGAATCTGGTCAACATCCTCCTGTGTCAAGTGGACTTCCTTGGCGAGTTGTGCCTTCAACTCGAATTGCCGGTACAGACTGTCATGCACCTTGAACTCTTTGGATTCGACCAAAGTCACCTTGTGCAGCAGGGCACAGTTTCCCAGACGCTCGATGTAGGAGGCTACCTGCAGATCGGTCGGTGCAATCCCTTCGATGTCAATAAACGTTTCAAGCCGCTTTTCGGGAGAGTCCGACACGTCCCGGCCCGCGTTCTGCTTGTTTTGGGCCGCCTCGTAGTTGCTTGTCTTCGTCTTGGGTTTGGCGCCTGTATCTTTCTGGACCAGACGGAGCCTCACCAGGGACACCCCGGGTGGGAGGTTATTTGTCAGGGTGGCCAAGAGCACGCTACGGGGGACGGGCTCGAGTAACTCCGCGGTCGTCAGTGCCGTGCGCATCATCTCCTTACGCTTGGCCTGCAGCTCCTCGAATTGCGCGATGGCTTCCTGCATCTTTGTCATCTTGGCATTGACCAACTCCTCCTGGCTCAAGCAGGCCTTCTGGCGTATCTTGATGGTGACAAAGGCCCCACCCAAGGCCGCCATCACGACGACCAAGAGGCCCATACACAGGACGTTGGTCCTGCGTGACTCGTTGTTCTCAACATAATCATCCGGTACAAAGTTTATGTTGGACATGTTTCACCCCACTCGACGAAGCCTAGGATAGACTGAGGCCAAAGGCCGTTGCCCAGTTCACATGAACATCCCGTCTGTCCAGTTCTTGACACATCGGATCCGACATTTCCACCGCCACCAGACAGTCTCCTATCTGGGCCTGCACTTCCAGCTGCTTGGCGATGTCGGCATAGATATGTGTTTCCACGATGGGTCCGGAGAGGAAGATTAAGCGGGAAATCGTGCTCTCACGGCACATACTCGCAAAATCACGCCGACAGGCAGTCACCTCCAAGACCAGACGATTAATCGCTTTCTCATCTGTCAGTGTCTCGCCGCCAATGGGAATGGAGCGAGCAAACAAGACATTCACATGCCGGGCAATCACCAGATTGGTGTACTTGGCTTCGACATTGAGCAGCAAGACCACGGCCTCCAGATCGGATTTGCGGCGCCCGAAAAATGTCGTATAGCAACTCACCAGGGCCTCCGGCCACACGCCGATCGCCCGGACCTCCAAGCCCGCTTTCTCATAGACGGCCAAATAGCGATTAATCGTTTCGCGGTCCGAGGCCATGACGAGGGCGTTGTCCTCACCGATGGCAAGGTACTTGATCAGCGTACCTTCCTTCGTGCAGCCGCTCGGCATATGCTGTCGGATCCTGGCGAAGAGCGCGTCTTCCAATTCTGGTTCCGGCTTCTTGGGCATCTTGACGCTCTCGATGTAAACGTCACCCGAGGGTAGGGCCACCTTTACCAACTTACCCCGGAATGACCCGCGCGAGACCAGACTCTGCAGCCTGTCAACGACCCAACGTTGCCACTGGACACTCCCCGGTTCAAGGTCCGCGGGCCAACATTCGTAACTTCCGGCGATGAGGCCAACGCCCCTCCCGTAGTTGGCCAACTGTGCCAACCTGAGCCCGTCCCGGCTGATGTCGATCCCAATCTCGTGTATGTGATTTCTGCCGAAGCCTAACATGTCCAACCAGTTTCGAGGCGCCACGGGGCCCTACAGGGGTTAAGGTTCCCTACCATGAGCACATCCTGTTTCACTGAGCCACCTCCTCGTACTAAAACAAACCCATTCTCCCCCACCCTCCTGGGTGTTCAGGAGAGTCCCGAGTCAGGGACCAGCAACGCACCGCAAGGCCGCGTCTCTCGTCCAAATACTCTATCCCTCGACACTTTCACCCTCGAAGGACGCTTAGGCTCTACCTGCCGACCCCCATCCCTCAGGGCCTGTATTGAAATTATAAGAACTACTTGGGCCCTACGCCAAATAGCAAGAGAAAGATGTCGGACGGGCAAGGGTAGAAAATTGAAAGAAACACGCACCTCAAAGGGCTTCTCGGTTGGCAAAGTGTAAAGCCCGGCAGGCCTCCCCACGGCACGGAGGACACGGACCACATTGTTATCGGGCAATATGATCCACTCGGAGATGGCCCGCCTCCGGTCGCAAATCGCCGCCCCTCACATTGTCGCAACTCCGGAAAGAGATCGATGGTGATCTCTAGCCATTCATCGGCCATTCCGAGCAGAAATGAACCGCAGAATATCGAACAGGAAATGTCCATTGGTGAAGTTACTGCGCCTCGCAAGCATTCTCATCGTGATCTTGCTTCCGACGCTTTTTTGCCGTCTTGACGCTGACCACTAAGGCTGATTACAGATCGTCGTTCTTCTCAATCAGAGGGTCGAATTCAGATGGTGAGTCGCCGGGCCGTTCCTCGATATCAAACTCACTGTCCCTCGACATTCTGCAGTTCAGTGTTCGATATTCTGCGGTTCAAACACCCTAAGGGAACGGCAAGAAATAACTTGGACTTTTGAATGCCCAATTGCACCCCATCTTTGATCGCTTCTCAATCGCGAAATCCGCCACGTAGAACAGCTACGCCTGTGGTTTCGCTCAATCGGGCGCGACCAAATATGGGGCACACTTGGACCCCAAATTGTCCAACTTATTTCTTGCCGATCCCTAACCATCACCTGTCAACCCCTTACTGCGTGAACAGTTATGTTGATTTTTCG
>JADFMM010000463.1 GCA_022563885.1 Planctomycetota bacterium | reverse complement strand
CTTTTGGCCCAGAGACATCCGCGCTTCGCCACGCCCCATCTGGCGCTGTGGTGTACGGGCGGCCTGACCTGCGTGGTGATCCTCCTGGTGGGAGACATTGGCCCCGCCGGCGCAACGGCCTCACTCATCTTTCTGGTCACCTTCGCCTTGGCAAACCTGCTCTGCATCATGGTCCGGGTGCGGAAACCGGATCACACCGGCGTCCGAACGCCCGGCTGGCCCGTGGTGCCGGGTGTCGGTCTGGTCGCCTGCGTCGGACTGGCCATTTTTCAAGGGGCGGCCGTACCCGCCGCAGGGGTGATTGCCGGGGCCTGGCTGGTCATGGGTTTCTTCTGCTTCCTCTGGCTCTTCGGACCTCGCGCCCGCGTCTATGACGCCGGCCGCGAGGCCGCCGATCCCGACCTGCTGGAACTCCGGGGACGTAGCCCCCTGGTGCTGGTGCCGATCGCCAATCCCGCCAACGCCGAGACCATGGCCCTGCTGGGCACCTGTGTCACGCCCCCCCCGAGTGGGCCGCGTGCTGCTACTCAACATCACCCTCCTGGACTCCCAGGACCAGGAGACCCTTCAATTCAATACGACGGCCGAGATCTTGCGCCTCTCCATGACGGCCGCCCTGCGGGGTCGCTTCCGGGTCGAGAGTCTGGCCACCGTCGCACAGGATCCCTGGACGGAGATAGACAGAGTCGCCCGCAGCCACCGCTGCGCCACTGTCCTGTTGGGCATGAAAAGCCTAGCCGATGACGGCGTGCGGCAGCGGCTGGAAAATCTGGCCAATCGTCTGCCCGGCAATGTCATGATACTCAGGGCCCCTGCGGGCTGGCGTCCCCGCAGCGTGACCAAGGCCCTCGTGCCCATCGGCGGCAAGGTGGTGCACAATGCCCTGCGGGCCCGCCTACTCAACGGCCTGCAGCGGCGCGTCGAGGGGAGACTCACGATCCAGTATCTATTGGTCATGCCGCCAGAGACCAAGGAACGGGAGCGAGCCCGCGCTGAAAGACTCTGGTCACAACTCGTCACCGACGAGACACGCGTGCCCTCCGAAGTGCAGGTCGCGCTGAGCGACGATGTCCCCGGCGCCATCATCGATGCCAGCCGTGAGGCGGACCTCCTGGTCCTGGGACTCAACCAGAGCCAGGCCCATCGCCGGGTCTTTGGCTCCACCGTTACCCGCGTCGCCTGCGAGGCGCAGACGGCGCTGATCGTGATTGGACAGCGAGGATAAATCCTTGTGAAGAAACGCTGGGCCGAGACAGGGCAAATCACGCCGACTATTAGAGATCCGAACGGTTCAGTGATCAGTGATCAGTAATCAGTAATCAGTGATCGGCTGCAGAGATGAACCGCAGAATATCCAACAAGACCAGCTATAGGCAGTCAAGCGTGAAGTAGAAGAATTTTGTCCTATCGCATTCTGGCAATTGAAGATTCCTCAGGATTGGCCGGGACGACCTTCTGGTAGGTAGTCTCGTTGGTCAGTTAGAATTCGCCAAACGATGTGGCATAGCTTGATCGCGGCGGCCGTGATAGCCGCTCTGTGTTCAAGCCCCTCTGACCGTTTTCTCAACCAGTAGGTACGTAGATCGCCTTCGCGATAGACAGCTTGAAATGCTATATTCCAAAGGGTCTGTCGCAGGTAAGGTGAGCCGCGTTTGCTGATACGCCGGCGTGGAGCGTTATATTGTCCCGTTTGAAACACGCCCGGATCAAGCCCAGAGAAGGCGACCAATTGCGAGGCCGTTTTGAAGTTTGTGATCGGATCTGTTTCTCCGTACAGGCTGACCGCCCGGATCGGATCGATGCCGGGCAGGCTAAACAGGTACTCGGGTAGCTGCGGGGTCAGTTGGATGATCTCTTGCTTCAATTGTTCGTGGACCGGTTTGGACGCTTCCAGTTGGGCCAGCAGGATTTGGATGCTGATCCGGGCCCCTTCGAGACTCCGTGTCATCCCGATAGAGTCGGTCGCCGCCTGCCATACTTGCTGTGCCTTCAGAGGTCCAAACCTTCCCCGTGAACTCTTGCGGATCAGTTCCGACAACGGCTCTTGGCCCATCGCCAAGATGTCCGTCGGGCTCGATGCCACCGACAAGAGCTTTCGGCCGGTGGCACAAAAGGGGACCTTGAAGAGGGCCTCGTATTCGGGCCAGATGGGATGGAGTCGAGACCAGATCAACTGTTTCAAGGCCGCATTTTGCTGTGTCAACCGAACACGCAGGCGCGTGAGTTGTCGACAGGTCATGGCCAGAGGCCCCGGCACAACGGCAGGTTTATAGTCGCCGTTTTTGATCAAGGTGGCGATGTGTAGCGCATCGACCTTATCCGTCTTGCATTTGCGAATGGCCTTCTTAGCCTGCTGGGCTGTCTGAAGAGGATTCAAGACGACCACCTGGTAGTCCTGGAGAGCCAGATCATCGTGCAGGCTATACCAATAATGCGCGGTCGCCTCCATGCCCAGCAGAAAGGTCCGTCTCTGGCCGATGTGTTTGAGGGTCTGCTGCAGCCGCTGATAGCCCTTTCTATCGTTTGCAAAAGACTGTGATTTTAATAGGACCTAAATTGAGCGATTCTATCCCGCTCAGGATTTGTCAAACTGCCTGCACACGGTTGCTTACTACTCTAGGTACTGGTTTTTGAGTCCCCTCTGTCAG
>JADFMM010000218.1 GCA_022563885.1 Planctomycetota bacterium | reverse complement strand
CCTCGCCGCTATGAACGCTCGGAGGCGATCAGCCTGTTATCCCCGGAGTACCTTTTATCTGTTGAGCGACGACCCGTCCACAAGGGATCGCCGGATCACTAAGACCTACTTTCGTATCTGCTTGAGCTATATCTCTCGCAGTTAAGCACCCTTATGCCTTTGCACTCGAAACCCGATTGCCAACCGGGCTGAGGGTACCTTTGCACTCCTCCGTTACTCTTTAGGAGGAGACCGCCCCAGTCAAACTACCCACCTGGCACGTTCCCACGTCCGGATTCACGGATCGCGGTGAGGCGACTCACATAACAAGGGTGGTATTTCAAGGTTGGCTCCTTACCGCCCGAAAGCGATAGCTCAAAGCCTCCCACCTATCCTACGCATGTTATGCCAGGCATCAATACCAGGCTATAGTAAAGGTTCACGGGGTCTTTCCGTCTTTCCGCGGGTAAGTGGTATCTTCACCACTACTACAATTTCACCGAGTCCGTTGTTGAGACAGTGCTCCAGTCGTTACGCCGTTCATGCACGTCGGAACTTACCCGACAAGGAACTTCGCTACCTTAGGACCGTCATAGTTACGGCCGCCGTTTACCGGGGCTTCAGTTAGGAGCTTCTCCACCGAAGCGGATAACCCATCCCTTTAACCTTCCGGCACCGAGCAGGCGTCATTCTCTATACATCCTCTTTACGAGTTAGCAGAGAACTGTGTTTTTGGTAAACAGTCGCCAGAGCCACTTCACTGCGCCCTCAGCATGCAACTAATAAATTAGTTGCACCTGGAGGGACCCCTTATCGCGAACTTACGGGGTCAATTTGCCGAGTTCCTTAAGGACGGTTTTCTCGAGCGCCTTAGGATATTCTCCTCACCTACCTGTGTCAGTTTTAGTACGGTCACGCTAGCTTCACCCTACGGCAGCTATTTCTCGGCACTCCCGCCAACAACTTCAGCATCGTAAAATGGCCTCGCCCTTGCGGGACCCGCACGACTAGCCACGGGATTGTCTTAAGGAATGCGTCACTGCTTTCGTCCACTAACATGGTGCAGGAATATTAACCTGCTCTCCATCGTCTACGCCTTTCAGCCTCGACTAAGGGGCCGACTAACCCTGGGCGGATTTACCTTCCCCAGGAAACCTTAGGTTTTCGGCGAACAGGATTCTCACCTGTTTTATCGTTACTCATGCCGGCATTATCACTAGCTGCCGCTCCACGGCTCGTTTCCGTACCGCTTCGACGCTGACAGCTACGCTCTCCTACCACGTGTCAAAAGACACATCCGCAGCTTCGGTATTCTACTTAATTCCCGTTCATTATCGGCGCCAAACTGCTCGACCAGTAAGCTATTACGCACTTTTTAAATGGTGGCTGCTTCTAAGCCAACATCCTGGCTGTCACAGCAATTCAACTTCCTTATGAACTTAGCAGAATTTCGGGACCTTAGCTGGCGATCTGGGTTGTTTCCCTCTTGACAATGAATCTTATCACCCACTGTCTGACTCCTGAGATAGTCTCTACGGTATTCGGAGTTTGGTTGGGGTGGGTAGGCTGGTGGCCCCCCATCCCCATTCAGTAGCTCTACCCCCGTAGAGTAGTGGCTCAAGGCTAGCCCTAAAGCTATTTCGGAGAGAACGAGATATCTCCAGGTTTGATTAGACTTTTACTCCTCCCCACAGCTCATCCCCTAACTTTTCAACGTTAGTGGGTTCGGTCCTCCAAGAATTTTTACATTCCTTTCAACCTGGCCATGGGTAGATCACCTGGTTTCGCGTCTACCACCTGCGACTAAATCGCCCTATTAAGACTCGGTTTCCCTATGGCTCCGCACCTTAAGTGCTTAACCTTGCCGCAAACGGTAACTCGCCGGCTCATTATGCGAGAGGCACGCAGTCACCCATTTTCCGACGAATCGGAACATAGGGCTCCTACAGCTTGTAAGTGTATGGTTTCAGGAACTTTTAACTCCCCTAATAGGGGTACTTTTCATCTTTCGCTCACGCTACTATTCACTATCGGTCGCTGGGTAGTACTTAGCCTTGGAGGGTGGTCCCCCCAGCTTCACACGGAGTTCCACGAGCTCCGCGCTACTCTGGTACGCCAACATTAACTTCCAGCTTTTATGTACAGGACTATCACCTTCTATGGTCGAACTTTCCAGAACGTTCTATTAGCCTTCAGTTAACTTGTGTCGGCGCCCGCAACCCCAGAAAGTAAACTCTCTGGTTTGGGCTATTCCGCTTTCGCTCGCCGCTACTAACGGAGTCTCGGTTGATTTCCTTTCCTACAGGTACTGAGATGTTTCAGTTCCCTGCGTTAGCTTCACATGGCCTATGCATTCAACCATGGATGATAGAGTCAGGTTGCCCTGCTCTAACGGGTTACCCCATTCGGAGATCTCGGGATTAACGGATGTTTGACTCCTGCCCCGAGCATATCGCAGCCTACCACGTCCTTCATCGCCTCCCAGCGCCTAGACATCCCCCATACACTCTTAGTAACTTGACCACATCAATCTTTGATTGATTGATGCGTCGGAGGATTTATCTATCCTAGTTTTGCTCTCGATTGTAGGAGTTTTGTGCGGAATTTTGAAAACACAAAACTCACCACGCATCTGCATATTAACTTTTCAAAGAACGTATAAAAACAGTGGCTAACTGTGTGTGGCTAGCTTTTAGTGGCCGCCGTAAGCGGCCTCAGCCAAACTAACCACTCATCACTCGCCACTGGTCACTGCCACATGGAGACGATGAGATTCGAACTCACGACTTCCGCCTTGCAAAGGCGGCGCTCTCCCAACTGAGCTACGTCCCCGAGCCTGGCCGTTTGACTTGACTTGTCAGTCAGCGACCGATTGGGCCCGGGTAGAGTCGAACTACCGACCTCACCCTTATCAGGGGTGCGCTCTAACCAACTGAGCTACGAGCCCGAGAAGCTAATCGAGACTAAATCTCGGAAACTTTCATCCTCATTTTTAGCTCAAATCGGCTTTGAGTGTCGGTCTAAATCTTATCTTGTCCAAAGAGCGTACTTCAGTTTGGCCCCTTCATCTGGGGCAAGGTGTCGGAGTATATCTATCACCCTGGACCCTGTCAAACAGAATTTCAGAAATACGGTTTAAATTTTTCGAAGGGTCATTCTTCCCCCATCATGACGCGGGCGGGTCGCGCCCTGGGAGCAGCCCCGGCTCAGAAAAGTTTGTTGTTTTCACACCGAACTCTAGACACAGACCCTTTCCCTGATAAACTTTTCCTTACATCAGAGGAACCACCGTGTTCCGATCCTGGCGGTAGCATGGCGCGGTGGTCTGAACACCCTTTTGATTCGCACGGAATATGATGATTAGGAGAAAGAACCCTGCACCCCGAAGGGACGCACTATGGGAGCGGCAAGAAATAACTTGGACTTTTGATTGCCCAATTGCACCCCATCTTGGATCGCTTCTCAATCGCAAAATCCGCGACGTAGGACAATTACGCCTGTGGTTTCGTTCAATCGGCGCGACCCAATATGGGCCACCCTTGAGCCACAAATCGCCCAACTTATTTCTTGCCGGTCCCTAACCCCAGAAAGGAGACACTCCCATGACCAACAAGACACCTCGTCTGGCGTCGGCCGCCGTTGCTGCACTATTGACGTTTTGCGCAACGGCCTACGGCGGCGTCCAGATCAACAGGCACCCCAGCAACGACCAGAAGGACGTGCACATCGCCAGTAACGGCCGGGCCCAAGCGGTCACCGTTTGGAATAGCTTCAATCAAGACGGAAGTTCCGGGGGCATATTTGGCCAACTTGTCAAGGCAGACGGACGCATTTCGATTGACGAATTTCAGATTCATGACGACCCTAACGGTAATCAGGCTGAACCCGCCGTCGCAATGAATACCGACGGGTCCTTCCTAGTCGCCTGGAAAGGCCCGTCTGAGGCCGGCGACGCACACGACATCCACGTCTCTCTCTTCGACGCCAGCGGGCAACGCCTCTCTGCGGACACACGAGTCAACGACTTGACTGCGGACACACAGCGTTACCCCCGGGTCGCCCCGCTCACCGAAAATCGATTCATTGTGACCTGGGAGAGTCGCGGCTTGCCGGACCGCAGCAATTACGCCATCGCTGGTCGAATTATAGGGCCAGAGGGTACTCCCGTGGGCCCCGAACTGACCCTAAGCGACACGAGCACCACCGCCCGATATGCCGACGTGGACACTGATTCCTTGGGCAACATGGTGGTCGTCTGGATGGAGGACCGGTCCACTGACAGCATACGAGCCCGTCTATTCGATCCCAACGGCATGAGTCTCGGGGCCTCCTTCGCTGTCAACTCCGAACGCTTCCGGTCGATCACCTGGCCCTCGGTAGCGGTGGGGACGGATGGTTCCTTCGTCGTCGTCTGGGATGGCGATACCCAGAGGGCCAGCGATGACGACATCCACGCCAGAAAGTTTGCAGCCAATGGCGAGCCCACCTCGGATCAGTTTCGAGTCAACACCACCCTCACCGGGCCGCAGCAGTTCCCCGTCATCGCCCTCGACGAACACAACGGGTTCCAAATCGCCTGGCAGTCTCGCTCCGATTCGCCGGACCTGGGTCTGGACGTCTACATCCGACTGTACGACGCAGACTGCAATGCCATCGGGGGGGAAATAACCGCAAATCAGCATCTCATGGACGACCAACGGGATCCGGCCATCGCCTACCTGGGAGGGGGTCGATTCATGACGGCCTGGGAGAGCGAGGGGCAGGACGGATCCGGGACGGGCATTTTCAGCCTCATCCTGCCCGAACCCCTCTCTGCCGACTACGACGCGGACGGGTTCGTGGACTTTGTGGACTATGGCCTCCTAGCCCGAGGTTGGCTTCAGCAAGAAGACCGCCCCGCTTGGGACCTCACCGGAGACGGCCTACTGAATGACAACGATCTTATGCAGTTCTGCCTGCAGTGGCTGGGGCCTCTGGAGCCGACTCCATAGGTGCGGACCACAAGTCGCGTCCTCAAAGTCTGAGAGTGAGGTTCTCAGAACAGAGACTCGTCTGCCTGCGGAGGGTGCATTGAGGGCCGGTGAGACGGGTAGATCACAATATAAGATTCCGCTGAAAAACCCATGGAAATCGCTCAAACACCCTTGTTTTTGATAGCGTCAATGGGGATCACAAGGGGTTTTTCAGCAGAACCAAATATAACTACCATTATTGACTTTGCACACAGTTTAGCCCATCTGTCAAGGAGCCGTAAGCCCATTCCAATCTCCGTCCGGACCTCAACGGGCCTGCGAACCGTGGTAGACACCTAGGCGCAAGTCTGCTAGCTTGCCCTCATTAATCGGGACGCAAGCAGACGCCATTCCGGGATCACGCCTATGACAACCGTTGAAAATGAAGATACGCCAACCAAATTGGATTTCGTCCGATCCATCGTGGCCGAAGACGGCAAGACAGGCAAATGGGACTGTCGTGTTCACACCCGCTTCCCCCCCGAACCCAATGGCTACCTCCATATCGGCCACGCCAAGAGCATCTGCCTGAACTTCGGCATCGCCGAAGAGTTTCAGGGAAAGTGCAATCTGCGTTTCGACGACACCAACCCCGCAAAGGAGGAACAGGAGTATGTCGATTCCATCATCGAAGACGTCAAGTGGCTGGGTTGGGATTGGGAGGAACGACTCTATTTTGCCAGTAGCTACTTTCAGCAAATGTACGACTATGGGCTGGAACTCATAAAAAAAGGGAAGGCCTATGTCTGTGATCTAGGCCCGGAAGAAACGCGGAACCACCGAGGCACTTTGACGGAACCGGGCAGGGAAAGCCCCTATCGCAACCGCAGCGTCGAAGAAAACCTCGACCTCTTCAAAGCAATGAAGATCGGAGCGTTTGCCGACGGCGCCAAGACGCTCAAGGCCAAGATCGACATGGCCCATCCCAATCTCAACATGCGCGACCCCGTCATGTATCGCGTCCTGCACGCCAGCCACCATAGAACCGGAGATGACTGGTGTATCTATCCCCTGTACGATTGGGCCCATGGACTGGAAGATTCGCTGGAAGGCATTACCCACTCCATCTGCACACTGGAATTCGAAAACCATCGGCCACTCTACGACTGGTTTCTCGATGCCTTGGAGGTGCATCACCCCCAACAGATCGAGTTTGCACGCCTCAATCTCACCTACACCCTCATGAGCAAGCGCCAACTCCTGCGGCTCGTGGAAAAGGGACTGGTACGCGGCTGGGACGATCCCCGCATGCCCACGATCTCGGGTTTGCGGCGGCGTGGCTACTCGCCCGCTGCCATTCGAAACTTCTGCAAGACCATCGGCGTCAACAAATCTAACAGCACGGTGGATATGGCACTGCTCGAACACTGTCTCAGGCAGGACCTGAACAAGACGTCACCACGCGTGATGGCGGTCCTGAATCCCCTCAAGATCGTCATTACCAACTATCCCATGAGTCAAGTTGACGAGTTGGAGGCCATCAACAATCCCGAAGACCCGGATGCCGGCAGCCGCAAAATCTCCTTCTCCCGTGTGATCTACATCGAGCGTGAGGACTTCATGGAGGACCCCCCCAAGAGATTCTTCCGTCTGGCGCCGGGCCGAGAGGTGCGTCTGCGCTACGCCTACCTGATCACCTGCACGAAAGTCGTCAAGGATGAAGACGGCCAAGTCACCGAACTACACTGCAGCTATGACCCCGAGACCCGCGGGGGCAATGCACCCGACGGGCGTCGTATCAAGGCGACCCTGCATTGGGTCAGCGCGGCGTACGCACTGGACGCCGAAGTTCGGCTCTACGACCATCTACTTGCCAACGAAAACCCGGGCGACCTGGACGAGGGAGAAGACCTCAGCGCCAACCTGAATCCCGATTCTCTCAAGGTGATCACCCACTGCAAAATGGAACCCTCTCTCGGAGAAACCGAACCATTCTGTCGCTATCAGTTTGAACGGCTGGGCTATTTCTGCACAGACCCAGACAGCACACCGAGCCGGCTGGTGTTTAACAGAACCGTCACCCTGCGCGACCCCTGGGCCAAGGTGCAAAAGCAGGAGCAGAACCAAAAGCAGAGCCAGAAGTCCTAAGGACCCGCACAACAATAACTTATTGTCATGCACGCCCTAAGAGGCCACCTCCAGAAGCCCGTTCTGAAAAAGCAAGGGTCACTCGTATGACGAGCGACCCTCACTTTTCGACTCCGAAGCCATGATACCCCACCCTGTAAAATGACACTCACCCCCCTCCAGTCGTTTTGCCCGGGACAGTCACCAGCATCCAACCTATCTTTGCAGCCAAGTGGTTCAGTCCGCGATAGGACATGCCGTGGCCGCAACCGACATAGCGAAGAGGCGTTTCTAGCCCGGATGAGTCGTCTCGGGTCAGACAGACGGTTCGTCTGTCCACACTCTTGAGACGGTAAAAGTCAGGGATGGATCGTCGTTCTTCGATGATGTCAAAAAGCGTCTTCGCCGAAATCAATTGAACAAACATGACGCACCTCCTAGTCTGTGCCAAAGAGACTCATTCGTGTATAAAGATCAACGATTCGGTCGCCGCCGGCGTTCCAATTCACGACCTTTTGTTCTGAGATATAGTGCCATTTGATGGACAAAACGTCACGGTATTCTTGTCAAAAGTCACACGGCGCAGTGACAACAATACTATGTATCCGTACAACCCCGTACAAAGTCTGGGATAGAGCAGCAGCAGGACAGGGGAACAGGGTTCGTTCGGCAGTCACTGCATACCGATCCCGCATGTTCGGACTCTATCGACTCTCTATCTTGCCAACTGCGAGTACCCCCACTATAATCCCGCCTCGGTCGCAGTTATTGAAAGGAAGTGTCATGCAGCGCTGGCTCATGAAATCGGAACCATCGGATTTTTGTATCGACGATCTGATGAAGTGTCCCAAGCAGACAGAGCCCTGGGATGGCATCCGCAACTATCAAGTGCGAAACACGATGCGTGATGACATGAAGATAGGAGATCAGGCCTTCTTCTACCACTCGAGCTGCAAGGAACCCGGCATCGTCGGCATCATGGAAATCGTCTCGCAAGCCTACGCAGACCCGACCGCATTCGATCCGGTCCATAAACACTTTGATCCCAAGAGCGATCCCGACAACCCTCGCTGGCTCCTGGTCGATGTCCGATTCAAGGAGAAATTCGAGAAGATCCTCACGCTGACAGAGTTACGGACCAATAAGAGCCTGGCAGCGATGAGGTTACTACAGCGTGGCTGCCGGCTATCGATCACCCCAGTGAGCCAGAGAGAATGGAAAGCCATCGTCCAAATGGGCTGACGCCTTTTTAGAGCCCCTACGCAAAATGATCGTCGCACCGAGAGCGCGCGTTTTTGCCTCTGGCAAGGAAGGCGAAGCAGGCCATCCGAGGATGGTCGATGGAGCCTGACGCCGTCCAGAGGAAAAATAAGCCGCTCGAATGCAGACTCATTTTGCGTAGGTGCTCTTAGAGTGAATGGCTCACGAACTGCCCTCTGTTGCCGACCACATAGGCCTCGAAGATCTCATCCAGGTTCAGGGCCGTCTCGGTCAGGCCATTTCGGGAAAGTTGCTGAATCTGGTCTCGCGTCACTTGATCACAGGCTTCCACGGTGATGGCAAGCTGATCCCCAGTCCGCTGGACATCCAGCAGGCCGGGTAGTCGTCGGCAGTCGATGTCCGAACCAGCACCGATCACGAATCTGCGTACACTCTCGCGGAGTTCGTCGGTCTTTCCCACTTTGCAGATGACGCCGTCATCGAGGATGGCGATATGATCCGCCACCGGTTCGATCTCATAGAGGAGGTGACTGGAGAAGAAGACCGTCACGCCTTGGCTCTGCAAGAGGTCGATCACGTGGCGGAGGAAGTCTTTGCGGGCAATGGGATCCAATCCGAGCGTTGGGTCGTCCAGGATCACCAGACCGGGCCGATGTCCCAAGGCCAACAGCAGGGCCAGGCTCGAGTTCTGCCCCTTGGAGAGGGTCTTGACCTTGGTCTTCCTGTCCAGGCGCAGCACGGTCAAGAGTTCATCGGTGAAGGCGTAGTCCCATTCCGGGTAGAAACCGGCGACCCACTTGATGATCTGTTCCACTCTCATCCATCCATACATCTGCTGGTCTTCCGCCATGTAACCGATTCGTGCTCGTACTTCGATCGCATCGGCGAAGCTGTCCAAGCCATCGATGGTGCAGGTGCCTGCCTTGGGCCTTTGCAGACCCAACAGCGTCTTGATCGTCGTGGTCTTGCCCGCGCCGTTGCGGCCCAGGAAGCCGAAGATTGATCCCTGGGGGACCTCCAGGTTGAGGCCCTTGAGCACCTGTTTTTTGCCGTAGGAGAAGTGTAGGTCCTTGATCTGTATGGCTGCTTGTGTCATGTCACGTCTCCCAGTTTCATACAAAGCTCATCGTCCCTATGGACCTTTTAGTAGATAGAGGGTTGATTTATTGGGCATGAATTGACCGCTCTCGACATCGTACCCTCGCCCGTGGCTTGAGAGCAAGACGATGTTGCCATTCTCTTCTACGGCGATGTCCTCTATGCAGAAAAACTCCGAGAACCGCTGCAAGTGCCCTAGTTTTCGGATTCCACGATCGGCCAGCATATCCAGGACCATAAGAGTGTTCTCTGAGAAAACATAGAACTTACCGTCCTGAACGAAATGGTCCTCACCCCGGGAAAATCCTCCGAACAAAAACGCACGTGCATCCCGGAATTGACAACGGACCTTCTCCTGGTCCCAGCCAAGTACGTCATACCTGGCCAGACCGGAGCGGGTAATCTTGGCAAAACGCATCTGTCCATCAGATTCACTGACAAGAGATGAGTTGTGGATATGATATCGGTTCCAATAGGCGGGACCAGGCCGGACAACCAAATCCAGACTCAACTTGACGCGCTCACCCATGTCAACCCCGGCGGCGGGAACCAAGGGAACGCTGAAGGGATTGTGGGAGTCGAGCCGATACATCCGTAAGTACGGGTTCTTTTCCGCTAGCTCCAGCTCCCCCCCCTCTTTAATCGAGACGACCAAGCATTGGTTGTAAAGAAAGACGATCAGCTTGTCCTCGATTCGCCGCATCGCCGGATAAGGGTCGCGTTTTTCAATAATGCCATCCGACAGGTCAATAGTGGAGATGTGCCCCTGGAGGGGGCCTGCTGTCTGAGAACTGCTCAGGCGAATCTTCTTGTAGCGATTGTGTGTGACTTCTCTGCCATTCTTGTTCAGCACTTTCTCACCCTGAGCGTATACGGAAAGGCCAAGCGAATACTCCTGCTCTCCAATTCGATAA
>JADFMM010000462.1 GCA_022563885.1 Planctomycetota bacterium | reverse complement strand
CATACCCATGATGTGCCGTCGCGATGAGCCTCACGATACTGCGTCCTCAGAGGGTGCAAATCACCACTCAGGTTCTATCCCCCACAGCCGTTGTAGGTTGGACAACCCCCATAATCCTTAAGCTATCGCAGTACGCTGACTTCATCTATAAACTGCCCATTCTACCATAAAGAGGGCGGGATAGTCAATGATGACTCCACCTTCCCCAGGGCGATCGCATGTAGATTCGAAATCCGTTAGGAATGCGGCAGAAATGCCAATTGGCCCGGATTCCTAGCGTTCAAGTAATCAGTAATCAGTAATCAGTATCCACGGCGATAGTATCTGCTCCCATTGGGCCTTTTTGAGAAAAAAGATTGCTATACGTCAGCAAATGAAATACTCTAAATACGATTAGGTCCTATATTTTGGTCGTTCCTTATTGGCGTTTTCGTGTTAATTAGGTTGCGGCGTTACGCGTTACCAATTCCCATCCGTTGTCTTTTGAATCTGTCTTAGAGGAGGTGTGTGATGATGTGTAAGAAATTGATGGTTCTAATTCTCATTGTTTTCGTGCTGTCATTAGGACTGCCCAGCACAACCTATGGCCAACTGCCTGGTCTTGTCGGCTGGTGGAAGTTTGATGGCGATCTTCGGGACTCCTCCGGTCTGAATAACCATGGCATCGCTGGCGGCGGTCCGGGTTTCGTAGCCGGTCACATTGGCTCGGGGGCCTTGGACCTCGACGGCAACGATTGGGTGATAATCGACAGTGTGGGTGATGACGTAACAAGCGCCCTCTTTTCAATCGCTGTATGGGTCAAGAGCACACAGACCAACCAGGGTGACATTATTGCACTTAATAATAATGGCAGTGGTCACCCCTTCGAGCTTTACATTGCCGGTGGTGGTAATCCGGGTCGAGAGGATGGTGGCGACATAAACTACCCCAATGCCCCTACGATCGGTGACGGCGAGTGGCATCACCTGGCGTGGGTCAATGACGGCGGCGCGGCATTCATATATGTCGATGGAGTTGAGGCCGTCACGTATACATCCGCCCTAGCGGGAGAATTCGCCTCGGTAGAACGGTGGTCGATCGGCCAGGAATACGATAGTACCGGTATTACCGATCCGAGCAACTTTTATACCGGCCAAGTGGACGATCTCCAGATCTACAATCGGCCTCTGACCGCCGAAGAGGTTGTGCAGGTCCTGATTGGTATACCCCCTGGTTCGGCTTTTGGTCCGACCCCTGCCCATGAGGAAACGGATGTGTCGCGAGACGTGATCCTTGGCTGGGAACCCGGAGAATCCGCTAAGACACGTAATGTCTACTTCGGCACGGTCTTTGCCGACGTAAACGCCGCCTCGCCAGCCAGCCCCATGGACGTTCTGGCCAGCTTGGGTCAGGGGGCCACCACCTATGATCCCGCACGGCTTGAATTCGGTCAGACCTATTTCTGGCGGGTCGATGAAGTCAACGCCGCCCCGGACTTTTCCGTGTTTGCAGGTAGTCTGTGGCAATTCACGGTGGAACAGATTGCCTATCCAATCACCGCTATCACGGCGACTGCCTCCGGCTCCGTCGGTCTCTCAGTAGCCGAGAACACCATCAACGGCTCCGGCCTGGTGGGGGACCTCCATGGAACCGCTGTTGCGGACATGTGGCTCAGTGATGCCATTCCCGCCTGGATCCAGTACGATTTCGGTCGGGTGCACCGACTTCACGAACTATGGATCTGGAACTCTAATCAGTTGATCGAACCCCTGCTGGGATTTGGAGCCAAAGAGGTCGTGATCGAGCATTCCCGCAATGGAACCGATTGGACCGTGTTGGAAGGCGTTACGGAACTCGCACGGGCTCCGGGAACGGAGGGTTATGCCGCGAACAACAGGATTGCGTTTGGCGGCGCCGCGGCCCAGCACGTTCGCATTACCATCAACAGTGTGCAGGGATTTGCAGCACAGCCCAGTTTGAGTGAAGTGCGGTTCCTCTCCGTCCCGACCCTTGCCAGTCGACCCAGTCCGGCATCGGGGGCCGCCGATGTGTCGCCCGCTGTCCCCTTAGCATGGGGCCGTGATGGACGGGAGGCGGGTAGCCACGATGTATACCTTGGGACCGATGCCAACAGTCTGTCCCTGGCCGGCAGTCTCAGCGAAAGCAGCTTCGACACCTCGGCCGTGGATCTTCAACTGAGTCAGACCTACCACTGGCGTGTCGATGAGGTCAATGACGCCATGGATCCCAGCACCTGGACAGGCGATGTCTGGAGCTTCACAACCGCGGATGCCATCATCATCGACGACATGGAGAGCTATAGGGACCAGGAATTCTTCGAGATCTGGGCCACGTGGATCGACGGATTCGGTGATGAGGCCAACAATGGCGCCCTCGTGGGCGCGGATCCAGGGACCGGAAATTTTTCGCCTGAAACCGACATCGTTCATGGCGGCAGTCGATCCCTGCCCATCCACTATGACAATGGCGCTGCAGCCCAATCCGAGGCCACCCGCTCCTTTGCCGTTTCGCAGGATTGGACCAGAGCAGGCGTCAGCCAATTGGTGGTCTGGTTCCACGGTGCGGCCGGCAACACCGGGCAACTGTATCTCAAGGTCAATGGGACCAAGATTCCCTACCAGGGTGCAGCGGGGAACATAGGGTTGGCGGCGTGGCAGGCATGGAGTATCGACCTCGCCTCCTTGGGAATGAATCTGCAGCGTGT
>JADFMM010000217.1 GCA_022563885.1 Planctomycetota bacterium | reverse complement strand
AGAAATAACTTGGACTTTTGAATCTCTTGGGGTTGTATTCCCCGCCGCTTGCGGCGAAGAGTTAAATTAATCCACTAAGATACCCCGCTGCTTGCGGCGGGGAGATTTATTGCCCAATTGCACCTCATCTTTGATCGCTTCTCAATCGCGACATCCGCGACGTAGAACAGCTACGCCTGTGGTGTCGCTCAATCGGGCGCGACCAAATATGGGGCACACTTGGACCCCAAATTGATCAACTTATTTCTTGCCGATCCCTTATCTGACATATTCCAATTAAGGTGCTATTATTACGGACGCCACTCATGCAAATGGCTGGACACAACATTGCTTAGCAGCAGAAGCCTAATATTAGCGTAAAACACCGTGAGACGCAAAAACCATCTCCGCTTAACTCCTTCTGAAACAAGGATATAGGGACCCTTCGCATGAAATGAGGGCCAGTCAGCCGAGGGCCTCGTAGCGTGTCTGGACTATTCGATAGAGAGACGATGGTCTGTATTGTCCCCGGAAGCGGCGGCGTTATAATGCCTGTGTTGTTTACACACGATTAATCCTTGTTAGGAATGGCCAAAATGAAAACAACCTTTGAACCGAACCGGAAATGGATCCCCGGCAGGGTCCCGGACCCCGACACCGTAACGCCCATTCGAGAGAGGTATTCTGCTAGATCCGGTGAGAGAGGTGTTGAAAGAGGGTTGGCACTGAATCCGATTCGAATAGGCTCTGTCGGAAAACTCCGTCGTCGGCCCGAGAGCGAGCCATTTTTTCGCCGGGCAAAGACGACGAAGCAGGCGATATTGGTTTTATCGTCGATGGAGTCGGATGCAGCCAGGCGGACAAAGGGCCGCTCGAAGCCAGGTCGAGTTCTCCGACACAGCCTAACATTACTCGCGTCTGTCGGTCTGTTTTTCGGCGTGTACGCAACGGGCAACGCGGACGCCGCGGATAGACCGAATATTGTCTTCATCATGGCGGATGACCTGGGGACCGGGCACCTTGGTTTTAATGGCCAGACCAAGATTAGGACACCCCACATTGACCACTTGCGCGCGGAGGGGCTGTACTTTAGCCAGGTCTATGCCGGATGCGCGGTGTGCGCCCCCTGCCGTAGCGTGCTGATGACCGGTTATCACATGGGACACACATCGGTACGCGGCAACAGCGGCGGAATCCCCTTGTTGGACGAGGATGTCACCGTTGCCGAGGTGCTGAAGAAGGCCGGCTATGCCACGGGCTGTTTCGGGAAATGGGGCGTGGGAGACGCTCACTCACCCGGCATGGCGACCCGGCAGGGATTCGACACGTTCTTCGGATATTACGACCAGGTTCACGCCCACTCCTACTATCCGGCCTATCTCTGGCACAACGATCGCAAGTACTACCTGCCTGGCAACTCAGGCCGCGCGTCTGACGGACTGACCGGGGTGGAGCGTGGTCAGTACGCCCACGATGAGATCCAGACGAAGGTCATCGACTTCATCCAGGAACACCGCGACGAACCGTTCTTCTGCTACGTCCCCTACACCATCCCACACACCGAGTTGCTCGTACCCGATGACTCGCTCTCGGAATATGCGGGGAAGTTCCTCGAACCAAATCCCTACGTCACCGAAAGCAAACATTACCAGGATCAGCGGCAGCCCCGGGCGGCCTATGCGGCGATGATCACGCGACTTGATCGCAGCGTCGGGCAAATCATGACCCTGCTGAAACGCTTGGATCTTGACGAAAAGACCATCGTCTTTTTCACCTCTGACAACGGCGCGCAGGGCAGCGGCGGTCCGGATCTGGATTTCTTCCGGGGCAATATGCATCTGCGCGGTGCGAAGGGCATGATGTACGAAGGCGGCATCAGAGTACCCATGATCGTGCGTTGGGCCGGCCGCATCAGGCCGAACTCGAGTAGCGACCTGCCCTGGTACTTTGCCGACGTAATGCCGACATTGGCCGAATTGGTGGGGGTGCAAGGGGACCTTCCCCCAGATATCGATGGGATCTCAGTCCTGCCGACAATCCTGGGCGAAGAAGCCGTCGGCCGCCAGCAGCAGAGGCATGAGTTCATGTACTGGGAACTGGGGACCGGCAGGCGGATTCGCAAAGGCCTGCGGATGGGCGATTGGAAAGCGGTGCAAATGGACCCGGCCAAGCCGATCGAACTCTTTAACTTGGCGACCGACGAAAGTGAAACCACCAACGTAGCGGATCAACATCCGGAGGTAATGGCCAAGATCAGGAGCATCCTGGCGACATGCCGTACCGAAGCGCGGCCGCAGATCGAACCGCCAGGTACGGGTGACTGGCGATTTCGATAGCGTAGAATGTCTCAGGATACGCAAATGAAAACCATCCACAATTCCAATCACGTTTCTTCGTTGACGAGTCGGCTTGGATTTCTTCTGGTGTTTGCTAGTTCTTTCACCTCGATCTACTCCATCAGTCTGGCCGCCGAGGCTGAGAGCCCAGCGCTTCGAATTGTTTCCGGAGACAGCATCGTTTTCATTGGCAATACCTTCGCGGAACGAATGGGGCTGTTTGGTTATTTCGAAATGTTTCTGCATAGCAAATACCCTCATCATCAATTAAAGATCCGTCACATGGGGTGGTCTGCCGATGAGGTGGCCTTGCGGCCGCGCCCGAAGGGGTTTGGCGACCGGCATCGCTCATTGACCCAGGAGAAAGCGGACGTCATCTTCGCTTGCTTTGGGATGAACGAGTCGTTCGCGGGAGCCGATGGACTCTCGCAATTTGAAATTGATCTGGGAACGCTTATTCAAGACCTTCATGCGCATCATTACAATGGCGAATCATCGCCACAAATTGTATTGATCTCGCCCGTCGCGCACCAAAACCTGGGCGGCTTTCTTCCCGATGGGCGCGAGCATAATAAAAGTCTCGAACTCTATACAAAGAGCATGGCTAAAGTAGCAAGAGGACGAAACATCCTATTTGTAGATCTGTTCACCCCTTCAGGCCAAATGTTCGCATTGCCTTCCCCAAAAAAACTGACCTCCAATGGAATCCATCTGACGGCTTATGGTTATTGGCGAGTCAGTCAGCTTCTGGCCCGCTCGCTGGGTCTGGTAGAAAAAATCGACCCGCCGGATGGAACCAAGTCTTCCGATTTTGAAAGCCTTAGCCGGGCAATTTATGACAAGAATTACAGTTTCTTCTTCCATTGGCGGCCACCCAACATGGAATACGTCCACGGTGGGCGAAATCGGCTTCCCGGTGCCGAAAGAATGCCAGAGGAACTGGACCAACTCTATGATATCGTTGGGCAGATGGACCGGCGGATTTGGCGCATGGACAAACCTAGACCCGAGCAGGTATGGAGTCATATTCCTGCTGGCCCGCCTCTCTGGTCTTCCACTCCGACATATACCGGCATACGCGTGCCTGAAATTGGCAAGATCGTCAAAAGAGGCGGAGATGAACATGAAGGACAAGGGGATGTCTTGACGCCGGTTGAAGCCAAAAAGGAATTCCATCTGGCGAAAGGGTACGAGATCAATCTCTATGCATCAGAGGAAAACTTTCCCATTGCCAATCCGGTGGCGATGCATTTTGATGCTCAAGGGCGTCTGTGGGTTGCCAATTCACCGACATGGCCCCACCCGGAAGTCGGCGTGCCGCCAAGTGATTCGATCGTTATTCTCGAAGATAGCGATCATGACGGTAGGGCAGACAAACACTCCGTCTTCATCGACCGACTCGATATGATCCACGGCTTTGCCTTGGCGATGGCGGCGCGTATATTGCACAAACCCCGAACCTCATCCATGTCAAGGATTCCAACCGAGACAATAGAGCCGACGATTATCGTATGGTGCTTCATGGATTTGGGGGCGAAGATGTGGAACATTCGATCAATAATTTCCAGTGGGGACCCGACGGCGCTCTGTATTTTATGGAAGGCATTTTTTTTCATACCCAGGTTGAGTCACCTTATGGTCCGCGACGCTTGAGAAATTCAGGGGTTTTTCGGTATAAACCGGTCAGTGAACGGTTCGACGTGTTTGCGTCTTATGCCTTTTGGAATCCCTGGGGGCAGGTGTTCGACCATTGGGGCCAGAGTATCATCCTGGACGCCTCGTCCCATGACTATTTTCACATGGACATTCTGTCCGCCAACTTTGTTTATCCCAAAAAAAAGCGGAACAAACATGATGTCTTGTCCTTTGCCCCACGCGATTTGGGGCCCGGTGCGGGAATTGATATCGTCCGCAACCGGCACTTTCCAGACCAGGATCAAGGGAAGTTTCTGGCCAATCAATTATCGGGAGATTTCCGCGGCATCCGATGGTTTGAGATTGCCGAAGAGGGAACCACCTATACGTTAAGCCGTCAAACTCCGGAATTTCTCGTTTCGGACGATCCTTTCTTCCGGCCGCTGGCGATGGCTTTTGGTCCCGATGGCGCCCTTTATGTCGCGGACTTTTATTCTCCGCTTATCGAAAACACGTCACAACCTAAGAGGAAGTATGGCCGGGATCACCTCCATGGTCGCATTTGGAGAATCTCCTATCCTGAAAGGCCCTTGTTGACACCGCCCAGAATTACCGGACAACCTTCTCCGGTGTTGCTGGATCTGCTCAAAGCCTACGAGAACACCACCCGTCACCTAGCCCGTCGCGAGTTACAGGAGCGCGATCCCGAGGAAGTCATTCCCCATCTAAAGAAATGGACTGCCGATCTGGATTCTGAGAATCCTGAATTCGAACGTCATCTCCTGGAAGCCCTGTGGCTTTATCAAGGGCTGGAAGTCATTGAGTCCGATCTGTTGCATCGACTGCTTAAAGCTGAAGATCATCGAGCCAGAGCCTCGGCAACTCGGGTGTTGCGTTTCTGGCAGAATCGAATCGATAATTCCATTGACCTGCTTCGAGAGTTGGTGGAAGACCGGCACCCGCGTGTGCGACTCCAGGCCGTTTTGGCTTGTGGCTTCAATTCATCGGATCAGGCAGCTAACGTGGCAATCAGGGCTACCAAACACCCCATGGATGCCGGGATGCGTCACGCCCTGGACGACACCATGGATTACTTTGATCGAATCAAGACTGTTGCCACCAAGTAAGTACAATAAGCGATGTGGGAACCGAAGTGAGTGTGAAGCGAAACTGTCGAAACATTTCTTTCATTATTTTTCTTCTGGCCATTCTTGCCGTCATCAGCGCCATTCAAAGTGATCCCATCGAAGAGGTGACGCAGAAGAGGAGAAAGATCGATTTACCCGATTTTCCCGCAGGCGCCGCTTACATTCTCAGCCGATTGTCTAATGAAGAACTCATCATCCTCGAGCGTAGCGAACCCGTTTGCCTCGCTATCCTGATTCGACCGGGGCTTGATCCAACCCTTCGATGGGGGGCTGTTGCCGAACTGGCCGCGCTCCGCCATACCGATGAACCCTCTCAAGCACTCGAAGCCATTCGCCGTCTCGATAAGGACGAGGATGTGGCGCTGGGTCCACTGATTGATCTTGCGCGATATCTCCTCGTCTCGAGCTCAGATGAGTTGAAAGTCCATCGAGCATCATTGGAGAATTTGGCCGTGAGAGGCGGACATTACCACGCACGGGTGATTGGATATGCTGC
Source organism: Planctomycetota bacterium (assembly GCA_022563885.1). Lineage (GTDB taxonomy): Bacteria > Planctomycetota > Phycisphaerae > Sedimentisphaerales > Anaerobacaceae > JAIPFM01. Next base: position 4,907 of record JADFMM010000217.1, on the reverse strand, counting down.
CTTGATTCTGATTGAAGGCGTAGAAAAGGTCTGGAAGTTGGCTGAGTCCTCGCAAGGCGGTCTAATCGACCTGCTGGGTTGTGTTGAGTTGATTCCCGATAAAAAAGCTCGAGAGGCTCTTTTCCCTTACGTCAAACCACTTTTGCTCGAGGCCCCCAATCGAGCCATCCAACAGGCTGCGATCCAGGCGAGTATTGCCATACCCGGCTACGAAATGGAGACTTTCTTTACCCTGTCTTCATTTGTACGGGAGGGCATCGAACGAGATGCTGCGATTCAGGCACTCCTGCGACTTCCAGTGACCCACTGGCAGGAGGGCTCCCTTACCGACTTGATAGAAAGCACTCTAGAATACGCTGAAGAATTTGATCCCACAAAACGAAATACCAAAGAATTCAAACATACACTTCAACTAGGAGAAGAGCTCGCGTCTCTTGTTCAGGAGGAGCAGGCACGAAAGATTCGGGGCAGACTCGCGCCGCTCGGTATCCGCATTTTGACGGTTCGGGCGATTCCCCAAGTGTTGTTGTACGATAAAAAGGTCATTGTCGTCGAGGCAGGCGAAGCGATCGAGATCACATTCGAAAATCCTGGAATAATGCCTCACAACTTGATCATCGTGACTCCGGGTTCGATGCAGGAGATTGGATTGGCGGCAAACCGAATGATCAATCATCCCGTGGGACGCGATGGAAAGAGGTTCGTGCCTGACTCAAATAAAGTGCTACATGCCTCTCGATTGGTTTATCCTGGGGAATCCGGGACTCTCAGCTTCGTGGCGCCAAAAACCCTCGGTGAATATCCCTATCTTTGTACTTATCCAGGGCATTGGATTCAAATGAATGGCATCATGCATGTGGTCAAAGACGTGAATGCATGGATTGGCAAGCATTAAACTGATAGCTTGATATATGTGTCATTATGCATCATACTAGGCTTGGTTGAAAACTCCGTCGTCGGCCCGAGAGCGAGCAATTTTTTCGTCTGGCAAAGACGGCGAAGCAGGCGATGTTTGTTCTATAGTCGATGCAGCCGGATGCGGCCAGGCGGAAAAAGGGCCGCTCGAAGCCAGATCGAGTTTTCCGACACAGCCCAGCACTCTTAAGTCGCCGGGCAAGCGCGGCACACAATGAAGGCGCTGCGAGGACACGACGGACTGCAAAGATGCAACACACGATCGAATGAAAGGGGCTAGCATGCGATATTGTGCAATTTTGGGGTGGGTGATGATTGGCCTGATCGCACCCTGGTCGGAATCGGCTGCCGAAGTGATTACGTGGAAGGCGACAGGGACTGGAGGTGCAGTCGCCGCAGGCAAGATGAATTCCGTTGCTGCGGGCATTCAGATCCTGGAAGACGGAGGAAACGCCGCGGACGCGGCTGCAGCGACACTGCTGGCGCTCTCTGTCACCGATTATGGTTCCTTCGCGATCGGCGGTGAAATTCCGCTGATAATCTACGACGCCAAGCAGCAGCGAGTCAAAGTCCTCTGCGGTTTGGGCAGCGCTCCGTTAGATCCCAATGCGATCGACTGGTTCTACGAAAACGGTATTCCTGCGAAAGGCAGTATGAAATCGGCGCCCGTTCCCGGCGCCGTCGACCTCTGCGTCACGGCGCTGAAGGTATTCGGGACGATGTCCTTCGAACAGGTCGTTCAACCCACCTTGACGTTGCTCGATGCGGGACTAGAGCAGTGGCATCGCGATCTGACGGTCACGATGCACAAGCTGGTCGAGAGAGAGCGAGAAACGAACGGATCTCGCGAAGCGAAACTGACCGCGGTCCGAGATCGTTTCTACAAAGGCGATATTGCAGACGAATTGGAAGCCTGGTACATCGAGACGGGCGCGCTGTTGCGCAAGTCAGATCTGGCGGCTCACGTGACGCGCATCGAAGACCCGGTCTCGGTGACCTATCGCGGCTACACGATCTACAAATGCGGACCGTGGACGCAGGGGCCTTACCTGTGCCAAACGCTGCGCTTGCTCGAAGGTTTCGATCTGAAGGAGATGGGACACCTCTCGCCCGACTACATCCATGTGGTGATCGAGTCACTCAAGCTGGCAATGGCCGACCGCGACGAATACTATGGCGATCCGCGATTCGTCAAAGTCCCGCTAAAGCAACTTCTGTCGGATGAATACACCAAGCTGCGCCAATCGCTGATCGACATGAATCACGCTTCGCTCGACATACGCCCCGGCGACCCATACGGTCCTCACCCGATCAAGGGACAAGCGCAGTGGGAAGACTCAACGGCGAACATCCCCGTGCAGGACACCACCACGTGTCTCGTTGCCGATCGCTGGGGCAACGTGGTAGCCGCCACACCCAGTTGCAATCTTGCCGGCAACAAGCCCGGCCCCTCGGGTGTCACCCAGGGAAACCGTGTCCGCAGTCTGAACACGACGCGGGGGCATCCCAACCGTGTCCAGCCGGGCAAACGTCCGCGTATCACGCTCACACCGACACTGGTGTTGAAGGACGGCAAGCCGGTTGTCGCGATCAGCGTGGCGGGTGGTGATCTTCAAGACCAAACCACGCTGAACTTGCTGCTGAATCACATCGATTTCGGCATGCTGCCCGAGCAAGCGGTCACGGCCCCGCGCTTCAATACGTTCCATCATCAGGATTCGTTCGACCCGAATCCTGACCGCAGCGCCACGTTTCAAGGAGCGGGGAGAATGCAGGTCAACGAGAGGATTCCGGAAGCCATTCGGAAAGAGCTGACTCAACGAGGCCATCGGGTCCAGACCACCAAAGGCCCAATCGCCAATCCGATCATGATCTATATTGACCACAAGAACGGCGTCTTCCACGCCGCCGGCGATCCTAAAGCCGGCCGTCACGCCGCGGCACTGAAGTAGCTGTCGTCTCCCAGAAGCTTCCGTATCCGAGTTCGTTGTGGCCCTTCCGTCGATGAGCGGCCAGCGCGTGGGGTGTAAAAACTATATCCACCTAACTCCTTCTACTCCAAGGGGCCACGGCCAAGGCGGCCGAAAGTGTTTACCGGTGGAATGAGGATTTCGTACCGTGCCCATACTACGATACAGATTCTATGGCTCCCGCTGGTCACCTGTCTGGCCTATTGCATCCACATGTGTTTGTCAAACCAAGATAGACCACTGTGAAACAGCCGCTCTCTCACGCATGTTTCCTGATGAGAATGGACTGTCACTCACACCGTACATTGAATCCGATGCGGTAGACAAATAGATATGGCTTTTCCCGTCGCGCAGCCGATGGTTGAAACCGTAGTGGACTGAGCGTGCGTCAACATCAAGGCCTCGTTATGCGGCGAAGCCGCTTAGTCCAATCAGCATCTGTGGTGTCAAAATGGAGTCAGACAGATCAGGATATGAATTACCTTGAATCTGCATATGAGAAGAGCGTCACTTAGGGCATAGTCCCTGGTTGAAATCCCTTGCCGCACAACCAACCTTGGTATGACCGTTGGTTGAAGCAGGCGAAGAAAAACTCGTTTGAAAAGTTCTGAGAGCCGGTCGGAAACCCGTTCAGGTCGTTTGCTACGCCTCCACACACGGCTGCGCGTTACGGGGTGAGCACCCGTAAACGAAGATGGGATGGGGCCTGGGCGGACTGGTAAACGCGCTGGGTGGCTTTCCGAAAATCGCTTTCGGTCGCCTTGTAGATGTCGGTGAACTTCTGGGGGTTGCGGTCGATCAAGGGGAACCAAGAGCTTTGCACATGAACCGTGATCCGATGACCCTTGCGGAAGGTGTGGTAGGCATCCGGCATGACATATTCCACTTTCGTCACTTCTCCCGGCGTGAACGGTTCCGGAGCCTCGAAGCTGTTGCGAAACTTGCCCCGCATCGCTTCGCCCCGGACCAACTGCTGATAGCCGCCCATATTGACGCCGGCGGGATTCGGGTCTGGGTTGGGATAATCGCCCGAGTAAACGTCGATCAGCTTAACCACCCAGTCCGAATCAGTGCCTGTGGTCGATACGTGAAGGCAGACGGTGATGGGACCGGCGACGGTGACATCCGCCGCCAGGACATCGGACTGGTAAACGATAACATCGGTGCGGGTTGAAGCGAAGCGCTGGTCGTCGAGCATGTGTTCGCGCGTCATCCCGATGGCGATGTTTGGGATGAACGGCACGGGCTTGCTTGGGTCGCTGATGTACTCCTCGAAACCCTCATCCGCTCCGGGCGGCTGGAAGGAGAGCTTGCCGTGGGCGCGGAAATAGAGCGACTGGTCCTTTGCCTTTTCGGGCGGCCACGAGTCGTAGCGCCGCCACTGGCAGGTCCCGGTCTCGAACACATAGGCTTCGGGCAGATTCGGATCCTCGGCATCCTTGAGGAAGTGCTTAAGGAACGGCAGTTCAATGTTGTTGCGATAAAATTCGGAGGTCTTGGCATGGAAGCGGACGTGCCCGAGGTGATCGCCGTCGCCCCTCGACCATCCGCCGTGCGCCCAGGGACCCATGACCAGCGCGTTGAAGCCGTCCGGGTTCTTCTCCTCTACGGATGCATAGATCTTGAGCGGGCCGTAGAGATCCTCGGCGTCGAACCAGCCGCCCACGGTCATGACCGCGGTCTTCACGTTGTTGAGGTGGGGGAGGATGTCGCGGGCCTGCCAGAACGCGTCGTAGTCGCCGTGCTCCATCAGTTCCTTCCAGAAGTTGATCTTGCCCTTGAAGTGTCGCTTCTCGGCGTTGGCGAGGGGACCGAGCTTGAGGTAAAACTCGTAGCCGTCGGGGGTCTTGGAATCGAACGGGAGCGAACGCATCCGGGTGGGCTCTTCCAGCGTCTGCCCGAAGCGGGAAAGGAAACGAAAGGCGTGGGCAAGGTAAAAGACGCCGTTGTGGTGGAAATCGTCGCCGATGAACCAGTCCGCGATGGGCGCTTGGGGCGAGGCAGCTTTGAGGGCCGGATGAG
>JADFMM010000026.1 GCA_022563885.1 Planctomycetota bacterium | reverse complement strand
ATAATGTCAAGATTGCCCCTATAAATGGGAAGTTATTTTTGCGCGGCCGCTTAGACAGAATGAGATCTAGGGCTCGGTATTCGGTGTTGGTGTTCGATTACTGACCACTGATTACTGACCACCGACCTACAGACCCACTGACCACTGCTTTTAAAAGGAGAGCGAGGGTGAAGAGTGAAGGCTGAGGGGTGAAAGGTGAGGTGGTCTGAGACTGTAGCATAATTACCTGTGGTCCGTGCTTTGCTGACGATCACAATGAAGTGCTTGAATCGTTTGATATCGGCCGGTGGCCTGTCCATCCCGTTGCATATATATGGCAATACGTTGACTGATATGTGCTTGCGTTCGTACGCGATAGACACTCTTCTGCATCTTGCGATGGCGCCGGTATCTGCGTTCCACCGCATTCGACGTAGAGGGTAGGAGCGCATCATCGAGAAAGCTTAGTGCCTTCTCGATATTGGGCGTAAACAACTTCTTGAAAGTTTCGCTCAGTTGCTTGAACCGGCGAACACGTTAACGCAGCTTGGCCAGCTTTTCCAGGACAGTTTCCGTTCGACAGCGACGATCAAAGAGGCGATAGATGAACTGAACCCCTCCCCATTGTCTAGACAGAAGTATTAGCATTCTTAGATGGACTTGCCACCGCCGTTGGGGCTTGATACCCCAGCGATTCATTCAACCTTTCATGATTATAAAAGTCGAAATAGCCACCAAGATGATCGATCGATTCACCAACGGTGTCGTAGTCACGTAAGTCACAAACGCCGAAGTTCTGAATCAAAAGCCCCCTTTGTCCTCCTTTGTCCCCCTCTATTGATTATGAAAACATCGCCATTCTTGCCATCTCACCGACATCTTGCTATGATCTCCATCATGAAAGCGCCTCTTCGGGCGGTCTCATCAGGCCCTTGGTCGTACTGCGCGAAAAGTGATTCCTCATCAGTCGCTCTCAAGAGCTGGCAATAGTTCCCTTAAAAGAAAGGTGCCTCCATGAAACCGGACAAAGAAACAATGACGCGTCGCCATTTTCTCAAGACCAGCACTCAGGCTACCGCCTTGGCGGGATTCTCCGTTGCCACGCAGGCACACGGAGCAAATAACGACCGAATTCGCGTGGGCCTCGTAGGCTGCGGGGGCCGCGGCTCCGGCGCTGCCGCACAAGCCCTGACAACCGGTGAAGACGTGGTCTTGACAGCCATGGCCGACGTCTTTGAGGATCGCTTGCAGAGTAGTCGTAAGAACCTCGAGGGCAACGAGCAGTTCGGGCAACGCGTCAAGGTCCCCGTCCATGCGCGCTTCGTGGGGCTGGACGCTTACCAGAAAGTGATCGATAGCGATGTGGATGTGGTTCTCCTGGCCACACCCCCTGGTTTCCGACCACAGCATCTCCGAGCTGCAGTCGAAGCCGGGAAACATGTCTTCTGCGAGAAACCCATGGCCACCGACGCCCCAGGCGTGCGTTCCGTCCTCCAGTCCGCCGCGATAGCCAAGGAGAAGAACCTGGCTCTGGTAGCCGGCTTTTGTTGGCGGTATCACCTGGCGCGTCGCCCCTTCTACCAGCGAATACACGAGGGCGCCATTGGCGCGATTCGTGCCGTCTATGCCACCTATTTGACCGGACCCGTGAAGCCCATGCCCCCAGCCAGTCGGCGCCCCGCCGGCATGAGTGACGTAGAATGGCAACTCCGCAACTGGTATAACTTCACCTGGTTATCCGGAGATGGGCTGGTGGAGCAGGCCTGTCACAGCGTGGACAAGATTGCCTGGGTGATGAATGGAGTCCTCCCTCTCAAAGCAGTGGGGACCGGCGGTCGCCAATTCCCCAACAACGAAGGCAATATCTTCGACCACATCGATGTCTTCTACGAATTCCCAGACGGAGTCCGCGCGTTCATGGCCCAACGTCAGATCAGCAATTGCTACGGTGAAAACTCGGACTACATTATGGGCGCCGAAGGTGTGGGCACCATCGCGGGCCGGGGTGGTCCCACCATCACCGGCAAGGAGTCCTGGCGCTATGAGGGTCCCAGATCCAACATGTACCAGATCGAGCACAACGAGTTGTTCGACTCCATCCGCAACGGCAAACCCATTAATGATGGCATCTGGATGGCGCACAGCACGCTCATGGCCCTCATGGGACGCATGGCCGCCTACACCGGAAAAGAGATCTCCTGGACCGAAGCCCTGAATTCCGAGGAACAACTCGTCCCCGACAACTTAACCTGGAACATGGACTTGCCCATCCGGCCCATGGCCATGCCGGGAAAAACGGAGTTTGTCTGACTATTCTGCGGGCAGGTCTCGACCAGCCAGGCGACGCTACGAACCGTCAACTACACTCTTCACCTTCATCAATGAGAAGAAAGGGCGAAGGCCGTAGAGTCAACCCTTAGGACATAAGTTCTTGAGGTCACGCCTTGATTACTGATTAGTCGCTAGCGTAGAACCTTTGACAGCATGAGAATGAAAATGAGAAGCCTCTTTCGGAAGAAAGCGTAATGACCAATCAACAGGCACGATTAATCTGAACAGCTATCGCCTTAGTGGGTGGCGGCGTTGCTGTGAACGCGGAGAATTTGGATATCAACATAGGGATAACAATCATCCTAATAACCGGTGCTCTTTTCATTGCAGAGTATATTCGCTCACAAAAGGGCTAGGAGCTATCGAGAACCATAGAGGATTATGTTAGGCTGCCCAGGGCATGGCTCATGAACGAACGTGAGGCTTTGAAGCTCGTTGAGCAGAACGGAATCATGCTCGAATCAGCCCGGGGAAAGACCTCCAGCCTCGTGGCTCAAATAGCCGGGGGGGTCATTTCTGAAAGCTGGTGGAGTCACCCGAAGAGCCACCTGATCTCCGCACTAACAAGGACCGTTCGAGAGGCCGAGCAAGTCCTCGTCTGCCGTCTCCTTCAGGGGAAGATAACGTACGTTCATCGTCGCCTGTGGGCAGCGCTTGTCAAAGTAGCTGAAGATCTCCCGCCCTCTTCCCTAGCATCAGTAAGAGAATTGCACGGCGCAAAGGGGCGCCATGAAGTTGTGGAAACTCAGTTCCCGGACTGGGTTCCAGAGGAAGTCGTAGCCGAGGCGAAGCGTATGTCGCGAGAAGGGGCTTTGCGGCTCCTAGAAGGTCGGATTCCCGGCATCGAGTAAAACCAATGGACAGGACAGTGAGCAGAGACGGTTTGGCGGATAGCCTGGCGGGATAGGGCGAAACGATGATTAAGCCCCCGCAGAAACCGCTGATGATCTACGACGGTGAATGCAGATTCTGCCGTGCCTCTATCGAACGGTGGAGAGAGGAAACAGGGGAGCAGATCGACTACGCTCCCTATCAGGAAGCGGCCTCACGGCTGCCGGAGATCTCTGCAAGTGAATTTCGCAAGTCGGTCTTTCTGATCGAACCGGACGGCACCCTCAGTCGCGGTGCGAGAGCCGTGTTGCGCACGATGTCGCTGTGTGGTCGAAAACGCTGGCTCTATTGGACGTGTCGTGTTGTTCCCGGCTTCGGACTCGTCGCTGATCTGCTGTACGCCTGTGTGGCGCGATCGCGGTCAGTGATTTCCCCGGTTCTGCGGGTCTGGTGGGGCAAACAACTGAATCCGCCGAAGTACCATATTTCATCGGCACTTTTTCTTCGCGGCCTGGGGTTGGTTTACTTCATTGCCATCATGTCCCTGTGGATTCAGCTGGACGGACTGATCGGGTCAAACGGCATCATCCCAGCCGCCGAGCATCTCGAGCGAATGGGTGAGTTGCTTCCGCAACAGGAGCCCCCTCTCAACCCCTATCGCGAGATTCCGACGCTGGCCTGGCTGAACTCTTCAGATGCGTTTTTGCATGGACTGTGTCTTGCGGGAGTCATCTGCTCAGTACTGCTGATCATCGGGATCGCGCCGATCCCGATGTTGATCGCACTTTGGGTGCTCTACCTGTCACTGTTCCATGCCGGACAGATGTTTCTGTCTTTTCAGTGGGATATTCTGCTTCTCGAAACGGGTTTCGTGGCCATCTTTTTAGCCCCCGGGCGCTGGTGGGCGGGACTATTTCCCGGGGCACATCCACCGAGGCTGGTCCTGTTTTTACTGCTGTGGTTGCTCTTTCGTGTCCTCTTCGAATCCGGCGCGGTGAAACTAACCTGGAACGATCATGCCCTCGGTCCTGACGGCACCCCGGTGTGGAATGCGTGGGAAGACTTGACGGCGATGGACTTTCACTACTGGACTCAGCCGTTGCCGGTCTGGACGAGTTGGTATGCGGCGAAACTGCCGGATGGGCTTCAGAGGATTTCTGTCGTTGCCGTATTTGTCATCGAACTGTTGGTGCCATTCTTCATCTTTGGTCCCCGATTCCTACGGGTTACCGCCTTCGCCCTGATCTCCGCATTCATGGGGCTGATCGCGGCGACGGGGAATTACACCTTCTTCAACGTGCTGACCTTATTGCTTACGCTTCTGCTGCTCGATGACCGCTGTTGGCCTCGTTTTATGCGCAAGTGTATCGAATCATCGGATCCTCCGTGGCTGGCGAGTCCGACGCGCTGGCGCAGCGCCGTGCTGGTACCATTCGCCGCAGTGGCGTTGCTACTAGGCTCGTTCCAGGTAATGCATGCCGCATTTCCCTCGGCGCACTATCGTGAGCCGTTGGAGTCGAAGCTCGGCATTCGATCGCTTCATCTCGTGAATGGATATGGTCTGTTCCGCCGCATGACCGAGACGCGACCCGAAATCGTGGTCGAAGGCAGTCTGACCGGGAGGGATTGGACAGCCTATGAGTTCAGGTGGAAGGCCGGGGACCTGTCACGTGCGCCAGGCTTCAACACTCCGCATCAACCGCGACTCGATTGGCAGATGTGGTTCGAGGCACTGCGATTCGAAAGCGTTCACCGGCAAACGAAGCAGGTGCAACCGAACCACATGAGCCCATGGTTTCAACGCTTCCTGCTGCGCTTGATGGAGGGCAGCCCAGACGTACTCGCCCTACTCGGAGACAACCCGTTTCCTGATGCACCGCCGAAGTATGTGCGCGTGGTGTTGTACCAGTATCGTTTCACGACTCAGGATGAGCGTGAGGCGACCGGTGACTGGTGGCATCGGGAGTTCGTGTGGAAGAGCGACGGCTTTTCGTTGCCCTAGTATTACCTAATGTTCGGGATGAATATAGATACATTCGTTGTTAAGATCCATGGTTATGCGACGGTCTGAGAAGTAGTTCGCTCCCAATAGCGATGTTGAATCATTGGCCAGTGCGACAGAGATGGTCTTTGTATAAGCTGAAGTAGAGATTGTTAACCTGTCCACCGGACAGGTGATAAAACCATTGGCCGTCTTCATCCTTATCCGGGCCAGACTGTCAAGCGGCTTGGCGATACCCCGATTGTACAGAGATTTAGGCAGGACAGTCATTGAAGCGCCCGTGTCCAAGATCATGCTGGTCCTGATCTTCACGCCGTGTATGTCCAGAGTGACAGGGACTTTTAGGTGCATTCCTACTCGCTGGCACCGAATCATCTTCATTTGCCCGTTCACCTGGTGAGCGTCATCAAATGGGCTTGAAGAGAGGAGGTCTGCTGTCTCCAAGCCTCTGTTGATATGAAGTTCATTTGGTTCAAATGGAATAGTCAGCGAGATGGGCTCCTTGTTTTTGAAGATAAATGGTTCGATGAGCAGTTTGCCCGGTGTGTTGCTAGCATCCAGACGCCTTTCATAGGCCAGTGTGACGATCAGTCCATCAACGGTATGTAACCGGTCATACTCGATTTCGACAGGAGACCCCAATTCCACTCCCTGTTCGTCTATCAAGCGGATCTGATTCTCCAGATCTATCAGAGAGGACAGTCCTCTCGGTCTCCCCATCGGGAGTGTCTCATGGGGCTGCGAAGAATGTTTCTTTCCCATTGCGGCATAGGCTTCAATCGTTACTAGAATGTGCTGAGGCAATATATCGATTGCACTCAACCCAAGGGTCATATCACCCCCTGTGTAAAACCGCCCCTCGGCGACATGCCTGTTCTGAAGATCGGCATGGAACGCCTTAAAAAAGCGTTTTTTCTTTGCTTCATACAGCGTTCTTGCTTGGGCATAGTTCTTGTCGCAGTCCACTATTCTCCTACGCGTTCTCTGAAGCATCTGCCCAAGCTCATCAAGCCTTGCCTCGACATGGAGTCTATTTTCGTCTCCGTCAACACTCTCCCCACCCATGTCTGCCCATCGTTGACAGAGTTGACTGTATGTTATATCCAGTTCTGAGGATCTCTTTTTGGTGGATTCCCAGTGCTCACGCTGTGTTCTGGCGCCTAGATCATCCATGGCTCTGTGAACAGCTCGAAGGTTTGAGCGGCAATCATCGATGCTGAAGTTCAAAGTGGTGAGGGCCAGTCTTCGGCTAAATCGACTTTGAGTCTGTTTTGCATCCGGGTATCGTTTGATCCCGGGGCTGGGGGTGTCCGGATATGTCTGTGGAGTACAACCCGTCCAACACAACAGAAGAACAAACCAAACCAAAGATATGATCCTGACCGTCATTGTGTTTATTGCCTGTACAGGAGAACAAATTGAGCCGATAGGCGTTATTATACCGTCAGCAGGGATAGCGATTCAAGATGGAAAGGCCCGAGCCTTACGACCCGCACAACCATCGGAAGCCCATTTCCTCATCTCTCAAAATACCACCTCTCTTCGGTCATCTTGGACGCGTCCACCCAATCCACATGCCAGTCGAGATAGAGACAGTTTGCGCCGCCGTGGTGACGGGCCCGGGCGACACGTCGACCGTCGCCTATGCCTTGCGTCTTCGAAGTGGAAAGGTGTGACGGTCGAAACACATCGCAACGCGTCACGTCCCTGTCAGAGGCCTTCGTAATAATCGTGCGCCAGGGGCCGTCCTCGTTGTCCGCAAGATAGATGGTGCGTGCCGGACTGTCGCAGTCCGTTAAACGTGGCGTTCGGCTCCCCGCTCCTCCAACATTGCTGCCCCAACCGTTGATAACCACATAATTGCCTATTCCAATAACTGAGGTTCAGAATTCTCCTGATGGGGTTGCAATGAAGGATGTTGCTCTAAGGTGCGGATGACGGCATTCCAGCGGAAGTATGAATCGTCGTTACCCTCGGGACGTCCTTTCGCCGCCTTATCAAAAAACTGCAATGCGTCTTGAAACCAGTCATACGCGACATGTTCGGAACCTACGGAACCATGCCGAAAATGCGAGCGGGCTCTCCGTTCACATAGTAAGCCCATGAAATAATTGCGGTCATAATCATTCGCTAACGTGCCAACAACCTCTCGGGCCTCTTCAAACGCGGCCATACGTTCAGTCAATTGATCCGAAAGGGACAGAATAAGCATTACTTTAGCATCGCTGTTTTTGGCGTCAACTTCGAGAATATCATGGCAAATACTTTCAGCTTCACTTGGCTCGTTAAGCAATCGGTATCTCTCCGCTTTTTTCAACGCACTGGGCACCGAAGCCTGGGAGATTTTTTTGAACTGTTGCATGATAGGTCTCGTGTTACTTTTTGAAAATCTTCATTAGTTTCTTGATAGGATCATAGAAATCGTCGGCGACACGTTCTTTCAAAGGAATAATCGCATTATCGGTGATTTTGATATTTTCCGGGCAAACGGTGGTGCAGCATTTCGTTATGTTGCAATAACCAATCCCATATTCTTCTTTGAGTTGCTTGGTTCTGGTTTCGATATCGATGGGGTGCATGTCCAATCCGGCGATGTGCACCAGAAAACGGGGCCCAATGAATTCATCGTGCAAGTCATGTTCGCGAAGTACATGACAGACGTCCTGACATAAATAGCATTCTACGCATTTCCGAAATTCCTGAACGCGATCGGTATCGACGCTGTCAATCTTCCATGTTCCATCTGCATTATCTGCTGGACGGGGTGAGAATTTGGGAATTTTCTCCTTCACTTTGTAGTTCCAGGAGACATCCGTCACCAGATCTTTTTCTATCTTGAAGGTCCGCATAGGTTCAATCGCCACGCCTTCATCGAGTGGAAAATCACTTAATCGCGTCATACACATGAGTCGGGGTCGACCATTGATTTCCGCCGAGCACGAACCACACTTCCCCGCTTTGCAATTCCAACGGACCGCCAAATCATTAGCCGATTCCGCTTGAATCTGATGCACCGCATCCAACACCACCATTCCCTCGGTCACTTCGGTCGTATAGTCTTCAAAATCCCCACCCTCTTTATCGCCGCGCCATATTTTGAACTGCGTTTTAGCCATTACACGTTTTCCTCGATGATGGTCTTCTGTTTGTCCGTTTGGGGCTTTACGGGTATCTGTCGAATATTCATACCGCCGTCGTGCTCTTTGCTAATGACGATATTTACCTTGGCGAATGCTTCGCTCTTCTCGGGATAATCGTCACGGAAATGTGCCCCCCGACTTTCCTTACGCTCGATGCCCGCTCGAGTTGCCGCTTCTGCCACCGTCAGTAAATTGTGCAGATCAAGAGCGGTATGCCAACCGGGATTGTATTGGCGATTCCCACACGCTGCTACCTCTTTCACTCGTTCCTTTAGAGTCCCGATTTTTCCCAGGGCGTCTTTCATTTCCTCTTCCACACGAACGATTCCTACCAGATCTTGCATGAAGTCCTGCAATTCGTATTGGATCTGATACGGTCCTGGCGCGTCGCTCGATGAATCGTCGAACCGGTCCAAGGGGGCTAAAGCCTCTTTTTTAAGATTCTCGAGTGCAGCGTCACTGATCGCGACGTGGTCAAATTGTTTTGCATGGCGGGCAGCATGATCACCGGCACGATTTCCGAACACCAAAAGGTCCGAGAGAGAATTCCCGCCCAAGCGGTTGGCACCATGCAAGCCCGCAGCACATTCTCCGGCGGCGAAAAGGCCCGGCACAGTCGACATTTGGGTGTCGCCATCCACGCGAATGCCTCCCATCGCGTAGTGTGTAGTGGGGCCGACTTCCATGGGCTCTTTGGTAATGTCTATTCCAGCCAATTCCTTGAACTGATGGTACATACTGGGCAGTTTTTTCTTGATGTGCGCCTCGGCGTTGGGGATATGCTCTTTAATCCAGGCAATGTCTAGGAAGACTCCGCCGTGGGGGCTCCCTTTCCCCGCTTTGATTTGGTTGACGATACAGCGCGCGACATGGTCTCGGGTTAACAATTCGGGTGGGCGGCGGGCATCCCGATCTCCTTGGGTATACCGCCACCCCTCATCCTCATTGTCTGCGGTCGAGTTTACGTATAAATCAGGGATATCATCAAACATAAACCGTTTGCCGTCGCTATTTTTTAGAATCCCCCCCTCGCCGCGCACACCTTCTGTAACCAGAATACCACGCACGCTGGGCGGCCAAACCATACCCGTTGGGTGGAATTGAATGAATTCCATATCCATCAATTCAGCGCCCGCGTCGTAAGCCAGGGTGTGTCCGTCTCCCGTGTATTCCCAGCTATTGCTAGTCACCCTAAATGCACGTCCAAAACCACCCGTCGCCATAATGACGGCTTTGGCTTGGTAGAGACTAAAACGGCCTTTTTCCCGGTCATAGGCAAACGCACCGACAACCCTATCCCCGTCTTTCAAGAGACGAAATACGGTACATTCCATATGAAATTGGATGCCTTGGTGAATACCGTGATCTTGGAGAGTACGTAACATTTCAAGCCCGGTACGGTCTCCCACGTGGGCCAGCCGTGGATAGCGGTGTCCCCCGAAATTCCGTTGAAGAATCTTTCCCTCATCCGTCCGGTCAAACAACGCCCCCCACCCTTCGAGTTCACGAACTCTATCTGGCGCTTCTTGCGCATGCAGTTCTGCCATGCGGGGATTGTTCAAGTACTGGCCCCCACGCATGGTATCGGCGAAATGCACTTCCCAACTGTCCCGCTCGTCCACATTGCCCAATGCTGCGGCGACGCCACCCTCGGCCATCACGGTATGTGCTTTCCCCAACAACGATTTGCAAATCAAACCGACCTTGACTCCGGCCGCAGACGCCTTAATTGCCGCACTCAGACCGGCACCACCCGCACCGATAATCAGTACGTCGTATTGCTGCTTTTGAAGATCAGACATTAAAGAATTCTCCAATCGGTCCAAGTGCCCATTGCGCACAACCGAACGTAGACATCAGAGAATCCAACCCATACCAGGCTTACCCACGCCCATTGCATATGGTTTTGGTTTAGCGTGCTCACACAGTCGTAACATTTTTTCGACACTTTTGCTTTTGCGAAACAATTCAATCTGCCGCCGAACAAATGCCGACTACAGTGACAGCCAAGGGTATAACACCCCAGGAAAAATGCGTTCAGTAACAGAACAATCGAGCCAACACCGATCCCGAATGCCTTGCTGCCATCACCTGATAGAAACCAAAAAGCCTTAAACGCGTCATAGGAAAGTACCAGCACGAAAAGGCAGGCGATGTAGAAGAAAAAACGGTGGGCGTTCTGGAGAATCAAGGGAAGCCTGTTTTCGCCCAGGTAAGACTTCCGTGGCTCACCCACCGCACAGGCAGGTGGATCAGCCCAAAAGGCTTTATAGTAAGCACCGCGATAATAATAGCACGTGATTCGCATGCCGGCTGGACCGGCCAATATCAGGATCGCTGCGGAGAAGGGTAGAAAATCAGGCCACCAGCCCGGTTGTATGGCGCTGAAGACACGCGGCTCATGGGCCAGACCATACAATAGGGGAGAGTATAAAGGGGAAAGGTAGTGGGCTCCACCTTCATGAAAGAAGTAATTCGCACCCTGCATGCCCGCCCAGGTTGCGTAGATGATGAAACTCGACAAGATCGAAAAAACGGCTACCGGTTGAATCCACCATCGGTCGGTTCGAGAGGTTTCACCAAATCGGTGTTGTTTAATAGCATGCGCTTCTGACACTGCATTCGCTCCTTCTTGATTATGAGAATGACCAATAAGGCACCACAGATACTACTACATTAAATTCCAATTCAGTGGCCTGTTTAACCTGATTCGGTTCATCTTGTCAAGCATCGAAAAATTCGTATCGCGTGCTAGCCTTTGTCGGAAAACTCCATCGTCGGCCCGAGAGGGAGCACTATTTTCACCTGGTAAAGACGGCGAAGCAGGCGGTGCTTGCTCTACCGTCGATGCAGCCGGATGCAGCCAGCCGAAAAACAAACCGCTCGTCTTCCCCCCCGAGGCTCCATATCGGCCCGGGTTCATGGCCCAGGGCAGGCCATGCGATAAAACACTTGAACCGGACATGCGCATCAGCTATCGTAGATTATGGTGGTACTGGCAGTTCTGAGAATGCCTCGGATTGTTTTGTGACGGACCAATGGCATCAAGAGTACATGAAGAACCCATTCTCGCTTTTCGCCTCTATGGCGCTGCGCGAGCACTGATGTTATTGTGCATCTGGGCTTCGCAATCTGCGTATGGAGAAGAAGCCAGCCTCCATGCCGGGCTGGAGCAGTATTGCTTTCGCTGTCACGGGGACGGAAAGGTCAAAGGCAAGGTCGACCTCGTCAAATCATTTGCGGCGCGACCGCAAGCCCTGGCCATGGACCTGAATCTGATGGGCAAGATCGTCAGGGCACTGGCAGATGGTGAGATGCCGCCGGAGGACGAGAAGCAGCCGACCGATGCGCAGCGGAGTCGCTGGATCGCTCAACTCGACAGTATTCTTGAGGAGGGACTGGCGCGGCAGCCGGCACTCACCAGAGTTCCGATCCGACGGATGAATCGCTTTCAGTACAACAACGCCGTCAAAGAACTTTTTGACTTGGCCAGAGATCCCTTCGCACTGCCCGAACGAACGTTGCACGACTATCAGGGCTATTTCCAACCCTCAACCGGCAAGATGCCCGAATCCGTGATCGTTGGCAACCGCGCCATGGGCAAGAGTCAGTTCCTCGGGGCCGGCAACACACTGCCGGGTGTCGCGGCGTTTCCCAGGGACAACCGCGCCGAGCACGGGTTCGACAATCGAGGAGACCACCTGACGCTGTCACCGGTGCTGATGGAATCGTTCTTCGCCCTGAGTCAATCGATCGTGAACAGTTCCGAGTTCCCAGTTCACAGCCGGACCTGGAAATCAATGTTTGTCACGCCGGACGGAATGCCTATAGAAGAATTACGTTCCGAAGGCAAACGTCGACTCAGCGTTTTTCTGAGACGCGCATTCCGCAAAGACGTGACCGGCGAAGTTGTCGCCCTGTATCACAGGCGATTTCTGCAGCAGTTCGAGGAAGGAAAGACTTTCACTGCGAGCATGAAGGCTGCCATCTCGGCGGCCATGGTATCGCCACGGTTTCTCTACCTCTATTCGGCAAGCGACCAAGAGCACGAATCGCCAGCGCCGGACGATTTCGCACTGGGATCGCGTCTTTCGTTCTTTCTTTGGAACAGTATCCCCGACGACACACTGCTTGACCTCGCGTCGTTGGGACACCTCCGCGACCCTAGCGTACTCGGCGAGCAGGTCGACCGCATGATCAATGATCAACGACTCAAGAATTTCTGCGACAGCTTCGCCCTGCAGTGGCTCAAGCTTGACCAGATGGTTTCGGCGCTTCCCGACAACAAGCGCTTCAGGGATTACTATTTCGGCGGCGCGAACGGCATGATCTACATGGTCGGCATGCACATGATGCTCGAGCCACTTCTGCTGTTTGAAACGGTATTGATTGAGAATCGTCCTATCATGGAGCTGGTCGACCCCAATTTTACCTACCGAAGCGAGCGTCTCAGGGGGTGGTACGAACACCTCGAGGAGCAGGGGCGAGCGGGGGTGACTCGAATCACATTTAAGCGCGAACCGATCACGGATCGACGATGGGGTGGCGTGATTACCAACGCGGCGCTGATGACCATGACAGCGTCGCCTCTGAGAACGAAGCCCATCACCCGCGGCGCCTGGCTGGCGTCAACCATCTTCAACGACCCGCCGGGGCCGCCCCCCGCCGAAGTGCCTGAAATCGAAGAGGACGATGAAAAAATCGAGGCGCAGGGACTCACCCTACGCGACAAGGTGAAAAAGCATGTGACGAACCCCCAATGCGCTGCCTGCCACCGGAAGATCGACCCCTTGGGTTTCGCCCTGGAAAACTACGATCCCGTGGGCAGATGGCGGGACCGGTACCGCAGCGGCCTGCCGATCGATAGCTCGGGCACTCTCTTCAACAGGCACGCATTCGACGGGGTGATCGGCTTTAAAGATGCCCTTCGCGCCGAAGAAGATCGCTTCGCGAAGGCCTTCGCCAGTCATCTGCTCTCCTACGCCCTGGGCCGAAAAGTGGACGCGGGCGATCGGATCTCCCTTGATCGAATAGTCGCCAATTCGGCGAATGACAATTACCGGTTTCGCACGATGATCAAGGAAGTGGTCTTGAGTCCGTCATTTACAGGCAGATAACTGACCCGTAGAGAGAAGAAACGATGAAAAAACTCACCCGACGATCCTTTCTCCATGGCGCAGGTGGCGCCGCGATGGCACTGCCCTGGTTGAACCAACTGCACGCCGCGCCGCCTGATGGAGACGCGGGACCGACTGCCCCAGCACCGATCAGATTGGCCTTCTACTACGTGCCCATCAGTTTCGTTCGAACGGCGTTTTTTCCCGACGCGGATGAAACGGAATACAGGCTCACGCCCACGCTGAAGCCACTGGCGGCGATGAAACACAAGACGAACCTCATCACCGGTCTCGACCGAATCATTCAGAGCGGCACCGACGTTCATGCCCAGTGCGGGTCGTGCTTTCTCACCAGCGCCGCACCGTATGAGGTCAAGGGCTCTGCCTATCCGCTGAGTCGAACGCTGGATCATGTCATTGCCGATCATATCGGGGACCGTACACCGTTCCGCACACTCGAGCTGAGCTGTAATCGTCACAAGGACAACAAAGAATCGATCTACTTCGACAACATCTCCTGGTACAACACCGGTCACGTCGCGCCTTCCTTCCGCGACCCGCGGAAGGTTTATCGTCGACTGTTCGGAACGCAGGAGTTGAAGGCGTACCGTGACATCACCGACATCGTTCTCGAAGACGCCCGCGCGTTCAGACAGGAACTGGGCATGGAAGATCGGCAAAAGTTTGCCGAATACTTCGATTCGGTGCGGGCCGTCGAGAAAGGAATCGACCGAATCGAACAGAAGAAGTCCCTGATCGCCCAGGTGGAAATGATCGAACCCGATGATGTCTCTCTGCCGCGGCGGGAGTACATCCGACTGATGGGCGATCTCATGATCATCGCCCTGCAGAACAACCTCACAAGAGTCGCGACGCTGATGGTCGGCCCGGAGCGGTGGGACACGCCGACGATGTATGAGGGCGTGTTCGACAAACCTAAAAACCATCACCAGCTCTCGCACCAACAGGGCAAGGATGACGTTCGGCGCGATCTCGAAAAGATCGACCACTTCCACGTCGAGCAATTCGCCTACATGGTCCAGAAGATGGACGCGATCAAGGAAGGCCATCGTAGTTTGTTGGACAACACCGTATTCACCATGGGCGCCGGCCTCGGGGACGGCAAGACGCACCAGTACGACAAGCTCCCCATAGTGACCGCCGGTTCAGGCGCCGGCCGCTTTGAGACGGGACGCTTGATCAAATGCACCGACGGCACACCGCTGGCGAATCTATGGCTCTCCTACGCTCACCTCTTCGGTATGGAAATCGATCGATTCGCGGACAGTACCGGTCCGTTGAAAGAACTGGGTGTTTGAAACGCCTAATATGTAGGCTCGTAGCCGAGCTTTCCCCAGCATCCTTTTTGTACTCTGTGAAGATCCTCGAAACCGGCATCTGATACCGGCCGCTTTCCGACTTGTGGACCACTGCGAAAGTCGTCATCTCCTGCATGCTTGATGGTATCGATACCTTTCCACTTCCAATGTTCTGCATGTCCGTCGGCAAAGGAGACGGTTGTTCCAGCCCCGTGGCGAACCGGGGGGCTGTCGAACCACTCTTCCCGATCGTAAAAGACGGCATAGGCATCCGATGTCATGCGGCCCTCGTCAATAAAGACCACGCGCTTGGTCGGATTCGGGCGCATCTCGCTCCTTTTCTTGACATGGGCGCCCCGCACACTGGACACCCAGGTGTGGTTAACGGCATTCATCGAGAACATAATAGAATACGTAAATGCCTCGCCGCGCTTGCCGGTCGGGCAACGATAGATTCTCTCACTTTTGACATAGGGCCATAAGGCACCCCTCCGAATGTCCTCCTGAGCGGCTGCCTCATTGCCCGGATTGTATCCGTCAATCCACGACAGTTCTTTGCCGTGGTCACCCCATGGCGTGGTCTGGAAACTGTAGCCGGTCGCCCCATTAACGATCCTGTCGTCGTTCTCGTCCGCGTACATGATCCAGGCTAAGGCCAACTGCTTGACATTGTTCAGACAAACCGCGCGCTTACCCTGCTCTCGGGCCCGGGAGAGGGCAGGCATCAAGACCGCCATGAGAACGGCAATAATGGCGATGACCACCAACAGTTCAATGAGCGTAAACCCTTTTCGTCTGTCCATAGCCACACTCCTACAATGAAGGAATCGTTTCAACTTTCGGTTATCCAGCTCTATGGTTGAAAACCATGATCCGTGGGGGAGCCAATAACATACATACGTCTATATTTTACAATTCTGCAAACTACCTGAATAGTAGCGATTGGCTTGAGGTGATGTCAAATATATTTGGACACTGAGTTCGAACTCATAGGAATGACTTCCATTCTTTTGGGGGAGGACCACGGCATTTTTCGTCTTCAAATCCAGTTGACACTGCTTAGGCGGCTACGACAAAAGTAAAGCCAATTGGCACAGTTCACATAAACCCATTTAGTACAGACATTTAGCTCATATTCTTGCTTGATATGAGATCTGAACCTGATATGATGTAACCTCTTGGCTCATAAGAAGGTTACATTAATTATGGGGAAGATGGTTACCTATGACCGAAAAATTTGGTTGGATTATGATAATGGCGCAGCTTTTTCAACCATTCTCACAATTTTTTCAGGATAGTTCGGCATAACGATGAGGCGTTTGATTTTCGGGGGGAGTTTTTCTGGGCTCAGCTGTGCTTTTTGGAATTCTTCACGAAGGGTCTTTATTTCGATTTCTGCGAACACCTCTGCGAGACTTGTTTTCTCCTTGAGCAGTATTTTCATATAGTCAGGATTCTGGAGGTTCTTGACCAAGGGGGTTTCTGCGAGCGTGGTACGAAGCGTCCTACCGCAGGATTGATTGCCTGTCTTGCGGCGGTCTCCACGCTTGAGATCCCGAAAGAACTGCTCAAGGATGTTGTTGGTTCGTTGTGGTTGGATCTGGATTGTCCCTGACGCTGTTTGTACTGTGACTGGATCAGCAAAGGTTTTTCCCAATATTTATCGATCTGAGCTATCATTTTCTTCGCATCTTGGATTTGTGGATAGCCTTTGCGACGCGTTAAGCCAGATGCGAAACTTTATTACTCGATATTCGATCGTCCTGATATCAATCTTGCATCCCTCGTCACTAAGGCCATAACGCCCAGGGGGATGGGCAAGGCGCATGGCTTTACGTAATCATTCAAAGACGAGGACTCTTTTCTCAAGTTCTTCGACAGCATTCCACAGTACTTTGTCTTCGATGATCTTCTGCAGGTCCTTATGTATTTTGATGAAGAAAGAGATTCTCTATCCCTTGGGGTTCAAGGGGTTCAATACGTTGATTTTTCCCTTTGAGCTTTATTGCCAATTTTTCCAAGCTCCATTGTGGATGCTTGATTTTCTCTACCAGAATCGCAATGGCGTCAAACTCCGATGGGGGTCTTTGGGGTTGAGGCATGTTAGGGATCGGCAACAAATAACTTGGACAATTTGGGGTCCAAGTGTGCGCCGTATTGGGTCACGCCCGATTGAGCGAAACCATACGCCTAGCTGTTCTACGTCACGGATTTTGCGATTGAGAAGCGATCAAAGATGGGGTGCAATTGGGCCTTCAAAAGTCCAGGTTATTTCTGGCCGCTCCCTTACACCCTACGGGCTATTAATCGATATACAAAAACTCGTTCACGTTAAATAATGTGATGCAGAAATCTTCATCGGGATGACTTTGAATAAACTCGAACGCCAACGTCATTTCCGACGCTACCGGGTTTCGGCCCAGCAACTGTTGATAGTAAAACCCGATACGCGACTGGGGCTCCCTGACCACGCAACGCTTGACGAGAGCGCGGGCGCAATCCATCGTGAATCCATCGTTCAATAACGTCAAGGCCTGAGGCGCGGTGGTGGCCTCCTGGCGTTGGGCACAACTCTCGATGCCGCTCGGGCGGTCGAACAGGTCAAACATGGGAAAACGAAGATTCCGTCGGGCAAACAGATAGATGCTTCGTCGGACATGATCGGACGGATCCGAACTCACTTCCCACTGGTTGCGTAACAGGGTTCCGGTTATCTCCTTAGGCAAAGGAGGCCGCACGCCGGGACCTTTCCGTTTGCGATTCAACCGGCCTGAAATCTGCAACATGGAATCCCGCAACACCTCACCGGTGAGCCGGCGTCGAGGCATGCGCGAATACAATAGATTTGCCGGATCTTTCCGGAGCGTTTTGCTCCATCCGGATGGATCGGTCTGACCCGCCCGTGACCGGCTGGCCTGCCGGTACGTGCTCGACGTCAGGATCAGTCGATGCATCGCCTTGAGGCTCCATCCCCGGCGGGGCAGTTCCAACGCCAGCCAATCCAATAATTCGGGATGAGAAGGCGGTCCTCCCGCCCGCCCCATATCGTTGGGTTGAGGCGCCAGCGGCCGTCCGAAGTGGAGCTGCCAAATCCGATTCGCCATGGTGCGAGTGACCAGGGCGTGATCATCCCGGGTCAGCCAGACTGCCAGTTCGGCCCGTGCTCTTCCCGAATCTTTCAAGTCCGGAGCCCACTTGGCCGGATTGGCGATGCGAGGAAACGCGGGCTGTACTTCCATTCCCGCACGCCGGAAATCTCCTCGAATCATCAGGTGGGAGATGACGCGCTTACCTTCTTCGTTCATCACGCGTCCACTGTTCACGGGAGGCAGAGAGCGCTTACGAATCTGCTCCACATCTCTCTTCATTTTCTTGATGCGTGCAGAGTCCGCTCCCTCTTTTTCCGCCTGACGAAGTTCATTCTCCTTCTGTTTCCGCTCGCGGTCTCTCTTGGATTTTGCCGCACGCCAGACTTCAATACGTTCCTCGGAATCCACCACCTGTTCATCAAAAGACAGCCCACTTTCAAAGAAGGCCCGCAATCGATAAAAGTCCGCCTGGCTGATGGGATCGTTCTTGTGGTCGTGGCATTGGGCACATTGAAAACTGAGCCCCATAAGAGCGGCGCCGACCGTCGCCGTCATTTCGTTCAAGACCGTGTGCCGACGTTCTTCATTCAAGTTGATATCCGGCATATCCTGTCCGGCCAGCAGGAATCCGGTAGCCACGGGCGCCTCCAGATTGTCCGGAGCGAGAATATCCCCGGCAATTTGCCACTGCACGAATCGGTCGTAGGGCATGTCTTGATTGAAGGCGTCGATCACCCAGTCTCGGTACCGCCAGGCATTCGGTCGAATCTTGTCGTGTTCAAATCCGTCGGTTTCGGCGAACCGGGCCAGATCCAACCAGGCCTGAGCCACATGTTCCCCATAAGCGGTCGAAGCAAGAAGCCGGTCCACTAATTTCTCATAGGCCCGGTCGGATGAATCATGCAAGAATGCGTCGATCTCCTGCGACGTCGGCGGCAATCCCGTCAGATCGAAGGTGAGCCGGCGTATCAAGGTTCGACGGTCCGCCTGCGGTTGAAAACCCAACCCCTCCTGCTCCAAGCGCTTCAGCACGAAGCGGTCAATGGGATTCCTGACCCCCTCCGGATGTTTAACTTCGGGTAAAGGGGGACGGCTCAACGGCCGCCAGAACCAATGGTCCCGGTCGCGGTCTGCAATGGGTTTTTCGACATAGTCACTTTTGGCATTCTCGCCCCACACCGCCAGGACCAGGCAGAGCACCGACGCCGAAATCGCCGCGCGTTTCATGACAACACACCATAGACCACTTTTCCGGCGACATCGGTTAGGCGATCTTCCCGGCCATTATGTCGAAACGTCAATTTCTCGTGATTAAAACCCAGGAGATGCAGGATGGTGGCATGGAGGTCATGAATATGAACCTTGTCCCGCTCCGCGCGTAGGCCCATGGCATCGGTCGCGCCGTAGGCCAGCCCACCCTTCACTCCGGCGCCGGCCAGCCACACGGTGTAGCCCCATGGATTATGATCGCGTCCCGTCCCTTTTTCACTCATGGGCATCCGTCCAAATTCGCCGCCCCAGATCACCAGGGTATCTTTCAACAGGCCTCGACGTTTCAGATCCTTCAACAAACCGGCCACGGGCTTGTCCGTGCGGCGGCAATGTTCGGTATGATTTTTAAGCAGGTCGTTATGCGCGTCCCAACCGTTTGTATCTCCGGAGTACAACTGGATGAAACGCACCCCGCGTTCGACCATGCGCCGGGCCAGCAGGCAGCGGGTCCCAAACTCCCGGGTTTCCGACTCATCGATTCCGTAGAGCCGTTTACATTCTTCGGTTTCCTGGGAAAGATCCACCAGATCGGGCGCTTCGGTCTGCATGCGAAAGGCCAGTTCATAGCTTTCGATTCGAGCGGAGAGGGTGTCGTCGAAATCCCGTTCCGCGAGATGTTGTTGATTCAATTTCCCCATGAGGTCCAGCACATCCCGTTGCCGCCTCGCACCGAGTTCCGGGTGTGGTTTAAGGTTTAGAATCGGGTTGTCGCCCGGCCGCAGCGTCGTGCCCTGGAACGTCGCAGGCAGAAACCCGCTGCCCCAGGCCGGAGGACCGCCCTTGATGCCGCTGCCCGGATCGGGCATCACGATGAACGCAGGCATGTCTTTGTTTTCAGTACCCATGCCATACGCCACCCAGCTTCCCAGGCTCGGCTTACCCATGAGGATCGATCCCGTGTTCATCTGGTACACCGACTGAGGATGATTCACACTGTCGCCGTGACAACTTCGAATCACGCACAGATCATCGGCGCAGCTCGCGATGTGAGGGAGAAAATCACTGATCTCAAGACCCGAACGGCCATGGCGTCGAAACGGTTTGACCGGAGCCATCAAAGGATTCCGCGCCACCTTCCGCCGCGTCATGACTTCCCCGAAACTCTCCGGCAGGGGCTTCCCGGCATGTTCGATCAAGGCCGGTTTGGGATCGAACAAATCGACATGGCTCGGTCCCCCATGCATGAACAGCCAGATGACGCGTTTTGCCCGTGGCGCAAAATGGGGAGATCCAAGCGACGAACCGGGCAACGAACCAGGCGATGCCAGCATGGACTCCTGACCCAGCAGGGTGCTCAGAGCCAACGCACCGAAACCACACCCGCTTTCTCGGAGAAACCTACGCCGGCTGAACTGATTCGATGTGCCAGAATACGTATTCATCGTGCGTCAAGTATATCAGGTGCTCCCACCGGGCGAAAGATAGGATTGGGGTAGAATATTTTCTGACGATCCGGCGGGGCACAAGTACTCGCCCAGCAGCCAATCCCTTTCTCTCCGCCATGACCTTATGTCCATATCATGAAAGGAGTTATGTGGGATTAGGATTCACACGGTACGGGAAGTCCGGTAACTTGCCCACGGATGAATATTTACACCTCGCCGGCTTCAACGCTCCGAGCAACATGGTTCATCAATGTTATTGCCACGGCAAGGACTAGCTTAGAATTCCCAGCCTTCAGTCTCCATGAAATCTTCCAGGTTTAGCCACTGCACATCAAAATGGTCGCAAATATTTGGTATGCGGGACGCATTTGGAAGATTGGATTCCAGGGTGACAACCGTTCCATTAGTGACAGCAGCTTTTGCCACGACAAAAGGATCGGCGTTATTGCCACCTTTGTAGAGCTTCTTCTGTTCTATCACTTGCTGGAAATGCCCGACAGCAAATATACGTTTAACGAATTCACCTTCTTCGGCCGTCGGCGTTGTAAAAACTTCCGCATGTTCTTTGCACCAATCCCGTAGAGCTTCAGTTGCTGAGCACCCGCCAGAGTTCTGCGGGCCCCTGGCCGATACGCCAGAATCCGACGCCCCGCACGCCGGCCTGCTGATACAGGGAGAGCTTCCGCGTCAGGCTCCTCACATCCTCAAAGTAGACCGCGGCGGTCACGGTCGTGCGGTACTCGAAATAGGGGGTGTCATCGGACAGGCGCTTAAGCACGGGTTTGTTTTGTTCCCATAGCTGGAGGGTCTGGGGGTACTTCAGCGCCCGGGCCACCGGCTCTTTTTGCCAGACGCGACCATAGAGAGGAAGCCCCATGACCAACTTCTGCGGGGGTATCTGCTGTCGAGCGAAGGCGCAGACCTTCCGGCACCACTGGGCCGAGGCAATGGCGCCGGCCTCACCGCTTCGCCAGTGCTCGTCGTAGGCCATGACCAACACCTTGTCCGCAACCGCGGCGATTCCCGCGTAGCTGAAGGCGTCCTTCTGGAGTTTTGTACGAGCCGGGACAGCGACACTCAGCATCTTTCTCCTGGGCAGCTTGCGCTTCAGCTCCGCCAGGAAAGAGATGTAGGGTGCTTTTTCCTGCGGACGCATGGCCTCGAAATCGATCTGGACACCGTCGAAGGGTTCCGCGAGACGCAGAATATCCCCGATCAGGCCGGCCCGTGTGGTTGGACTGCTTCTGAGGCAGAAGTACATCAGTGTCGGACTGGCCGCGGCACTGATCACCAGATGAATTCGCCGTTTGGGGCCGGGTAACTTGGGAGGCTGGATTTTTCCGTCAAGACGACCTATGACGTTCAGTCGGGCACTAAAATAGGCTATGTCGGTAAGCGGCTCGTCGCCCGTGAAATGCTTCTCCTCCCCCTTCATCAGATAGCCCCACGTCTCCTTGAATCGGTAGGTCTCTGTCCCGGCCGCAAGGGACGCCCCCAGCGGGCCAAGGAAGAGGAGAACTGAGCAAACGGCTCGGTGACTGGGGATGGATCTCATAGACCTGTTGCCTCCTAGACTTTAACTTTCTCTCTATTATCGTCGCCGACCCGCCTTTGTCCCGAGTTATTCTGCTAGGCTCTGTCTGAAAATCCTCCTTGCACTGAGGGACCCAAATTAGATATAGTGGTCAGTGTGAATGGAGTCATTTCTCAGTGGATGAGGGCCATCCCCTGGTAGGATGTCACCGGGGCGCGGCTCTCGGAAGAAAGAGACAATCCCGCACGGTCCAGATTGGGGAAAGGCGTGAACTGGAGGACCCTACAATTGGCCTTGTTGACGTGGCTGGGCTGCTGTGCCACCGGGCGAAGCGAGCTGCTGCCGGTTGTCTGTCACGTGCAGGAACATACGCTCGATCGTTGGCTGATCAGCTACGAGCAGTACGAAGCGCCCCTACCCAACCAGCGGGCAGAAGGCGCTTCGCTGGAATCCACTCTCTTTGCGCACGGTGCCCAGCACAAACTCTTCCATCCGCGGCAAGCACTGGTCCTGCATCCCGACCCCTCGTCTCAGAGCATCCTGTTGTTACGATCTGTGCTGCGTCTGCCGACACCCCAACTCGATCGAATGACAAGCACGGCGAATGCCGCCCCCTTCGCGAGCAACCCCATCGGAAATGGAGTTCAATTTGCATGGGCGTCCGGTGGCCTCTTCTATCCCTCCGCCTTTTGTGTCTGGGGCCATGAGGCTCAAGGCGGCACGGGCAGCACCCACGCCTCTTTCTCAGCCCCGGAGCCGCACACGGCACTCCTGCTGGCGCTGGGAGCGATTTTCTGCAGGAAGCGGCGACGCGGCGCCTAGATGCTGTCAGTATCGAACGACACAGGATGGCCCAACACAAGGAGATGCAGATGCCGGCAAGTAGGCCGACCACAGCCCCCCAAAAGCTCAACATGAAACACACCAAACGCGAGTTGCTGGACGCGTATCAGCAATTGGTCACGCAGTTACAAGGCCTCGGTGGCGTTCCTGAGCGAAGAGAGGATACCAAGCGAGACGAGCAGGCCCTGGGCCAGGCGATGGACCTCTCTGTGGAGGAGGTTCTTCAGAACGCCACTGACTTGAGACTGGAACTGCAGACCCTCTTCACGAAACTGGCCAATCGAATCACTGGTGAGCTGGGCAAGTTCGAGCAGATTCAACTCGCCGTGGAGATCAGGGAGCGAGAACTTCGGGAGCGCTTCAGCATCGAGACCTGTGCCAGCACGCTCGCTGGCCTGGAAGAGACACATCGCCGACAGCTAGAGCAGTTCGCGGCGGAGAAGAAGGCCCTGCGTCTCGCATGGGAACAAGAACAGGCAAGGCATGCCGCCGAGGTCGAGGAAGGACAGACCCGAGAAGAGAGAGAACGCGCCCGGCAAGAGGAGGCGTTCCAATACACATTCAAACGGGAGCAGCAAATAGCACGAGACGCGTTCAAGGACAAAATGGCCCGTCTTCT
Source organism: Planctomycetota bacterium (assembly GCA_022563885.1). Taxonomy (GTDB): domain Bacteria; phylum Planctomycetota; class Phycisphaerae; order Sedimentisphaerales; family Anaerobacaceae; genus JAIPFM01. The sequence goes on along the minus strand of JADFMM010000026.1, from coordinate 13,875 downwards.
GGCAGAGAAAGAGGCGATAGAGGAGGCACTCGGCCAAAGAGAAGCGGCCATGGCTGCACGCGAAGAAGAGATTAAGGCCATGGAAAAGCAGATCAAGGGCATTCCCCAGACACTCGAGCGTGCAGTTGATCAGGCCGTAAAAGAGAAGACCAAAGCGGTCCAGCAGACGGCGGACCACGAGAAAGGGCTCCTCCAGAAGCAGCACCGAGGGGAAAAGAGCGTGCTCACCGCGAAAGTAACGACCTTGCAGGCCCACGTCAAAGAACTGAATGCCCGACTCAAACGGGTGAGCGTTCAGCGTGACGTGGCGCAGGAGCACCTTCAGACCATCGCCTTACGCGGAATCGACGAGCCGGCGGCCCACAAAGAGACGCCGGATTCCCCTGTGCCGTCATCGGCCCCCAAGGAACGAACCGGGAAAAAGAGCGTCATTCCGCCCTTGAGTTACCAAGGCAAGCGCAAATACGACGCATGAATCCGCAGTTGTCCTAGCCACCGGCTGCGGCGAAGGCAGCATCCCAATCCTTCCACACCGATTCAAACCCCTGAGAACGTATCATGGCTGCCACTTCGCCGGCAGATCGTTGGTCATCGACCGAAAACTGCTCAAGGGAGGGGGTCTCTTCCCCATAGCCACCCGGATTGGTCTTACTCCCCGCGCTCATCTTCGTGACACCCAGTTTTACCAGAGCATCGCGGAACGCCGCAGGTTCTCGCGTGGACATCACTAGCCCGGCGTCGGCGAAGCACAAACGCAAGGCCAAGATCATCTGTACCAGATCCCGGTCCCCCAGCAGATGCTGGAACTGCTGACTCTCCACGTCCTGGGCAGGACGCAGTCGGGGGAAAGAGAAGGAGATTTGGGACCGGCAGAAATGTTTCATGAGGAAGGCGCCATGTTCCGCCAAGGCCAAGGTCTCCTCCCGCCAATTGGCCAGTCCCAACAAGACGCCCAGGCCGATGCGCCGCATGCCTGTCGCCGCGATCTCTTCGGGCCCTCGGACGCGGCGATCGTAGTCCGCCTTGGGACCCGCCAGATGATATTGACCATAGACAACTCGATCGTAGCTCTCCTGATAGAAGGTCACACCCTCTATGCCCGCTGCAAAGAGGCGGGCATACTCTTCCTGCCTGAGCTGCTGGATTTCGATGGAGAGAGAACTGAATCGATCGCGCAGACGATGGGCCAGTTCCACCAGATAGGGCGTATTCACGGCGTGGCGATCCTCACTGCTCACCAGCAGCAGATCGGAAAACCCCTCGGCAGCCACGATATCGGCCTCGGCCACGGCCTCGTCGACCGAGAGCCGCTTACGTTCCGTCTTGCTCTCAGAGCTAAATCCACAGTAGGTGCAAATATTACAGCAGTGACTGGAGAGATAGAGAGGTGCGAACAGGGAGATCGTCTTGCCGAAGCGCTGGATGGTCAAGCGATGGGACTGTTGAGCCATGGCTTCAAGATAGGCTTGGGCCGCCGGAGAGACCAAGATCAGCAGGCGATCGAACGAGTAACGCCCCGGCGGCCTCGCCAATGCACCTTCGACATCCTGGGGCGTGACATCGGCCATGCGGTCGGCCCACCGACCGTCTGTTCCATCGAGCCTGAGATCCTCTAGGATCGGTAAGAATGAGGGATTCATTGCGTTTGTCGTCTTTCGTCGTCCTTGGCTTGCAGAGGGTCGGTGACTAGTTCGTGTCCGCAGGCGATGTCTCACCGAGAAACCCCGTCAGCGGACTGGATGCCGCCGCGTTTTGTCCAGGGCCTTGAGCCCCCGCGCAAAATCCTCGACGTCCCGCCTCAACGGCCAGCTTGAACGCCACTGCCATCCCCACTGGATCCTCGGCCGTGGCAATGCCCGTGTTGACCAGTACGGCGTCGGCGCCCATCTCCATCGCATCGGCCGCGTGCGAGGGGAGACCCAAGCCCGCGTCTACGACCACCGGAACCGTGGATTGCTCGATTATTATGCCAATCGCATCGCGGGTCTTCAATCCCTGGTTCGAGCCAATCGGACTGGCCAGGGGCATCACCGTTGCCGCGCCACATTCCTCCAGACGACGGGCCAGCACGGGATCGGCATTGATGTAGGGCAAGACCACGAATCCCTCCTTGACGAGGACCTCGGCGGCCCTCAGGGTCTCGATGGGGTCGGGCAGGAGGTGGTAGGGGTTGGGCGTCACTTCCAGCTTGAGCCACTCGATTCCGGTGGCCGCTCGGGCCAGGCGAGCCAGGCGGATCGCCTCCTCCGCATCCCGGGCCCCAGAGGTGTTCGGAAGCAGCAGCGTGCTGTCACGGTCGATGACCCGCAGCATGTCATCCTGATCGTTCTCGATATCCACCCGGCGCAGGGCGACGGTGACGATCTCCGCACAACTGGCCCTGATAGCCTCCGCCATCAGTTGATTTGAGGCGAATTTCCCAGTCCCCACTATGAGACGAGATTCGAACTCCCGTCCCGCGACGACTAACTTGTCTATCCATACACTCACGATGGCACCTTCATTTGATGTTTTTCCGCCTGAGGCGATGCTATTTTATCTAAGTGTGCTCTGATCCGCCACCCACGAAGCGGATCAATTCCACGCGTTGCCCGTCCCTCAACCCGGTCTGGGCAAAGGCATCCTGGTTGACGACTACGCCATCCACCTCCGCCACCACGGCCGCAGCCGTCACCTTGAGCTGGAGGACTAGGTCCTCTAGACTGCCGGGAACCCCATCAGGAAATTCACGTTCCTGGCCATTGACTGTCAGTGTTTGCATGGTAGACAGACGCCCCATCCCAAATTTACCATTCTCAATCGGCTCTTCCTCCGGGATCATCGGCTCCGCCTGAACCCCTGAAGAGGCAACACGAACTTGCGTGACGCATTCTATCACCGGGGCAATGCCGCTGCAATATCCTCTGTTGACGCGATTCGATCGCTACAAACAGGGATCCAAAGTCAAGAAACGTCCCTGCGAAGACATGAACCAGATATTGGGCGGTGACAAATACGGGGCAGTCACGAGCAGGGCGCCAAGGCCATCCGGGCCCATGCAACCTATTCTCATGCTCGAACCACAACGTTTCTTCGAACTGACCTTAGGGACCGGCAAGAAATACTATCCTTTATGTCTGCGTTGAAGCGCGTTAGCGCCATAGCGATCTCTCACCTCATCGATCACCCGATCGAGTCGTCTGAGTCTCTGCTCATGGGGATCTGGGAAGAGTTCCAGTTGCCGTCCCTGCTCGGCCGCCAGACCGGTGACGCCGAAACCGATCAGTCGCACCGGACCAAACGCTGTCTTCTGCCAGGCGATCAGGAGAGACCGGGCCGCCTCCCACAGCCGGTCTGTCAGGCAGGTCGGCTGAGCGAGTGTGGTACGACGGGTAATGGTCCGAAAATCACCATAGCGGATCTTGACCATCACCGTCTTGGCGTAGAGCTGTTGTCGTCTCAGTCGAGTCGCCACTCTTTCTACCTCCTCCAGCAACACCCCCTCGAGGTCGGCCCTGTCCGTCACGTCCGTGGCAAAGGTGCGTTCGCTGGACAGGCTCTTCGCCTCCTGCTCAGGTTCCACCGCACGATCATCCTGTCCCCGCGCCAGGCGATAGAGGGAGGACGCGGCAGCGGCGCCCAGCGTGGCTTCCAGCCGGTCAAAGGGCATTTGGCGTAGCTGACGCACCGTCTCAACGCCTCTCGATGCGAGGGTCTGTTGCGTGACCTTTCCCACGCCCCAGATGCGCTTCACCGGCAGCGGGTCCAATACGGCTTGCTTGTTCTGCTCGGTAATGACGACGAAACCATCGGGTTTCTCCAGGTCCGATCCCACCTTGGCCAGAAACTTGTTGGGCGCGACGCCGACCGAAGCGACGAGTTTCAGCTCAGCCTTGATTCTCTGCTTAATTTCCCGCCCTATCAGGATATCCGAACCCAAGAGCGGAATCGAACCGGTCACATCGAGAAAGGCCTCATCCAGAGACAGCGGCTCGATCAGGGGTGTGTAGTCAGCCATAATAGCATGGATCCGGCGGGACACCTCCGCGTATCGTCCCATGCGGACTGGCAGGATGACTGCCTGTGGACATCGCCTCATGGCCTGCCGCATGGGCATCGCGCTGAATACGCCCAATCGACGTGCCTCATAGGACGCTGCGCACACAACGCCGCGGCCCTGGGGATCACCGCCTACAATGACAGGCCGACCCTTGAGCGTCGGATTGTCTCGTTGCTCGACAGACGCATAGAAGGCGTCCATGTCCACATGAATGACGCGCCGAACCGAAGATGCACTCATATCGGCAATTGTACCAGCCCGGACGGCACGAAACAAACGTCGCGCGTTTTATCGGATCTTGGCTGTGGGAACCATCGGCACCCCGGACGACAGACAGGCTCCTCTTGCGCCAGCAGTTGGAAAAATGTATACCGATCCCTCATGTGAGTCCTGCCAGGGGTCGATAACGCAGGAGGGGTAGACATTTGTCCTAGGCTCTCTCTCAATAGTTAAGTAAGGTCATTGAGTAAGGTCTTCATGAAAGTTGTTGTCGCTGAAATCGATCCTAGCTTGCGTACGGATTTTCAACGGAAGTTTGACACCTGGGGCCACGAGGCCGTGGTGGTGGAGGACGGACTGGAGGCCTGGAAAGCGATCAAGCAGCACAAACCGGATATGGTCATCCTGAACTGGGAGTTGCCCACCCTCGATGGCCTGGACCTCTGTGAGAAGATCCGTGAGTCCGAGGAACTCCCCTATGTCTACATCATCATGCTGACGGAGAAGAGCCACGACGATTACAGAGTGGCCGGCTTCACTATGGGTGTGGACGACTTCCTCGTCAAACCGGTGGATGACGTCCTTGTCCAGAGTCGCATCGTCGTGGGCACGCGAATCGCTGCCTACGAAGGCGCTTTGACCAGACAAAACGAAGAACTCAGGCGGCAGTGCGAACAGATGGAAGCATTGGCCGAGACCCGCGATCATCAAAGGGTCCTGGCTGAACGCGTGGCAAGGGCGGCGATCCTCAGTGCCGATGCCTGCCAACCCATTGAAGAACCGACTGCCTTCGTCGCCGATAACATCAAAGACCTGGAAGCGAGTTGGTCGGATATGGAAGCGCTTCTGACATCCCACATCCCCGCCGGGCCCGACCGGGAGAGACTTGCTCGGATTCACGGGGACATGGCCGCGACCATAGAGCAGATTCGCAACGGGCTGGAGCCCATCTCGAACCTGATGTTCAGGCTCACGGCTCACCGCCTTGAACAGAACAGCGGGGCGACGGCGAAGACCCCCGAGGCCTAAGGGATCCAAAACCCTCTCCGAACGACCCACGCCCTGTCCCTCCCGGTCTCGACTCAAAAACATGGCACAGGCTCCGGAGAAGGAGTATACTCTGCGACCGTATTGATCCTTACACGGACCGGTGGCAAGGATCGACCAATACACTGCCCGAACTTCTGGAGCAACACTTGATGTCCGACTCAGCACAGCTCAAACTCCTCCTAACGGGGGTCCCCGGTTGCGGCAAAACAACGGTGATGACTCGACTCGCAAAGCTCCTCAGCGACAAACGGCTGGCGGGTTTCTTCACCGAGGAGATCTTGAACTCGGACCAGCGTACGGGATTCCAAGCAAAGACCTTTCGGGGCGAAGAGGCTCTCCTGAGCAGCATCCACCACAAGAGCTGGGTCTCGGTGGGACGCTATGGCGTCGATGTCCGTAGCTTCGAAACACTCGTCCTACCCGAACTTGAAATGGATCCTAACACGGTCGACCTCTTCCTGATCGACGAAATCGGCAAGATGGAATGCGTCTGCCCGGGTTTTGTGGAGTCCATGCAACGTGTGTTGGAGCTGAATGTTCCTCTGATTGCGACCGTCTCCCAACAGGGCAAGGGTTTTGTCCGGGACATCAAGAACCGTCCCGACGTGGAGATCATCACGGTCACAACCGACAATCGGGAAGGGCTGCCCCAGAAGCTCCTAGACCGAGTCACCCTCTAGGAGCCTGTCGGAGAATTCGATCTGGCTTCGACCGGCCCTTTTTCTCGAATCGTTTTATCTGCTGCTGTCGCAGCAACTGTCGGATCAAGGCAACCGCTGTTGTCCGCCTGGGTGCATCCGGCTGCATCGACGATACAACCAACTTCGCCGTCTGTGCCAGACGAAAAAGCCTCGCGCGGTTGACGAAGGGGCCCTTCCCGAAACGTTTCAAGTTGGGCAGACCGAAGTTGTCCAACACAGAGTGGTTCAGGACCAAGCCCTGGCCTTTTCGATCCTCGGTGAGCAGGCAGATGCCCTGCCGTAGGGCGTCCCGTGGTGACTGAATCGCAACGCGTCACCCCTCCACCAAGATGTCACCTGCATCGCGTACATCGGCACCGAAGACGAGGCGCATGGTTTCAGTCCGGCCGGCCCCGACGAGACCCGCAAAACCGAGTACTTCCCCTGCATGCACTCGGAAACTGACCCCCTGGACCGAAGACGCAGAACGGAGACCCTCAACACATAATCGTTCAGGCCCCCGCTGCACCTCCCGAGCCGGAAACTCCGAATTCATCGCACGGCCCACGATCCGCTCGACCAGAAACTGCTGTGACAGCCCCTGCACGGGTTGCGTGTCGACCTCTTCTCCATCCCGCAAGACTATGACGCGATCCGCAATCGTAAAGATCTCCTCGAGACGGTGACTCACATCGATGATCCCCAGTCCCTCTGCCTTGAGGTCACGCACGATCTCAAAGAGATGTGTCACCTCCTCCTGTGTCATGGCGCCCGAGGCTTCGTCCATGACCGGAATCTTGGCATCGAGAGAGAGGGCCTTGGCGATCTCCACGATCTGCTGCTCTACCACAGTTAAGATCGCGGCAGCGACGGTTCGGATCGATGGCAATCCCAATCCGTTGGAAGAGGGCCTGCGCTTGGGCCGCTTCCCACCGCGCCCGCACAAAGCCTCCTCGAATCTGTTCTCTGCCCAAGAAGATGTTCTCTCGCCCGGTCAAGTCCGGGACGAGGTTGACTTCCTGCTAAATGATGGAGATACCCGCCTGCTGGGCGACCATCGGCGAAGTGATGTCGGACCTCCGGCCTCCCAGGAGGATGTCCCCCCCCATCGGCCGGCTGAACGCCCGCCAATATCTTGAGCAGGGTGCTCTTGCCCGCTCCATTCTCTCCCACCAGGGCCAGGACTTCGCCGGCCTTCAAGCAGAGGGACACCTTCTTGAGGGCATGCACGCCGGGAAAGGACTTGTCGAGATCACGTATTTCCAGGACCGGTACGTCGGCGCCCGAAAGGCTTGCTGTCGATCTTCACGGCCGCATACTGTAAACAGAGGCCTGGTCTCGGTCAACAGGCCCAGACTGACACACAGGCTCGGCTACCGAAGGGACGAGAACTGTTTTGAAATTTGTGCTTGTCCCGGGTAGAGTGACGAGCCTTGAATCTTTTCGTTGCCCACCCTGATATCCGTTAATTTCAGCAGATATGAAGAAAGCGAAGACCAGATCCACCAGACCACGCAAAACGGTCGAACTGGACACCATCGTCGTAAAAGGCGCCAGAGAACACAACCTCAAGAACATCGACATCGAACTGCCCAAGAAACGTCTCATCGTCTTTACCGGCGTGTCGGGGTCGGGTAAGTCCAGTCTGGCCTTCGATACGATTTTTGCCGAGGGCCAACGTCGCTACGTGGAATCGCTCAGCGCCTATGCCCGCCAGTTCATCGGCCAGATGGACAAACCGCACTACGACACCATCCGCGGCCTCTCGCCCACCATCTCCATCGAACAGAAGACCGCCAGCCGCAATCCTCGCTCCACGGTCGGGACGATCACGGAAATCTACGACTACCTCCGCGTCTTCTACGCCCGCATTGGCGAACAGTACTGTATCCACTGCGGCAAAACGGTGGGACGGGGCAATGCCCAGGCCATGGTCGACCAGATCAGACAGTTGCCCGACCAGACCCGCTTCATGTTGCTTGCCCCCATCGTGGAAAACCGCAAGGGGGAACATCGAGAACGCCTCGACAAACTCAAGGGTGAGGGCTTCACCCGCGTCCGTATCGACGGCATCCTGCAAACTCTCACGGACGTTCAGTCCCTGCCCAAGCAGAAGAAGCACACCATTGAGATCGTCGTCGATCGCCTGGTCCTCAAGCCGGGCAAGGCCTTCACCAAGCGTCTGACCGACTCGGTCGAACAGGCCCTGAAATTTGGCCAGGGCCGACTCATCGTCCACATCCCCGAGCGGGAAGACCTGGCCATGAGCGAGGCACGCACCTGCTGCGCCGTGGCCTATCCGGCCTTGGATCCCCCCCTCTTCTCCTTTAACTCGCCCCAGGGCATGTGTCCCGACTGCAACGGCCTCGGCACACGATTGACCATGGACCCCGACAAGATCGTCCCCGACCCCTCGTTGACCATTCGCAGCGGCGCCGTTGTCCCCTGGCGGGGGCTGTTCGGCCGCGGCGGCACCCAGAGCCGCTCCTGGGGCGGACGCCAACTGGAGGCCATGGAGGCGCAGTGGGGTCTCGACTTCGACCGGCCCTGGAATCGTCTGCCCAAGCGCCAGCGCCAGAAGGTCCTCCACGGATCGCCGGGCAAGGACCTCATCGTCCAATGGGACTCCGACAAGATCCAGGGGCAGATCCGCTTGACCTGGGAAGGATTGCTCTCGACCCTGATGCGGCGCTATCGCCAAACCAAATCGGAGCACCAGAAGAAGTACTACGCCGCCTTCATGAGTGAGAAGCCCTGCCCCACCTGCCAGGGACATCGGCTCAAGCCCACCGTGCTCAACGTACGGGTGGACGAAAAGTCCATCGTCGACCTGACCGAAATGACCATCGGCGCGGCCTACGACTTCCTGACCGGCCTGAAGCTGACGGGCAACCGGAAACTCATCGCCGCCGAACTGGTCAAAGAGATCCGCAGTCGCCTGCGTTTCCTGATCAACGTCGGTCTGGACTACCTCATGCTGTCACGCAAGGGCCCGTCACTCTCCGGCGGCGAGTCGCAGCGTATCCGTCTGGCCTCCCAGGTCGGCTCGGAGTTGACCGGCGTCCTCTACATCCTGGATGAACCCTCCATCGGCCTGCATCAACGGGACAACCGGCGTCTGCTCGACACCCTATGCCACCTGCGTGACATCGGCAACACCTTGATCGTCATCGAGCACGACAAGGAGACCATGAACTCCGCCGACTGGATCGTCGACATCGGCCCCGGTGCCGGCCTGCTGGGCGGACAGATCGTCGCCCAGGGCACCCCGCAGCAGATTCGGCGCAACCGGCGTTCGGTGACGGGAGACTACCTGGCAGGCCGCGTGAGCATTCCCATCCCCAGCCCCCGCCGTCCTGTCCCAAGCCCCACGCATCCCTGGATCACGATTCAGAAGGCGGCCGAGAACAACCTGGCCGATATCGACGTCTCCTTGCCCCTGGGACGCCTGGTGCTCGTCACCGGCGTCTCCGGCGCCGGCAAGTCCAGCCTGATCAACCAGATCCTCTACCCTGCCCTGGCCAATCATCTGCACAACGCCTCCTTAGACGTAGGCTGCCATGCCGCTATTCAAGGTCTGGCGCAGATCGACAAGGTCATCAACATCGATCAAAAGCCCATCGGCCGCACGCCCCGCAGCAACCCCGTGACCTACACCAAGGTCTTCGACTCCATCCGTGACCTCTTTGCCCAGTTGCCCGACGCCCGCATCCAGGGTTACAAGAAGGGACGCTTCTCCTTTAACGTGAAAGGAGGACGTTGCGAGGCCTGCCAAGGAGACGGATTCATTCGGGTCGAAATGCACTTCCTGGCAGATGTCTATGTCCCCTGCCAGACCTGTCAGGGCAAGCGTTTCAATGAGGCCACCCTGGAGATCAAGTACAAGGATCACTCCATCGCCCAGATCCTTGATCTCTCCGTGCGACAGGCGACCGAGTTGTTTCAGAACCAGCCCAAGATACTAACCATTCTGCAGACGCTCATGGAGGTGGGCTTGGGTTACATCAAACTGGGCCAGTCGGCTGTCACGCTGTCGGGAGGCGAAGCGCAGCGTATCAAGCTGGCCCGCGAACTGGCCAAACGGGATACCGGCAAGACCCTCTACATCTTGGATGAACCGACCACCGGCCTCCATTTCCAAGACATCCGCATGCTGCTGTCGGTCCTCCAGCGCCTGGTCGACACGGGCAACACCGTCATCGTCATCGAGCACAACCTCGACGTCATCAAGACCGCCGACTGGATCATCGACCTGGGCCCCGAGGGTGGCAACGCGGGTGGCCGTATCGTGGCCGAGGGGACACCCGAGACAGTGGCCAAGGTGAAGGGGAGTTACACGGGGCAGTTCTTGAAGGGGGTACTGAGTGGCTGATTGGTGAGGGTGTGGCGGGTAGAGAGGGTTGTCTGTTGCTCCCTCAATCCTCTGCAGTAGTATTGCATGGACGGCAGCAAACCTCACACTTAACCATATCGATCAACACAATGACCCTGAAAAGCCCTAAGGAACAAGGAAAGGTCTGAGCCAAGCTGGCCAAAACTTGGTTACTAAGGGTTGAGTCGAAAGGCCGCCATGCGGCTGACGGGAACCCTAGGGTGCGCAGCCATGTGGATCTATTCGTTCTCGCCGACCAAGCCTACGCATGCGACGATCTACTCGTCGAGCACTGTGACCGATTCCGCTACATGGAGGAGGCCTAGTCTCGGGCTAGCGATTGGCCTCCGGCGTTTGTGGGAGATCCCTTCCGGCAGCAGCTTGGGCATCCCATCGCGCCTCAGTGCCTATGGGACGATAGGAGCGTGACAATGGAGAGAGAGGATTCCCCGGGAAACTATACCCTGACTCGTCAAGACGATTACCTCTCGATTCGTCTGTACGACTGACGCGGTTTCTACCGAGAGTGGACCCTGCCACTAGCATCACCGTGATATTGGCCCGGGGATGTCCTTCCCTGTCAACCGCGAATTGGGGGATCCGAGTCTTCACTTTCTCTTGTTCTCCAGAGACTTTTTTTCACTTTTGCTGCTGCGCTGTCGCTGCTTTCAGGGTCATTCGATAGGGAAAGAGCGTTATAGTTCCCCGGCTCACCGGAACTATCAAGGTATCGCTAAGGCCTTGACGCCGTGCGAGTACTGGCTGGACCGGTTTTTCGGAGTTATGTCGCGGGTTGTGTCGAAGAAAACTATATCGTCCTAATATAAATCCCTGTGACATACTGCCCGTTCTGGTGTTGGAGTGAGGTTACGACACTGCATAGCCCCTTGCGCCAACGGGATGGAACCGGTCCCAAGCCAATATGTTATTCCGTTTACCGATTAAAGCGTATTTCACATTCTTCGTGGCGGGGCCGATGTTGGCATTTTGGGGAAGGCAGCACCAATGATGAGCCTTTGGAGCGTACTGAGAAGAGGACTGGGGGCGACGGACGAGCCAGCAGCCGAGCGGGCTCGACAAGAACTCCCCACCTTTGAACAGCTCGAACCCCGTGTACTCCTATCCGCGGATCCCCTGGGGCTGGGGGCCAACGATCCCTACGATGATGATGGCCTGGCCGAGACTGCCATCGTGATCGAGTTCGATCCCACGGAGCCATCCGGTGATCACGAACCAGCCGATGATCAGACGCAATGGGTGAGTCCGGACGAGCCAACGACGGATAGGCTGGACCGCGCGACCCCTGGCGATCAAGCCATCAGCGAAGACCCAATCGACCTGCCTCTGTCCCAAATCGAGCACGCCTCGACCCTGCCTGCTACCCATTTGACCGACGAACATACGCTCACTGAAACGGCCGTGCCGTCCGGCGATGGCGTTGGCATATCAGCACAGCTTGATCTATTTACACCTGACCTGCGAGCCGCGGGTATCAGCGAGGCCCGCGCACCACCCGCCGGCTACGGATATGGCTCAACTCACTCTATTTACTCACCTTACACCACTTCCGACGATGGATTCTCTTCGTCCAGCGTGGAAGCTGTTCCTCCGCAGTCTGTCCCCACATTGCCTGGGTTGAGGCTCGCCGATCCCCACACGAATTTCCAAGATCAAGTGATCTACGTCGATTTTGACGGGGCCAAGGACGCTGTTTATAACGGCCCAGTGACGGTTGGGCCGTTTGATGTGCCTGCTTTCTCTCTGGAAGGTACACAGTTGGCCGGGCTGGGGGACGATGTCATTACCGCGACCTACAACGACGCCGACGACGGCACAGGAACCCCCGCCGGCATCACCGATATCGCCGGCATCGTTTTCTTTGTCGACATCTTTTACCAGGATTTTGAATCCGGACTGGGGCCGAATGAAACCACCGCCGGCGCGTTTACGATCAACAATACCAATGCTCCATTGAATAATGGTACATTGATGATGGGGCATCCGGGGACCTATGCAAACGGCGAGTACTCGTATTACGAGTTGACGGTGGACCTGACTGGTTTGACCAACGTGCAGATCCAATTCGACTATGCGGGGCACATTGAAGATGGTTTTGACGGATTTAACGTGCAGGCCAGCACCTCGGCGATTTCGCCGCCAGCACACCTGATTGCCCCCTTGTCGGGCCTTCCTTACACTACTCTGGACCCCAGCTTTGGACTGGCGCCGGAAATTGGGACCACCGGATATGACAGCGAAGGTGTCCTTGATAGCGGGATTGTGGTCTTCGACTTGTCGGCATTCGACGGTCAGGTCGTCACCATCCGTTTGCAGTTCGGCAGCGATGGGTCGGCGACAAATCCCGGCATCAATATTGACAATCTACGGGTGACCGCCACGGACGTGAACGGATCTTCCGCGGAGATCCACGGTCAGAAGTGGAACGACCTGGACGACGATGGTGTGCAGGACCCCGATGAGCCGGGGCTCAACGGTTGGGTGATCGAATTGTTCGACGATCAGGGCGCTCTGGTGGCCACCCAGACAACGGCAGACATGGATCTCGACGGCAACGGAACGATCGACCCCGAAACGGAACGCGGCCTGTACTGGTTCACTGGTCTTGTCGCAGGCACCTACACCGTCGGTGAGGTGATGCAACCCGGCTGGGAACAGACGTCACCCGGCGGCGGTGCTGGCAATCCCATTTTGATCACCGAGCTAAACCTTTACAGCCTAGATTGGATCGAAATCCAGAATGTCTCCGGTCAGACCGTGAACACCACCGGCTGGCAAGTCGTTGTCAGCCAATCACCCTATACCGACACAAGTACGGTCAATTCGGTGACTTGGAATCTGCCCGCATCGATGGCTGCTGGCGACGTGTCGTACCGCACCAACGGCCCTGGCGACAATTACTGGGGAAGCAATCTGTTTTGGACCCCCGGACCGGGTCCGGGTACCGGCTGGGCGATGGTCCTCGACAACGATGGTGACATCGTCGATTGGGTCGGCTGGGGGTGGACGGACGCGGAGTTGGCCAGTTTCAACGTCCCCGTCGGCAGTGTCAACGTCTCCGGACTGGGGACTGAATGGACTGGTTCCGCGATCAGCAATGTTGACTCCACCGGAACCGGCGCGGGATCCATTCAGCGCATCGGAAACAGCGACAACAACAGCAGTGCCGATTTCATCTGGTCCATTTCCACTAGCCAGGGCGTTCAAAACACCGGGCTGAACTTCCCGTTCTTCCACTGGGTGACAGGCGATGCCGGCGATGGCGGCGACGGAGTCAATTTCGGCATGGACGACGTTGGCGGGGCAGTTCCGCACGACCACGATGACCACGACCACCACGACAGTCATGTGGGCAGCACAACGATCGACCCGATTTTGTCGGGGGATTCACGCAGGGTGATCGGTCCACACCATGCCGACGCCGGTCATGGCGGGCCTCCCAACACGCACTTCTTCGCTGAGACGGGCGACTCCCACCACTTTGCCTGGTTGGACCG
>JADFMM010000461.1 GCA_022563885.1 Planctomycetota bacterium | reverse complement strand
GCCTGGGGCATGTGTGGGTACTTGGGCGTCCGGAGCAATCACACCAACGCCGGCACGTTGCGCTAGTACCGTTTCTAGGTGATTTTGATAGGTGCAATTTTGAGACGACATCACGATCAATTTCGACCAGCATCCTAAAGTTTTCAATTGCCAGGAAGCTCTTGATGGCCCTCATCCTAACCTTCTCCCAGAGGGAGAAGGGACTTAGAGGAATTCCTTGTATCACACCAATGACAGTTAATCAGAACCATCTGGAACAGGTACTAGCAGGAGCCGGGTCCGCTTGGCGGTCGCGGGGTATGGGTATTAGAGTTGGTCCAAATATCGATCCTGCAACATCACTCGGCGTACCAATTTGTCCGCTCAGAACCTTACACGGACCGATTGATCGGCCAAACTTCAAACCCTGGGTCGAGTCATATTGTTCATACAGCGTTTCCGGGCATTCGGGCAGTGCAGCGTAGTTGACGGGGGTTGGTGTATAAGAAATTCGGCCACTATGGCCAGTGGGCTTACCTGGGCGAGCCGTGCCTTGGGCATCGGCAATTGCAGCCACCGCAAATACTAATGAGATCAACGCTATCAGGAGAATTAGAGCGTATTTTAGAGACTGTCGAACCGTGTACTCGATCTATTTCGCTTCTCGTTCGCGACCATTTTGGGACAGCCCATAAATAAGAACAACTGATTGTTGTAACAAAACAAGCCATCTTCAAAATCCGCTCACGCGATGCAGAATTCGACGGAGATACCCGCATGACCGCACTGGATGTAGCACACGAGTATTTCGACGCGTGGAATCGGCACGACCCCGACGGAATCGTAGCCACGTTCGCAGAGGGCGGTACATACACCGACCCGTCCACCGGCGAACCGCTTACCGGACAGGCCATCGGCGAGTACGCCAGTGGCCTGATGGCAGGATTTCCGGACCTGAACTTTGAGATGGTCAGCGAGGGTCAATCCGGTGACAACTCCGTCGCTGTCCAGTGGATCCTGAAAGGCACGAACTCCGGGTCGATCATGGGCCTTCCGCCCACCGAAAAGACCATAGCATTGCCGGGAGCCGACTTTGTCACGATTGAGGGCGACAAGATCGTTTCGGTGGTGGGGTACTTCGACCAGAAGGATTTTGTTGAGCAGTTGGGGCTCCAGGTCGACGGGCATCCCACGGCGAGAGGGTCAGTCAGCTTCGGAACCGCGGTGTACATGAACACTGGGAATCGTGCCAAGCCCGGCGCATTCAGCATCACGGCGATTCAGAGCGCGTCCGACGAAGACATGGACAACATTGAGGCATCCACTGAGAAAATCTTCCGAGAGCTTATCAGGATGCCGGGGATGATTGGATCTGTCACCGCCAGGATCGGGGGCAGGGGTTTCACCATTACGGCATGGGCGGACACGGAAAGCCTCAAGCGGTTGACCCGAGGCGGTGCACACAAAAATGCGATGGGCCAGTTTTTTGCGGGGAATCTTGGCGTTGGAGGAATGACTAGCGTATGGGTACCCGAACGCATGAACTCTATGTGGGTCAGATGCACCCAGTGCGGTCAGATGGCGGACGCGGAACTCGACGCCGGGAAGTGCCAGTGCGGGGCCACCCTGCCAGACCATCCGCCCTACTGGTAGGCAGGACTTGGAAAAGTCCGGCTACCGCGCTTTATTGAACCAGTGGAAGACGGGTGATGTGATCAACTCGATGTTTCCAGGCTCATTACAGCGAATTCAGATAACATATCCGCATAGATCAATTGCGTACCCCTTCATCGTTCTTGGGGTTCAATGGGGGAGAAAAACCCATTGACTGGTCCGTCTGAGGTGGATGGGGAACATTCCCGGAAAGACCTTGCGGCCGGATGGAAAAAGAGCTTCCCACCTCTTTTGAGACAATTCCTCAGAAAATAAACGCTCCATGGGCGGTTTGCTCGGCGCCCCAAGGTTGACTGTTCCCACCCACCCGCCCAAAAGGGGGTCTGGGGGATGCCCCCAGACCCTCAACCAGAGAGGGATCTGCCCTCTCTGAACTCTCCTATTTTCATCGATGGTGGTGTCGGGGGCAACCGGCATTTACGTGCCGAACCAACGACACCTTCATGTTGGTAATTGGCGGAAAAGAGCGTCGGAGACATCAGAGGATACCAAGTGCAGAACGGGCCCCACCCAACGTCTGGATGGAACCCGCTTCTGCCATATCCGAATTGATAGACCGTCGGCGGTATCTCGCCGGTGGAAAGTCAAACACTACATCATGCTCTTTAGGATCTTCTGTGACTGGTCTTCAGACAGCCCCAGCGGACGATGGGCAAGAGGGCCATCGTCGAGAACTCGGTCTTGTTCACCAAGGGTGGGCTGGCCGTGGCGCTGGTAGAAAAGTCCTGTGTATATCGTATCGCCCCAGAGCATCGCTTTCTCGCATGCGGCTTTCCAGTCGCTGGTGTCGTGCTGCTCGTCTTCCAGCTTCTTAACCCGGTCTTTGAAGAAGGAGTGGTCGTTGTCGTGGTTGAAAGTAACGCAAGGGCTGAATATATCCACCAAGGCAAACCCGGAATGTTGAATCGCTTGTTTGATGATCCCGGTCATGTGCCGCACATCGCCGCTATAGGCCCGGGCGACGAAGGTGGCGCCGTTCATGATAGCGGTGGTGATGGGATTCAAAGGCGCTTCGACGCTGCCAAAGGGAGTGCTTTTGGTTTTCATTCCCACGGAACTGGTCGGCGAGATTTGGCCGGTGGTGAGGCCGTAAATCTGGTTGTTCAT
>JADFMM010000216.1 GCA_022563885.1 Planctomycetota bacterium | reverse complement strand
AATACTGGAAATGTCAGGCGTACGCTCCCCGGGACCCATGAGGTGCGTGGTCATCCATTGAGGAATGTCCCACACGACCTGCGCGGAGGTCGTCTGCCTGCCACTGATGGAACCGTTCGTTGCAGCGAACGTATCAGGATTCGGGGACAGTTGACCTTCGATCACCAGAGACACGGCCAGGGCATGGTAATCATTGTTGATATCATCGGCGCTGAACTGCACCCATGCCTCGGTGATGGTCGCACCCTTGGGCACGGCGATACCGACCCATCGGCAGCCGATCGTCTGGAGATTGGCAGGGGCCGCATTGCCTCCTTCATAGCCCAGTTCCAGGTCACTACTGGTCAAGCTTTCCATGACACCGCCGTCCAATATATGCTCTTCGGCATCATCAGTGCTGGCAGAGACCCGCCACGCATCGATGGGCTCGGCAGCCGACTGTGTTAGCGTGATATCGTCGACGTACAGAGTGCCAGTGGCGCCATTGCCTTCGATACCCACGGCCAGGCTGCGGACACTCTGCAGATTCATTCCCAAGGACGCGAGGTCGATACTCCAGGCCTGCCACGCCGCCAACGCGATGTTCCCGGCTGGACCCTCGTAGGGAATCTTGGTCCCATTGACCTTGAGATACATCTGCCCGGTGTTGCCGGCCGCACCATGGAACCAGACGACCAACGTGGTGACGCCTGCTCTGGTCCAATCCTGCGAAACGGCTAAGGAGCGCGTGGCCTCTGATTGGGCGGCAGCGCTATTGTCGTAATGGATGGGAAGGGATTTATTGCCCCCGTGAACAATCGTAGATTCCGGCGAAAAATCTCCGGTCCCTGGATTCGCGCCAACGAGGGCGCCATTGGCTGGATCGTCAAATCCATCGATCCAGGTGGCCCAGATCTCGAAAAACTCTTCGTCCTTGTAGCTCTCCATGTCGTCGATGATGATGACATCGGCGGTTGTGAAGCTCCAGACATCGCCGGTCCAAGTGCTGGGCTCCATGACGTCATTCACCTCATCGACACGCCAGTAGTAGGTTTGACTCAGTTGCAGATCCACCGCCAGGGTGTCGAAGCTGCTTTCGCTGACATTGCCGGCCAGGGATAAATTGGCGGAATCGGTCCCAAGGTATACATCGTGGCTACCCGCTTCACGTCCATCCTGACCCCATGCTAAGGTGACATCGGGCGACACATTGGTGGCACCAGATGCCGGATTAGGCCGAGTCGCAAAGGTGGGAATATAGTAGAACCGTACCTCACTCAGGCTGGCCTGCGGTGCGATGCCCTGGACACCGTTGACACTCACACGAACATGCTGGGCCATGGCGCCACCGAAATCAATGGTACTGTTGTGCGCATAGCCCTCGGCACCCGGAGCCTGGGCCAGTGGCCCGACACCCTGCAAAACGGTCCAGTTCTCGCCATCTAGAGAGTGTTCGATGACCACCTCCTTGGCTCCAAATCCCACGAAAGTCTCGACAAGCTGGTTGGAGTTCCAAATCCAAAGCTCGTGCAACTTGTACGCCCGGTCGAAGGCATATTCGATGGTGGCGGGGACACCACTGCTGATCCACATGTCGGCGGCAAAGACCCCATGAAGGTCGTCCACCAAACCAGAGCCGTCGATGGTCTTCTCAGGCCCGGATATGCCGAACGTGCTGGAGGCCGTGGCCGTGATATGGGTAATGGGAATCGAAAAAGGTTCGACCGTGAAGCTCCAGACGGTGCCCTTAAAGACCGTTGAATCGGGCGCCGCATTCACTTCGTCGATCCGCCAGTAATAGGTCTGGCCGAATTCGAGAAGCCCGGGCGGGGCATAGGTAACGGCCTGCTGGTCTTGACTGACCAGCACATCGAGCGGATTAGTTCTCCTGGCATCGTTGACATCGCCAAAACTGGTACCGAGATATACATCGTGCGTGTTAGCGAATTCTCCCGGATTCCAGCCAAGGACCACATCTCGCGGCACGTCCGTGGACGCATCAGCAGGGTTCGGGTCGGAGGCCGAAGGTCGACGTAGAAGCGGCATTCCATTGCCGGCATTATAAATCTTGACAATCTCAGCGCCAGTCAAAGCACGTTTCCATATGGCCACTTCGTCGACTTTGCCATCATCGTGAAAGAATTGACTTGGGCCGCCAGAATCCCACTCTTGTCCTATAGACCAAAGGCTTTCTGGACTGAAAGGAGGAAATTGAGGAGTGTGCGTACCTTGCTCCACACCATCCACATAGAGCGCGCCCACAGAGCCGCTCTTGGTATATGTCAGCATGTGCCATCGATTGTCATTGACAGGATCCTTGGAAGTAACGCTAGCTCCGCCTACGCCTCCATCATAGATGTTGGCTCTACCCTGAGCGTTACTTGCCGCTATTCCGAACATGAATATGTTGCTTCTAGCGGAGGTGTGAGCACTAAACCAGTATACATTAGAGCCAGTTGACGCATCTGACGCAGTCCTAACCCATGCATTCACGGCTATATTATCAGCATCTGCAAGATCATCCGCAACACTGTCAATGGCTATCCATATTCCAGGGCCTAAAGCTAAAGCGCCTGTTCCCACTTTGCCCAGCACCGGCGTAGGACCGCCCACAGAGATGCCGTGGTTTCCCTTTCCGCTGCTGTCACCGACTACTGTTCCGGAAATCGTTCCCTCGTCAAAGGTCCAATAGCCGACAAGACCAGGGTCGGCTGCATCAGCTGTTCTTGTCAGAACCAGCCCCAGTACCGAAACGAAAGAGATTAGATAAATCAATTTCTTACACATGATAATCCCGTCAGGTACAAAAACTCATATCTACGGCCATTTTACTTGTCAAGGCCAACAAAAACCAAACTGCTTTGGACCAACTATCCAATCCAGCAACTTGGCTGGCATTGAGCGCAGCTACGCCAAGAATCAATACTGCAGCATCGATGCCGGTCCAATCTAACGCAACAATCAACCTTAGGCGGCTCTGCGAGAATAGGATTTCAACAATCCGCCTAGAAAGTCCTTTCGGATAACATGCTTGGCTTCAATTGGCATGGTACCGCCCTGCCGTTTACCAGTCCTCTTGTATTCTGCTGGGATGTTATTGCCAATCCCCTGATGTGGCCTACGCTCATTGTAAAAGGCAGTATAGCAATCAACCACATGCTGTAATCTACTCAAGCCAAAGAGTATCAGATGATTCAAGCATTCTTGTTTACTGCTCAACACAAAACGTTCCGCATGAGAATTCGCATTCGGAGCCCGGTAAGGCGTTTTAACTGTATCTACTCCAGATCCCAAAATGGCATCCATCTTCTCGGGATACAACTGGTCGTTGTCACGAAGGAAGAATCTCGGCTCAATGCCTTGGTCCTCACAAGCCCAAAAAACATGACGAGTTTGTTGTTTAAGCCATTGATTCGTTGGTGAAAATGTAGCTTGGGCCAGAAGCACCTTTCGAGTCTGCAGATGAATCACAAAGAAAACATAAGCCGTAGTCAACCCTCGAACAGTCCAGACTTCCTTCTGGTACATATGGGCGCACAGTGAGATATTCGTTCTGAAGTGTCAATTCCCGGCATACCAGCCGCGTGATCGTTGCGATTAAAGGTACACTTAGCCATTTGCTGACAGGGTTCGGGTCAGTATTGTTTTTCATGGCGGAAGCCATGGGGTCGACCTTTAAGAACTTAAGTTTTGGATTGCCGAAGCCTGAATCCTCTGGTAATGTCTGGCTAGGGTGAGCATTGGGTCAACCCCTAAGCTGGGCCCCTGTTACGATCTGATTTCAAAAGACTATATCTCACACCATTCATTCATCAATACACGGAAGTCCTTGGCTGCCTTACCAAGCTTGGCAACGTCAGTAGCTTGTTCGAAGGACACACGATAAAAGAATTCGGGATTCTCTTTAGAAATATTTAATAAATGGTGAATCTTAATTGTCAAAGGAAAGCCATCGTATTCTCCCTCGTAAAGGCTATTCTTCATTTCGGCGTGTTCCGTTGTTTCGACTTCCCTAAAATCTCGACTTTCCAATTCTCTGCACAGTGAATCGTACATCTTTGCTACGGTGGTTAGATCTTCTTTTTTCTCGCTGTCAAAGCTGTGAGAAAACTTGCGGCTGCCACTGCTGTAAGTTCTCCTGCAACCACCACCAATCCCTATTAGTAATCCTGAAATACATAAACAAGCTACTGTTTTCGTTATCATATCCATGCTTTTACCTTGTATAACAATTCAAAAACATCCAAATGGTATTTCACATAACACCAGTATACCACTTTTCTCCACTTCGATCAGTCCTGTAGTCGGGTTGCAGGAGTGATTGTTTCAAGAATTGTTTCATTTTTGAGAGAACTGGCGTCCACTTAGGGCCAGCCCTGGAGTTAGTCTTTATGGGAACACCTGCGGTCTGCGATGGAGCCACGCCTTAACTACTGGTTCCAGGGCTGACGCCTTACGCTTGGACCCCTTACGCTTGACCATTTAGGCGGCCAACGACTGGCCGCGTCAGCGCATCGACGCGGCGGTTTCTTCGACTTCTTCCATAAGCCGCAACATGTTACCCCCGAGAACCATCTTAATCGTTGCGTCGTCATGGCCCCGCTCCAACATCTCCTCGGTGATGTAGATGACTTTCGAACAATCCTCAAGGCCTGCCGGCACCTGACTGACGCCGTCCCAGTCGGCGCCGAGTCCCACGTGACCGGGGCCGGCAATCTTGATGACGTGTTCAATGTGATCCACCACTACGCTCGCTGGCGTTTCCTTTGAAAACGTTTCGCGGTAGAGGCGCCGTCGTTCCTGAGCCCCTTTTTTAGGGTCGTCCGCGTATTTTTTTCGAATTTCCGCTATCTTCGGCCGTAGTTTCACCGCCAAGGATATTTTCTCTGGATCGATGTAGCCCGTGTAGAAGTTGATTTGGATGACACCCCCTCTCTTCGCCATCGCCCTGATCATTTTGTCCGACATGTTTCGGGGATGGTCCGCTAGCGCGCGGCACGAAGAATGGGATGCAAGCAACGGCGCTTGGGATACCTCAAGCGCGTCCCAAAACGTGGAATCGGCCACGTGAGAAACATCGACCATCATTCCAAGACGATTCATCTCGACGACAACCTCTTTGCCAAAATCCGATAAGCCGTTGTGTTCGGGTTCGACGGGAAGGTCCGTACCGCTGCTGTCGGCCCAGTTCGTGTTGAACGAATGAGTCAGCGTCATGTACCGGACACCCAGTTTGTGATACATGCGGAGTACGGCGAGTTCGTCTTCTATAATGTGCCCGCCCTCGACGCCCATAAGACAGGCAATTTTGTTTTGGGCGGCCGCAGCGCGGATATGGGCCGCAGTAGTGGCGAGCATGAGGTCCTCGGGGAATCTGCGGATCATTTCATGGACGCTGTCGATTCTTTTTAGGGCCGTTTTGACGGCTTTACCGTCACCTGGAGTCTTGCCCATGTAGATGGCCCAAAACACCGCTTTGTAGCCGCCTTCGCGAAGCCTCGGCAAGTCAACGTGGCCCTCCTTGTGGCGCTCGGCGAAATCCCACTCTGGATCCTCGAACTTGGTCGTCGTGTCGGTGTGTGTGTCCATCACGAAGGCCTCGGCGTGGATTTGTTGGGCCCGTTCCGCAAGGTCATTCTGGGCCGTCGTTGTGCTCGCTACCATCGCAAGTATCCCCAATCTTAGGGTGACGTGTACGCGCATTCCACTTTACCTCCTAGTCTTGGCATTACCCAAAGAGAACTGCCTGCGCCAATCACGGCAGATTTCCGCATTGTAACTGATAGCACTCGTGCTTGCAAAGTACTACTCAGCGTCGACCCTTAAGAACTTAAGTTCGTGGTTGCCATAGTCGAGCGCGTGTGACACTTCGTGTATGGCCAGTCCGCTAGGTATGGTCTATGAGGGCGCTGAATCCACGCTACCATGTATGGGAGCCCATTGGGGTGCAAAAAACATCCCTGCGTAACCCGTTATTGTACGTTGACTTAATGCTGTACCGCCTGAAGGTGATTGGCTTTCGGATGAATGTTTACGCCCAACGCCTTGTGCCAAAGCAGGTCAAGGGAAAAAACTGCCTCAGGACCGCTGTGGGGGTCTTGTGTCTGTTGAATATGGAGTTGTCTCCGGTTTAGCGTGTCCAAATCCTAAAAACTCAAGCTGAATCATGCCCCAAAACCAGCTTGACTCTTAGACTGAGTCGCGACCCCTTCTGCCCCCTCTTACTTAGTGCCAGGGACTTATGGAATCCCCAAGATTAGCCTAATCAATGGCGAAAGCGCATGATCGCGAACGGCCTCATTCGCAATATGTCAAAAATCTAACGCAAAACAGTCTTGTTCGGGCAGCCTAAATAGGCATAATCCTGGTATGATACCATGAATTGTAGGATCGACCCATTGGGGCTCGAGCATCCTTGTAGACGTGCGTTCGCAAAGAACCCTGCAACGTCGGACTCAAGAGGAGATTGATGTGCTATGAATCCACGATTGACCCTTCTGACAGTCAATGTCTTCCTGTCGTGCCTGTTTGGAACCACCGCATCTGCCCAGGACAAACTCCCCCTGCGCATCTACTTCTTGGATGCGACCCGTGGTGCCATGACACTGATCGTCACCCCGCTGGGTGAATCGGTACTCATCGACACGGGGGACTCGGCCGCTGTGCACGTAGAACGAATCCTGTTGGCCTGTGAGGATGCCAACGTTGTCGAGATCGACCACTTGGTCACAACGCACTTTGCAAGTGAACACATTGGCGGTATCAGAGCGTTGTCAACGCGCATACCTATCCGGCGATTTTACGACAAGGGGTCCAGGGGCGCTGACGCCAGCGCCTCGCTGTTGTCAGCCTATGACAACGTGACGCTGAGCAAGCAGGTCGTTGTTGGCGCGGGCGACGAGATTGCCTTGGCCCAAGATCGCACACTCTATCACCTGCGGCTTACGTGCCTCGCATCTGATCGACAAATCGAAGGGTTCGAGGGCGATATCAATGCACCGGTCGAAGACTTTACCATGATGCCCGGAGACGACAGCGAAAAGGGAAGCAGTCTCGTTTTTCTGCTTACTTATGGTTCATTCAGCTTCTTTACAGGCGGAGATATCACATGGAACCTGGAGCATCACCTGGTCCATCCGGAAAATCGCGTCGGCCAGGTAGATCTCTACGCAGTGAGCAATCACGGGCTAGATGTAAGCAACAACCCCCTGCTTTTGCAATCCATCGAACCGACGGTATGTGTCGCCTCCAATGGAGAGAGCCTAGGCATTATGCCGAGCGTATTCAGCGACCTTTTGGCCCTGCCTAGCCTGGAGACGCTCTTTCAGCTGCATTACAACTTGCAGTTCGGTGACAGCGGCAACACCGACTCGATCTACATTGCCAACCGTCAGGGCGAAACCGGCCACTGGGTCAAGGCCTCGGCCTACCCCGAAAAAGAGATCTTCGAAATTGAACTGAGTCGGCCTGGGGCGATTCTCACCTATCCGATCATGCCCCGGCCCGGCGTGGTGCCCCCACCGTCCCCGCCTCCTGGCGGTCGCGCAAGGTAATTCTTACGAAGCAGGCGATGAGATTGGCATCAAAACGGGAGACGTATTCACTATGAGACAGGTATGCATATATTCAGTCGTCATACTGCTGGGTGTCGCGACCCCCTCGTCGGCATTGGACAAGACCCTCCGAATTTACTGCATGGATGCCAATGGCGGGGGGATGACCCTCATTGTCACGCCGTTGGGCGAATCCATCCTGATCGATACGGGCGACGCGTGGCCAGATCACCGTTACGTAGAACGAATCCTGCACGCATGCGCGGATGCCAACGTCGTGGAGATCGACCACCTTGTCACGTCGCATGGTCACGCCGATCACAGTGGCGGTATCGAGGAATTGGTCAATCGTCTGCCCGTTCGCCGCTTCTACGACAATGGCAACAGTGGCACAAGGGACGCCGCATACCTGGAGGCAACGCAGGGGAAATCCCTGGCCATGCGCCCGGGAGACGACATTCCCCTGGCACAGGATACCATGCTCGACCGCATGCAACTCCATTGCCTCGCTTCGAATCTCAAGGTTGAGGGGTTTGATGGAGACATCCATGCACCGATCGATGGCTTAGCCAGCGAGGGAACAAGCAGTGGCTTAAACGCGAGAGGCGCCATTTTTCTACTCACCTATGGCTCGTTCACATACTACGCATCCGCTGATATCACTTTTAATGTTGAGCGTCACATGGTTTACCCGGTAAATCGTATTGGACATGTCGATCTCTATCTGGTTTCGCATCATGGTCTGGGCGATAGCAATAATCCCCTGCTGCTGGATGCCGTTCAACCAACGGTGGCCCTCGCTTCAAATGGACCGGGGAAGGGCATCACGCCGGAAATCTTCGAGCGGCTCATGGCCGTGCCATCCTTGGAAGCCATTTACCAAATCGCCTACAACAAATCATACGGCGCCGAAGGAAACGCCCCTTTCGACTACATTGCAAACCGACCGGGCCAAACCGGCAATTGGATCAAAGCCACCGTCTACCCCGATGAGGGAATCTTCGAAATGGAGGTCAGTCGTCGGGGGGTTCCGATTCGTGCTTATGCTATCAAACCACTTTTCGTTCCCAAACCTGATCCCGTGCCCGGAGGCGGCAGACAAAGGTGATTAGGCGTCGTCCCACTCAACAATCCCTGAAAAACCGCGATAAGGTCGGTATCACGACGCGACCGCTAACTGGAAGACACACATTTGGGATGGCCCCATACAGATAAGACAACTCGGAAAGACGGAACGAACAACATCGCTGATGGACCTGGGTGGCTTCCACTTGGTCGAAACACCGCTGGCTGGGGGAACCCTTAAGAACTTAAGTTCATGGTTGCCAGAGTCGAGCGTGTCTGACGCTGTTCGTGTATGGCCAGTCCGCTAGGTATGGTCTGTGAGGGCGCTGAATCCACTTTACCATGCGTGGGAGCCCACTTAGAGCCCTGGAAATAGTCCTTAGGGACCGGCAAGAAAAAAGCGGCTTCCGTGGTACAATCCTGGCTGCGATAGCAGCGTTATTAAAGAACCACGATTTAACTTGGACTTTTGAACGCCCAATTGCACAAAGGGCATGGAGCCTTCACGGATGAAAGTGATTGCCGGTCGGCTGTGGATTTCGTAGCGTGTGTGGACTATGAAAGAGAAACTATGGCTCCCGGTCATCACTTGTCTGGCCTATTGCATCGACAAGGAACTCTACAAGGCAAGTGACTACCTGAGGGAACAGGTACGGGTCCTCGTGGAACACCATGGAGAATCAGGGCAATCGTATTCGGCTGACCAACAGACAGCGGATGAGGGTGGCGGCCAAGGCAAAACGGCTCAGCCGAAAGATGCTGGAGCAATGTACAGAGTTGTTCACGGTAGATACTAGGGAACGGCCCAGGCGTGGTGGCTAGGCGACAGAGTGCCGCCGGACTGGCAATATAAGGTACTCAGGGATGTCTTGGTGCATTGGCTTGAGTGCAAAAAACGTAGAAGACTGAATGCACAAAGTTAAGGTAGGTGCTATAGGCGATAGATAAATAATGCTAAAAACCTCCCTCTCCCGTTGATCGGCCTTCCCCTCGGGCGTACAATTATTTCTATGGTTGTTAAATCAAATTTCCTATCAGTTAGTTTTTGTCAAATGGCCATCCCCTTGGTGGTATTTGGTTTCGCTGGCTGCCATGTGGCTTCGTCTGAATCAAAAGACTCCTCAACGATTCTGGTCCACGCCGCGGTAAGCGAAAGCGAAACGGATTCCGCAGCGATCGCTCGCAACGACGGGCGCGGATACCGCACAGCGTCCCTTCGCGGCCGCGTCGTGTGGATGGCAGAGGCCCTCGATCGACGCTACGGCATAACCACCGTCCCGGAAGCCCAAGAGCGCATCTTGGCCATTGAAACCGTAGACGGCGATGTATTTCCCATCGTCGAGGACCTGCGCGGCCGGTCTTTTCGCACCGACGAGCGGTTGCGGGCCATCGACGTCGAACTGTTGGTGCTCCGTTATGACGGTGTGTCGATGGTTCAAATCCTGGCGATTCACAAAATCAAAGACGGCAAGAAGTATATTATCGACTACTGGTGCGATATTTGCTCGATTGTGATGTTCGAAACGGGTCCGTGTGAGTGCTGTCAGGACGATAATCGACTGAGAATGCAAATAGTTGAAGAGTAATCGACCACGGCCAGAGGCCGGGGCTTTGGCTTGCCCCGCAATGCGGAGCGTGTACGTGAGGAAAGCCCCGCTGGGGCTGGTTAGTAGTTTAACTTAATCGAACAGTTGCCCCTGTCCTTGATCCCAGTTCTCTTGTTCGCGGATGTACCGTCTCACAGTGGCCTCATCCCGACCTACCGTGCTGACCCAGGAACCGGGAGCCCAAAAATGCAGGCCCGTCATCCGCCGCTCGTGAAGCAGTCCTCGATGAATCCGCACAGCGCTCTTTCTCCTTGCCCGGCAGGGCTTCCGGAGAAGGAACGTATTCTATATCACCACGGAATGGCAAAGCCTGTCAGGGTCACACGGCCATAGGCCGTGGGTTTAGTACGTACTAAATCCCTGTTTCTTTTTTGCTGACAGTAAGGAACCGGCAAGAAATAACTTGGACTTTTGGATGCCCAATTGCACCGCATCTTTGGCCGCTTCTCAATCGCCAAATCC
>JADFMM010000025.1 GCA_022563885.1 Planctomycetota bacterium | reverse complement strand
GCTCAATCGGGCGCGACTTAATCTGACCCAAATTTGAGCGATAAATGACTCATTTATTTGTGCGCGGCCCCTTAGCGATTACCGCCTACCGAATACTGATTATCGAGGGGATCATGTCCCGCAAGACAGCGCTAAAAATGAAAGGATGCCCCCACGACGGGTCCGCTCAGGCCCACATCAAATACAAATTTGCTGGCCCCGGCGCCGTCGTCATAGTCAATGTCCAGATAACGGTAGCCGAGCCAAAAGTTGCTACTGTCAGACATGCGATAGCCACCCATGGCCCGAAGGCCCCATGTGAGGTCAGAACCAACTCCAAAGCCGCCGAAATGACTACTCAGGGAGAGTGTGCAATTAGTGGTGAAGTCCCGATGATAGGTAGCCCCCACGATGGGGTCAACCCAGTCTTCATATCCCCGGACATTGGCACCGCCGGCGGGCTGAATGTTGGCGTCCAGGTTGACATAACGCGCCCCAAAGAACAGATCGGTAGACACGGGCAACCCTTCCGCGCCAGCGAATCCTTCAGACACCCGGTAGAGACCCCCGACTTCATAAAACTGGGCCTTCGTATCAGACGTTGCGGCCGCGCCACCAATCGTTGCAGGTGTGGAGAGCGACACATAGGTTGCCTCGACATAGATGCCCCATTTCCCGTTACGGGCGGAGAAATAGCCCATGGCTCCTCCCTCAACATTTTCGGCGATATCACCGATGTCGCCCGATCCAGCGGCGGTTGTCCCGCCTATGGTGACATGGTCGGCATCAAAGCCGGCCAGCCAGACATAAGGGGCAAACACATAGTCCCAGCCTTCTCCTATATGGGCCGTTCGGCCCTCACTGGCGACCACTGCGGCGCCGCTCCACAGGATCACTAATAGACCTACGGAAGCACTCATTCTCTTTCTCTTTTGCATAGTTCAACTCCTAATTAGAGGGAATAGGGGGTCACTCATACAGGTTCCTGTCGAGTAAACAAAGACCTTCGCCGAACCCAGATTATTAATAAGGGATCAGTCCCCGGGTTTAAGCATTGACTGCTGTTTCTTGACCAAAACGTCTCACATTTACTCGGAAAGAAGCAAGTATTGAATGCGGTGGAACGCGTTACGACAGGGTAGGCGGAGGGACTCGGCTTGGGGCGATGCTTCGTGCCAATCTGGATCATGAAATCTCTCTACTCACGCCAGCTTCACCATCGACTGGTTACAGGTGAAAAACACGCCCCTTCACGTTTTCGACATCCGTTGTGTCGGGCACACGACCCGATCACCAAAGACCGTGTACTATATCCAGACTTACGCCTCCTAGCAAGGTCTGCCCGTGTTAATCTCGCAGTGATACGGGACAAGCCATGAAGAGGACCTGTTTTGACCTCGGGAAATGGGAGTAAGCCGACCAGGACATTCACGCCTGTATTACCAGCGCTACCTGAATTGACACCGCAAGGACGGCGTGATGGCGGTGGGATGCAAGCGGTCGAGTCCGGGGACCCAACGGTGGGCAAGCTTTGGCGGTCGCCGAATTGGGGATCGAGCCAGCCGAGCAGTTTGTGGCCGTCGATGCGCAGGCTTGTGGTGGCACAGGGACGCCACTCCAACCCAAGATTCAGGAAGATGGTGGGATCGAGGGTCTCGTCCCGGGCGAGAGGCTCGGCGGCGCCAATGTCGCCGGCACGGTATTGAGTGAAATCCTTGCGTCCGGGATAGCCCCAGTACGCATAGGCTGAGGCATCCAGCCCCAGGGATTCGGTGACGTCGTGATGGAGAGACAATTTGGAAAGATGGTTGCTCCAACTGGCGAGATCAATTCCATAACCATAGGGCGAGGCGGAGTGGCGCTGGTAGGGCAAGGCTGTAGGGTCCAGCGGACCGGGGTAGAGGTCATAGTCGCTCATCTGGTTAGAGTCCTGGGAGACGTCCAGGTTCAGGCGTGGGGTGTGGTGAGTAAGGGGTCGCTCTGTAGTCCCAGGGCCTTGAGCTTACTCACGGCTTGGCGATGATCCGCGGGATCCACTCTGCGGATGTTGAGGAGCTTCCATTGGACAGCGGGAAGATCGGCAATGCCGTTGGTACCGAGCAGGTCCCAGTCCGGTTCACCTTCTTTGATGGAGAGTAGGAATCGTTTTTCATCAAAGGTGAGCTGATTCCGGATGAGATCAACCAGCTCCTCCCGTGTTTTCAACAGCTCCTCTAGTAGGACGGGTTCCGAAGCCATGCCGACGAATTCCTGATCGTATAGTCGTTGCAGATCCTGTCTTCGTGGATCGAGCAATTCGACCATGGGGCGACTGTGACTTATCAGGTAAACGACGAAGGCCTTGCGAATATCGTCACCAAAACCCTCTTCCTGCAACAGGAGCCGAACATCATAGAGATCGCGAGGGTGCTGCCTATCCAAGTCCGCGCAAATCTTGCCGCCAAATAGATCAGCCTGCGATAGGCAGAGCATATCCACGGCACACTCGAAAGCGTCTTCCACGCTAGGGCACAAGTCTCGCTGTTCAGGCGGAAAGACCGTTCCACGGATGATCAGGTTCGGCTCGATTTTGATGGTGGCATCTGGTCGTGTTACCACGAGACCTTTCCAGTAGTCTGTGTCACCCAATGACTTGGGGACGACCGATGTGGCGAATTTCTCCAGATCCTGCTTGATCTGTTTCAGGCGTTGAGTGATGTCGACCAAGGCGGCCTGACGATCCGTAATGGGTACGTAGGTGAGATCTATGTCTACAGAGAAGCGGGGTAGGTCACGCACGAAGAAATTGATCGCCGTGCCGCCCTTGAGCGCGAAGACCTCGTGCTTGGCGATGAAAGGTAACACTTCGAGCAGTAGTGCAGCCGTTTAAAGAAAGGCGAGTCCTTCATCCGGTCAGTTCCTTGGGGACGGTGATCGCATATGTTTTGTCCAGCACACCATGCTTGATGATCATGCGTTTCCCCTTACCCAGATCAAGATCGGCTGTGTTTAGCTTTTTGAACCATGGATGCTCGGCTCTTTGGGCCAAGAATAGAAAGAGTCGCTTCACCTTTACCGACCGACACATTTCCAGGAGCTTTTGTACGACTTTGGGTCGTAGAGTGGCAAGATTCTCCATGATAGAGAACGCTTCCATGAACCCCTGTCTTGCCGGCAGGTGGTACAACATCTCCAGGAAAGCCAACTCCCGACTCGCTATCCTGATACCCAGTTCCTTGTGTTTGTGGTCCGTCATATACTTTGACAGATCACCCTCAAATAGTGCGGTTGGTTTGTACAAGACCTTCTCAGGCCAATGGTATTCCGTGAACCACTTAGGCAGACGGTCCCCCCGTTTCCCAAAGAGGAAGGCTCCGGCCGGTCCGAGAGGAACGAAGTGCGAGGATCCCTTGAGGGCCAGGGCTGTCTTCCCACCGGGATGGACTGTCATCTTTAGTTGCGTTTGCAGCGTATGAACTCCCCCCAGCCAGTCCACCGAATCGCCGGGGCGCTTATAAGCGCCCCGGCCCACGGATTCCAGCCAGTTGCTATCCACATATCTCCGGCGCAGAGCAGGACTGATTCCTCGTTTCTGAAGATACACGGCCGTCATCAAGGAGCCTGCTGGCCATTGGCTGATTAGCTGGTTTATTTTTGTCATTATAAGTATACTTTCGGTTAATCTAGCCGCACAAATTTAGATTATTCCCGAAGATGGTTTAAATTAATTTACGTTAGTATACTTATAGTATGTTTATTTGTTATAAAGTAAACAACCACGCCCAGAGGACGTGGCATTGCACGTAGCCCCCAGAGGGGGCAAAATGAGTTGCCCCGGTGGGCTCTTGTTACTCAAAGTTGAATTTCAACTGCTCTTCACGACGCTCTTTTTTCTCCTGGTATCGCACGTACTTACGGATCATTTCGGGGTCCAAGCCGACCGTATCAACCAATAGCCTGGAGCCCAGAAATGATTGCCCCAATAGGGCCTGACTCGCAAGCGAGGAAATTGCTTGAATATCCGGGTCACAGTTCAGCCCTTCAATATGCCGACCATATCCGAAATCGACAGTTTTGGTGGCACCATGATCAATCAGGGCAACCGGAAGTACGAATTCCTTCTGCCTCTGACAAAAGGGACGGGTGCTCGCTTGCATGAGTTTGTCAAGAGTCATTGGGACGTGCTAGCCGCCTGTGACTTCTTCACCATTGAGCTTCTTGTACGCCACAAACCAATCCGCTGTACAGTGTTCTTTGTTATAGGGCTTTCAACCAGGAAGGTCTTTTATGCTCCTATCAAACTTCAACCAGATGGGACCTACATGAAACAGGTGCAAAGATTCTTGTCGATAGTGAAGGTGGCTTTCTACAAGGAAAACGGTACTTACAACCGTGCCCGTAAGAGTCTGTTTCTAGAGATCACAGACGGTTGATATTTTAGTAATTTAATGGTATGGTACCGACCACAATTCTGGGTAACTATATATTTTTGGAATATTAAGCATGGCATGGACAGGTAAATTAGTTGGCGGTGTGCTGGGCGCCTTCCTGGGTCCCTGGGGTGCGGCAATCGGGGTTGGACTCGGGCATCAGTTTGACAAAGGGATATCACGCGTGCAGAATGCCGCAATGATAATTCAGGTGGCTTTTTTCGGCTGTCTGGCCAAAATGGCGAAGACCGACGGGGTAGTCTCCAAGGTGGAGATCAACGCGGTTGAGCATATCATCGCCCGACTCGGGTACACACCGAGAATGCGCGAGGCCGCCATTAATATTTTCCACCAAGCCATAGACGACCACCATAGCGCCGCCGACTATATTAACCAGCTCGCCGCAGCCATTCGGTATGACCGTCAAATCGGCA
This sequence comes from Planctomycetota bacterium, assembly GCA_022563885.1. GTDB lineage: Bacteria > Planctomycetota > Phycisphaerae > Sedimentisphaerales > Anaerobacaceae > JAIPFM01. The sequence continues at coordinate 33,485 of JADFMM010000025.1, read as the reverse complement.
TGACCTTTATCGCTGCGCTGCATGCTGTCGCACAGGCCGACGGCGTGATCCACCCCAACGAGCGTGAAATCCTTCAGCAGATGGAGCACGCGTTCCGACTGCAACCGGGCACGGTGGATGTCCTGCTGGGAGGCCGCTCAAACAATCTCGACGACGCGTACACGACACTCGAATGCACACCGGAGATGCCAGATTCTGAAATCAAGAAAGTTTACCGCGAGAAGTGCATCCAGTTCCATCCCGACAAGCTCGTCTCAAAGGGCCTCCCGGACGAGTTCATGAAATTTGCAAACGAGCAAGTCGCAAAGATAAACGAAGCCTACGAAACCGTCAAAAATGCCCGAGCCTGATCGATTATTTATTTCGCCAGTGTAATGTTATCGAGTTCTAGCGGCCGTTGACACGCAAGGAGATGTGGTGGCGTGTGTGCTTGTCAACCGCCAATCGGACCACGGCTGCGCCACATAATACAGCATGCAGGCTCTTTGAAACATTCGTAAATCGGACAACATTGGTGAGTCTGTTGTCCCGATGCTTGCCAATGAGCCCTGAATTGTACAGACATTTTCAGGATTACTGCCTCATCGATGGACCATGTCCGTGTTGACGAGACCGGGGGGGGGCATATGCAGGGTAGGAACCTAGGCAACACTTTTCAGGCGATACCCAGTGACTCTTGTCTCGCGGAACAGATGTCGTTCGATATTGCTCGGAACCGATTTCGAGTTACGATCAGGTTTCATTGGCTTTCCTTGGTTATAGACATCACCAGGCCGAAAGCCTTCCAAACCCATGTGAGGGCGCCACGTATTACACAAGCTCTCAAACTCACGACACAGCTCGGTTAGATGGTCAAAGTCCTTGATGATCGGCACACGTTTGAGCCATTCATATTTTAAGGTTTTGATCACTCTCTCTGTGACTGAAATGGGTCCATTTTTTCCTAGAACTCCCAGACGTGCCTTTATGTTCCGTTGCTCCAGCAATTTCGCAAAGACCTCTCCCGTATAGACCCTTACCTGGTCTGAGACAATGTGTTTGGGTGCTCCATGCGTTTCAATGGCACTTTCCAGGGCATTATTGATCCATCCAGTCCTGGGTCCTTCCAGTGGAGTTACAGACATATGCCAGAGTATGAACAACCGTTCCCGCATGGTGTAGCGGGGCTTTTTCTGCTGCTATTTGATTCGCTTCTGAAAAATAGAGACCTGCATTTCGAGCAGATAGACCTTGTCTTTTAGGAAGAGGCATTCCTTGTCTTTGGTGTCGCCGTCCATGGTTGCAAGGCGTTTGAGGCTTCGCTTACGAGCCCTGCCTGAGAATCGCGAGGCCATAATGGCCGCCTTGATGATTAACGAAACGGCATAGGTGATGATGTCGAGGTTCTTGTCCATTACGCTCGTTTAATCCTCCTTCAAAGTGAAGAAATACCATCTTTGAGAGCATAATTGTAGCGGGGCGGGGGCAAAAACGCCAACGGGCGTCATGGACGCCTAAACGCCTATAAGCTATGATGTTAAGGTATCACGATGGTCCCATTGGCGGTTGACAAGCACAGCCATGTTCGTTTGAGTTGCGCAAGGTAACGCGAAACATTCGAGACTCGAACGGCTTTGTAATCAGCGATCGGATTAGGCTAGGGACTGATTACTTGATCACTGCAGACAAACAACTTGTCCGTTCTCTAGAGCCACCACAATGCGTGCCTGGCTGTCCACAGCAATGCCGCCCTTGACCACGGGGGCAGGCAACTCCTGGCGCCAAATCGTCTTGCCATCCTCGATCTGAATCGCCACCAAGGAGGAGGCGACCCCGCCGTCTGTGCTCGTGACGGTTGCGGCGAGCAGGACATCGGAAGTCACTACAAATCCCTTGTAACGGATGCCGGGCTCCTCCTGCCAGAGCGTGTTGCGCTGAGGCGCTCTTCTGGCTCCGTCCCTGGGGCGATCCGAAAGCCCTGTGGGCTTGGCCTGGTTCGCGGCCGATTTTAGGATCGGTCCCTTGAGCGCCAGGGTGCTGTGCCGGCTCCCTTCGTAGCTCGGATTGTACTGAAGGAGATTGCCGTCGGGGTATCCATAGTGGAGTGACGGATATTGCCCGTACTCCGGAAAATAGGCATAAAACGCGGTGTGAAACTTAGAGTTGAGTCCCTCGTGGGGCGTGTTGAGACACTTGCCGGTATCCAAGGCATAGCGGGCCATTTCATAGACGCCGCCCCCGGTGAAACGGAGTTCGTTATCTTGTATCCACAGGTGGCCCTGCAAACTGATACCACTATTGACCTTTTCGGAGAGGGTCCCCGATGTGTCGTTATACCACTTGACTTTCCCTGTCACTGCATCCAGAGCAACGACATAGGTGCCGTCGTAATGGGCAATGCCCGCGGCAGCGAATACCACGCCATCCTGCACGACCACGCCCCCCGCTACCGGCCAGGTGGAGATGAGTTTTCCATAGACGGGAATCCGACGCGCCGAAGGGCCGACCCTAAAACGCCACAAGCGTCTCCCCGTTTTGGCCTCCAATGCATACACCCACCCGTCTGCGGAGCCGACATAAACCCTCCCCTGTGCGACAACCGGCGGAAAGTAGATGGCCCCACCTGTGAAGGCCTTCCATATCTCTTGCCCCTGGGCGTCGATCGCCTGGACCACACCCTTGCGATCGCAGACAAACACCGTATTGCCTGCCACCACCGGGGCAGTCGGCATGGCGGTAGACGAATCAAATTGCCACTTCAATTCTACATGGCGCGGAATGGTGATGTCTGTCTGGGGCATGCGTTGGTTATTACCGAGATAGGTGGTCCAATCTGTGGCGTCGATGTTGAAATCTGCTACCGACTCGACGTCACCTGGGCCCCTCTCCAGTCTGGCATCGTCCACGGCCGGTCGAAAATCGAAGTTCTCGGCTGGCGCCAGCGCTATGTGACCGTAGAGAGACAACTGGCAACCACACATCCAGGGACCCCAGTAGAGGTGTCCGTCGGAAATGATCACGCCGTCCTGGCAGGGAGGACGCATCGGCGCGATGTGCTGTGCCGTGTTGGAAGCCGTATCGAGGCGCACGGTCCCGCCCGGCGTTCTGAAGAAGACGCTATCGATACTCCCGGTCGCCCGGGTGCAGGCGCGACGATTGGGCAGTTGGGCGATGACCTCTCCGGTTTCATAGGCGTATATGGCGCCCGCTCCCTTGGGGCCTGCGGCGTAGACTCCGTCCTCCCTCAATACCAACTGAAGATTGCCCCCCTGCTTCTGCCAGAGGAGGCATCCATTCTCGGCGCTGGCCACCACGAGCCGATCGCGTTGCGGGCCGGCGAAGAAGATGTAGTCATCGTTACACTTCATGTAGGCGGTTGTGGCGTAGCCGGTGAAATAGTGTTGAGCGCGTCCATGCTTGCCAATCGCCTCGAGGAGATCGGCATCAGAGTTTTGCCAGACCAACTCTCGCTTTTGGGTGTCTAGACAGGCAAGGTGTTTTTCGGGACTGTAGCAGTAGATCCGTCCGTCCTTCATGCAGACGCCTCGACTGTCCCAATAGTCTTCACTTGTGTACTTCCAGAGAATCTTACCGGTACCGGGATCGATGGCGACGAAGGTCCGTCCTGATCCGAAGTTTGTCTGGGGATCTTTGTAGTCGTGCCCCTGCCACATGCCCCAGGGCCAGTGGCCCAAGCCCGGTCTGTTCGAGGGCTGCGTTTCAATAGAGGCCTCATCCCCTCCAATCAGGGCATAAAGTATGCCCTCTTCCATGGCCATCCACTTCCACACCTGTCCATCCGCGACTCCCGGTGGAATGACGATGCTGCCCTTGACGTTCCCGGTTGCCGTGTCAATCAGCTTACAGGATTCGGCGTCCGCCATGTACAGGGTTTCCGGTGTCGCGATCATGGTGTTGCGATGAATCATGAATCCCTCTTGCAGTTTGCGCTGCCAGAGGATCATGCCGTTGTACGCGTTGACACCTATCAAGGTATTCAGCATGGCGTTCTGATTGGCCTTGTGGGCAATGTGCCCGAAGGCCCGAAAGACCCTGCCTCCGGCGGCCACCGAGACTTCCGGCATGGGACAGAACAACGGATCGGCCAAAAACTGCGTCAGGTAGGGCGCGCGTGCCCGTTGATCGGTGGATTGGGGATTATTGTCCGGGCCATGATGGGGATGACTCCAACTGTCGGTATCGCTTGGGCGCGCCTTGGTGATCTCTCTGAGACCCGTGATGATCTTGCCTCCGGGGTGTACTACGCGCAGCAGTTCTTCGTCTGTGACTCTGTCCTGGGCAGATGCCGAAACCAGCACCAAGCCCGCAAGGTTGGTGGCCAGGCCAATGGACTTCCAATCTCCCTCTTCAACGAAAATACGTGTGCCGAGAAGCCCCCGCCTATCGGCTGCTTCGCGCAGGGTGTTCGTTTCATCCCTATCGGGTGACTGGAAATAGACGGTCAACTCTCTTTCGAGGATAAAATCGAGCAGGGAAGGTCGCAGTTCCGTCGGCGGCATTCCTAGGACCACGCAGATATCTCGTTTGATATCGAGCCTGTCTAGGGTAGTCCTGAATTTCACCGCGGAATCATCCGCCCCCCACGCGGCGCTGACAAGAACCAAGAACATACAACCCACACGAGACTGGTACCCTTTTTTGCTGACCATCTGCCGTCTCCTTTAGAGTTTGTTGATGTTTTGCCTCCCGGTTGGTCGGTCTATTCACACAAAGGTCGCATGAGAACAGCCAACCGCTTGCAAAGCCAATGCCCCATGCTATCTATGAGATTCAAGACGTGCAAGATCAATCCAGGAGCCTGTCGGAGGATTCGATCGGGCTTCGACCGGCTCTTCAAGTATGATACGAACCGGCCCGAACAGACCGGATTTGACGTTCTGACCGTGGTTGTTGTTGGTCAGGTTGCCCACTCGGACTCTAACGGTATTGCTGCCGGTTTGCAGATACCGGGTGATTTCGAACTCGAACGGAGGCCAGAGCCGGCTACCCACGTCGACGCCATTGATCCAGACATGGGCGAGATGATGTACTTCGCCGAGGTCCAGGATGACTCGGCCTTGATGGTGACCGAGTTCAACGGTCTTTTGGTAATCGACGTAGCCACTGAAGCGTTCCAATTTCCAGTGACCCCACTCCTCCAAAGGCCTATTCATTCCTTTACTGACCAAAACAGCTAATCTGACCCCTATCCGTACTGACAATCAGGCACCCCTGTGATGCCGTCAAGCCATACGCCCTGCCGGACACTCGGGTCGTCCAGATCTCTTGACCCGACTGTGCGTCATAGGCATTAACCTTGTCTTCCCCGCCTGCAATCAAGGTCCTTCCCGTGAGAATGAGTGACAAGTGGCAGTCACTGTTCACAGTCCACAAGAAACAGGACGGTATCTGTCGGTCAATGCGTTTGATCTCCTCAGTGGTGGCTCGTATCCGTTGTTCAAGCTCCGCGGCCTGGTCTTGCCGGGACGGATTCGGTTCGAGTTGCTTCAGTTTCTTTTTGTCTGCTTTCAAATCCGCTTGCGCCTGCGTCTTTTCTGCCTGGAGCTGCATGTACTCATCTCGCACAATCGCCCGAAGGACGCGATCGGCATGGACGTAAATCCTATTGCCGTTGACCACGATGGAGGTTGCCAGGGGATAGGACAACAACTGATCTTGGGTTTTCCCTGAAAAGAAACGCATCGCTCCCTCAGGACCATGATTCTGACCATGTCCATGCACAAAGGTTGAATCATCGGCCAGCAGGCCATACACGCCTCCAAATCCTGAGTTTCCCACTGTCTTAAGCAGGTCCCCGGTCTGCAGATCGAACATCAAGGGTGCTTGGCGGCCCTGTGATAGGTAGAGATGCTCAGCGGAGGCAAACATGGCCCCCTGAGCGGTCATCTGCTCATAGGTCCTCTTATACTGACCGCTACCCTGCCAGGTACCCGTACCCACATCGATCGCAAACAGATAGGTGCTTTTCCAGGGCAGCAAGGAGCCGGCGCAGTAGGCGACATTTCCCTGAACCAGCACGCCGGTACGGCAGGGCCACATTGAAATCAGCTTGCCATTGTTAGGGACCTTGCGCTGCGAATCTGACATGCGGACCTTCCAGTGCTGTTGCCCGGAGAGGGCATCGATACAGTAGACACATCCGTCGTCAGAGCCAAAGAGTAGTCTGCCCTGATAAAACGTAGGGGGTAGGCGAACCGGACCGTTGGTAAAGAAGACCCATGCCTCGCGCCCCGTCTCGAGTTGCAGGCAATGAACGGCATCATCGATCGAGCTGCCATAATAGGCGTAGCCTTGCGCGGCCGTGGTATAAAACACCGGATCGAAATTGCGCATGGACTTGAGGTTCACCATGTTGGCATAGGAATCCCATTTGGCCGGACCGGACCATGCGGTTTTGGGGGCAACGGGACGAGTCTGCCAGATTCGCTGCAAGGGAAACGGGAGTTGTTCGCCAGTCACACCGCTCCTTCGATTGTCGTGCTGGTAGGTCGGCCAATCTTCCCCCAGGAGGGGATGTGTGAGACTGACCAACAGGACACACGCGAGCGCTTTCGCGACGACATCAAATAGCTTCATCCAACGACTCATGATCAGAACCGATCTCCTACTGCCCTTGTTGGGCAGGCCCAACAGAGTTCACAGGAAGCAAGGCCAGAGACGTCTCCAGCCAATTGCCACAGCTACAGCCACCACCGCCTTCGGGCAACAGCACCATCCCGTCGGCGGCAATGGCACTGAGCCAACAACTGGGACGGAGATTATACCAGCTCGACACCTTGTCCTCCTCCATATCCCAAAGGGAGATTCGCCGCGACTCGCCACGATACAGAAGGGCATTGCCGACGCCACAGTAAGTCGCACACCCCTCGTGTCGTCCCACACTGGAAGTGAGCAATTCACCCGAAAGGAGATCATAGCCGCAGGGCTCCAGGTAGACCCGCTTGTCGAAGAGAACCGGATGCTGCATATGCCCACTGTGGTTGTCGCTGGTCCACTTGTGGGATTGCTGCCACGCCATTTTTCCCGTGGCGCATTCGAATCCATAGAGGTGGTACTTTCCCTCAGCCGAGGAGGCAACCACGATCGTTCGGTCTGTACAGGAGAGAAAAAAGACGATTGTTCCATCAGCCGTGTCAATAGGGACTTCCCACTGGATCGCTCCAGTCTGGGTGTCGAGAGACACGAGGAATTGGTCGGCCCAAAGATCGGGATCATTCAGCCGGCGGTCTTTCTGTCGACTTAGCGCGCTGTTTCGGGACTCGATGAAATAGCATCGATTCTCTTGCGCCGCAATGGTGGTATTAATGATGACGCCTCTCTGGTATTTCCAAAGCAGGCTCTTGGAAGCGACATCATAGCCAAAGAGCCCATCGCTGCAGACTTTCCCGGCCCCCGCGCCACGGGCCTTGTCGTACCAGGTCAACTTGCCCCAAAAGCCGGTATAGGCCATGCCGGGCTTGACTTGACTCCCCAATAATACCTCGCCCGCCCGCGCCACGTAGCCCCAGTCGTAGGCCTCACCCGTTTGGCCTGGTGGGACAGCAAAAACGTGTCTGAGGTCTCCGTGGTCGTGGTCGAGCACCCAGCATCTGTCTTTAACTGCAACATAGAGGGACGACGAATCTGCGCACCAGTTGCTGGCATCTCTGGGTAAGTTGACCCTCCGCAAATCTGGAATCTCCAAGGACCAGAGAATCGCGCCATTGTAGGAATCGATGGCCACCATGCGATTCATGCCCTGGTGGAAGAGTTTGCCGCTGACTGCGAGGGGGGCGGGCATACGCGGGTTGCGATCAATGCCGAAATCGGCCCCCGGGTGACCCAGCCACTGGACCTGCAACTCACCCGTCGCCGAAACGCCATTCAGACTCTCATGACTGTTGGCACTGTTGCCCGCATCGCCATATTGGTGGGTCCAGGAACCGGTACCCGGCAGCGGCGGCTTCGTGAATCGGTAGTGGACAAACCTGGCGTCCTGTTCTTCCAGAAAATCAAAGGATGCGGCTTCCAGCCAAGATCCAATTCGGTCTACCCCCTGGGTCCGGCGGCTCAACACCGCGGTCCCGTACTTCGGTTGCAGCAGCCGAACCATGTCACGGGCATCGCCGGGACAGCCTTCATTCGCGAAGGCACGTTCGGAGACGATCAAATTGGCAAAGTGACTGGGAAAAGGAACGTCTGCCCAACTGGAGACATGATGCAGGGTGATGCGTTCGCCGTACACGCCTGCCTGATACAAGATGTTTCTCACCCTTGAGACGCGGTCCCTGTCGGCATCCACGCCAACGACGATCAATTGGCTGTTGCGGGCCAATTCATAGGCCAACTGCCCGTCGGCGATTCCCCACACGAGACAATATCCCTTGCTCAGTCCGGTCATGGCGAGGATCTGGCGGGCCAATGCCTGTACCTGCGGATTTAACGTGTCATTCGCAAAGGGAGTCCCCTCAGTCTGCAATGGGGGCACCGCGTAATTCAAAGCGGTATCCAATTCATACACGGGTGTCAGCCATCCTTGTCCCTGGGCGTCACTCCCCACCCGGTAGGCATACACCTCGTGGGGCAGCAGGCCGGTGAGCGTCATGACATGGAGCTTCTTGGGCCGGAGATCCGTCAAACGCCGCTTGTTTTCACCCTGGTGCTGCAGCGACAATTCGATGCTCGGTGAATGCTTTGCACCGGGTCCCGCCCGCCCATACTCGACAACGGATGGGCACGCCTGGCGTGTGCGCCAATGGACCTCGGCACTCGTCGGCGTGACATATCGAACATAAGGCCCGAGTTCCAGGGTTAGGGGAGCGACCCGAGCGACCCGAGCACCGGTCTTGTCAGCCGCCGAGGCGATTCCTGCCACGCCCACGACGATCATCAATCCTATCCGTAGCAAGTCTCGTGGTAATCCAGTCTTCATGATTGGTGTCCTTAGATCTCGAATTCGGCTGCACGCATAGTATCATAAACCACCATCATTCCATTAGCCCCTTTCGAAATCACGGAGCAGAAGCAGTGCTTGACTTGGGTTGCCTTCGCAATTGCGTTCGGAGCCTGCACGTAAGATATCCGCACCTTAAAGCTCGACCAGGCGTCGGTCGGCGTCACCGAATTGCGGTAAGTTCACTCCCATTCGATCCATGAGCGAGAGATAGAGGCTGCAGGCGCGGCGGTTGTCGTCGCCTTTATCCATGTAGTCTAGGATGCGTCCCGTTTTCAGGGTTCCTCCGCCTCGTCCGGCGAGCAACATGGGCATGTGATCGGCCTGATGGCGGTCGCCGTCGAAGAGGTTTGAGCAGAAGAGGAGCATGGAATTGTCCAGGAGCGAGCCTGCCCCTTCGTCGATTTGCTTCATACGGTCGATGAGGTAGGCGAACTGCTGCGTGTGGAACTGATTCGTCTTCAGGTACATCGCTTCGAGTTCGGGATCGCGGCCGTTGTGCGTCAGATCGAGATGGAGGCTGCCTCGGACCCCTTCCAGAAAACCGAAATTCATCTGCGAGAGATCGTTGTTCAACATGCAGGTGACAACACGCGTCTTGTCCATCTGGAAGGCGAGGACGATGAGGTCCAGCATCAACTTCATATGTTCCGGAATATTCTGAGGCAGCTTATCCGCGGGGCGGGTCATATTGGGGCGGGTCAGCGAGGGGCGCCACCCCTCCAGCCGTTCTTCGCGAGACGCATGCTCGATGCGTTTCTCGACGTCGCGAATCGATTCTAGATAATCGTCGAGTTTCCGCTGGTCGCCCGTGGCGATCTTGCTACGCAGATCCTTGGCATCGGTCAACACCTGGTCCAGGATGCTGCGGTCGAGCCGTCGCCCGGTGCCGTCGCCTATCAGCAGATCGAAGACCCGCGCCGGATAGATCTCCTTCATCGCGGGCTTGGTCTCGGAGGCCCAGGAGATGCAGGAACCGTAAAGCATGGACAGTCCATCCTCGAGACGAAGCTCCGTCGGCTCGATCCCCAGGATGAGACTGGGAACGGGCGTCTGGTCTCCGATCTGCTGAGCCAGCACTTGATCCATGGTCCTGCCGACCCGGATATCGCTTTGCCGCGTGCTGACCCAGGCGCCCGAGAGAAGATTGGGAATGCGCCCAAGGTGCACGCTTTGATGGAGCGCGGCCTGCTCGTTATACAGGCCCCGCAGAAAGATGATGTCATCGAGGTAGGGCTGCACGGGCTGCAGTCCGGGACCGACTTCCGTTTTCTCTCCCCTCTTCTTGGCCCACCAATGAATGGGTTCGACGCCGTTGGAAAAATAGAGGCAGGCAAATCGCACCGGCGGCCTTTCCGGTTCACCCTTCGACAAGGGTCTTCCGGCATCTGCACCGCGCAGCGGCACCGATTCGAGCCAGGGCAGGGTGAGGGAAACGCCTGCAGCGCCGCGCAGAAAACCTCGACGGGAGAGGGGGAAATCGGCTTGAGAACCTTCCGCTGATGTCATCATTCTGTGCCTCTTAATAACGACGCCACGTCACCCGCGCCGGCGTCACGGGAATCGGCATCTCGGCCACGCTGGTTGCGGAATTGTGTGCTGGTGACGACCTGTTCGACGAGATTCGAAAACCGTGAGTCCGACACGACACTTGCCACCATCTGATCCAACAGAGGCCGATCGGAAATCAATACCCCACGGCCCAATGCGTATCCGAGTAACTTCACACAGAGGGTGCGGTGAAACGACGCTGCCTGCTCCTTCAGATAGTCACGCAGGTCGTCCAGACCGGAAATCTCCCTGCCGGTGTTGAGCACGCCGGTCGTGTCGATGGCCCGTCCGTCCCGGTAGGTGGCCCGCCAACGGCCCAGCGGATCGAAGTGTTCCAAGGCAAACCCCAGGGGATCGATCCGCGCATGGCAGTTGACGCAGGTTGCATCGCTGCGATGGGCCTCCAATCTTTCACGAACGGTCAAGCCATCGTCAAGGACATCATCGGCCGGGATGAAACCCGCATCGCCGGGGGGCGGTGGAACGGGGGTCCCCAGGACCCGGCGGGTAATCCAATCGCCCCGCTTGACCGCGCTGGTGCGCAGGGGAGCGGAGGTCGTGGCCAGAATGGCGCCGAGCCGCAGCACACCGCCCCGTTTGAACCGGCCTATGTTATCGACGCGCTCCACTGCGCTACCCGACACGGAGTCCCGTTCGATGCCATAGTGCCGGGCGAGTCGCTCGTTCAGGAAGGTGTAATCGGCAAAGAGGACTTCGTCGATGGGCCGACCTTCCCGGACAATGTATTCAAAGAAGGAGATCGCCTCGTCGTACAGGGCCGATTTCAATTCATCGTTGAATTCGGTGAAGCGCTCCGTGTCAATCCCGCGGAATTCGTCGAAGCGATAGAACCCGAACCACTGACCGAAGAACTCCACCGCCAGACGGCGGGCCTTCGGATGGCGCAGCATACGCCGCACCTGCAGGGCGAGTTGATCCGGGTCTCGCAGTTCGCCGGCCGCAGCAGCGCGCTGAAGTTCCGCATCCGGCTTCGAAGACCACAGGAAATAGCTCAGTCGGCTGGCGAGTTCCCAATCGGAGAGCGCGACCATGCCGGCGGCCTCGGGCGGGTTCTCCAACCGGTACAGAAAGGCGGGGGCGACCAGGATGCGGGCCAGCAAGGCCCGCATCGCATCCGCGTGACCCAGTTCTTGGTCCCGGCGGACGGACGCATAGAATGACCTCAGCCGGGTCTCCTCCCTTTGGCTCAACGGTCGCCGCCATGCCTGCCGTGCGAAACCGACCGCATCGTCCAGATGACTGGGCTGGACGGCGTGCAAGCGGCGCTTGGACATTCTATACTCTTCGAGGACGTGCCGCACGAATTCCCGCGCTTCATCCGGCAGCCCGTCGACAAAGCCTCCGTCGATCGTTTCCACACTACGACCTTCCAGATCAAACTCGAACTTCTTGGCGATGAAACCCAGGAAGGTGTCGTGATAGTCGAACGCGGTCAACAGATCCGTCCAGGCCTGATCGAGCCGATCGCGGGTGGCCTCGTCGAGAATATGCTCGGTGAGAAAGGCGTCGTCGCGATGATACTTGATGATGTAGTGAAAAGCATTCCGCTCGGGAGTGTTGTAGGTGTTGTCGAAGGGCAGCGGAATCGGATCGCGATCCGAAGGCGCCGCCTCTCGGTGCGAGACCTGAGGAAGCGTCCGCACCAGCTTGGCGACGCCCGACCTCCACGAATCGATTTGCGGTCCCTCCGGGTTCGCCAGCAGCGCCGAGGACGCCCCCGTCGATGCCACGGTCTCGCCTTCCACGATGCCGTCTGAGATCACACATCGGACCAGACAATCGTCGCCCCTTTCAACATCAAGCTGAGCGTCTACCACCAGAGTCGCACCGCGCGAGCCGGCCGGCACGGGAAACTCGATCGCCAGGGTCACGGCGCCGACGGTCATGAAATCGTTGGGCTCGATGCTCGATCCCTCCGGGCCCTGCCCGAACCGCATGCGCCGAGCCGTTTCTTCGGAGACGATTTCTCTTAAGGGTTTCGGCGACGGCCGACGCCTTTCTTCTGCGTCGTCGGCGCTTCGAGCCGATCGCATGAAGACCCGCGGCTGCTTCCACAGGATGGCCGGCCTGAGACTGTCCTCGCCACCCGCCGGAATGACGGAGAGTTCGATTGAGGCGACCGTCGCATCACGCGGCCAATTCACCCGCACCCTGAACTCATGATTCACAGTCGGTCGGAAAGCGCCCTCGCTCAACACCGGCGCCTCTTCGTCGTCCTTCGAGTTGGCGGCGAGAGCGCGTTGCCATCCGGCGAGCAGCACATAGATCTCCTGGCACGCGGCACGAACCTGTTTCTCAGTTTTCTCAGTTAGGAGCGCTCTCGCGCTTGGCGCTGGAAGAGCCCGCCACGCCTCCACAACCTCTCGGCCGGGGAACAAGAGCAAGTCATCACCGAGGACGGACCAGATGTGTTCGAGGAAGTGAGGTGAGATGCCTTCGCCATGGGCCAGCTGCGCCAGCGTCATGTCCTCCTCGCCCAACAGATTGCGATAGCGATAGCGCCACGCGGCGTAAAATGCCTTCGGGTACATCTCCAATCCGAAGGCCTCAGCCCCCTCCCCCGCCCCGGTCCGGAAACCATGGGCGCGATAGATCCGCTTGATTCGATGGATCGCCGAAAGCTCCTGGCCCGTCTTTCCCGGATCCTGGTAGAACTGGATCGGCCCGGCGCCGATCAGCGCATGCGATGCCACTGTTTTGGCAGCATCGAGAAACCTTTCGATCGCCGAATCCTGGATAAACTGGACGTCACCGACATTGGAAAACCCTTCTCCGCCGACGGCTTCGCCGAGGAAGGTCTTCTCCAATCCCAGCTTCAAGCCCGTGAGATCTTCAATCGTATAGGCATACTCGGCGCTGGTCAGTCGACGAAGAACGACCCGGCCGGGATCCCCTGCCTGCTCTTGGACCGTGTGCCGCAGTGCATCCTCAAGCAGCTGAACCAGTTGCCGACGCTGTACGCCACTGGGCTGTGGCTCATCCTCGGGAGGCATTTGCTTTTCCTTCAGTGCCGCCACCACCAACTCCCAGGAACCAAAATCAGCGGCGAACTGGGCACTCCCGGCCAGCGATTCCAGGTTGATGTCGCCCTTTGCCCCCTTGCTCGAGTGGCACTTGAAACAGAATTGCTCGAAGAGGGGAACGGCACGCTGGTCGAAGGAGCCTTCCATTTCAAGGGACTGAGTACCCAGACCCGACGCCGCGAACACTGAGATAAAACACAGCCCTGCCCACGACGCGGCCCACAAACGGCACGGCTTCAAGCAGAAGAGACCCGAATCACCGGGGGGAGAGGAAAGAGAGAACACCGAAAGGCGCCCACAGTCATGTCTGGAATTTCTAGAGAAAGAAATCATCACTTACACTGACCAGTACGGGCAAAATGAGATGAATCTTGATTACGTACCTAAAAAGGCCAATTCTATCCCCCGATCGCTGGCAAATCAAGCGGGAAAACCACTGGAGCCAGGTAGGATCAGATTGCATTTTGACGCTGAGGGTAGAATACCCAAACGAAACGCATAGGCGTTTACAGGAAAACAAAATTGCCATAATTTGAGCTTCGCTCAAAGGATAATTGCACGGGAAGAAAATGAAGATAGGGAAGGGCTGACGCCGATGCCAACGATCCTAATTGTGGCAGATGGCAGTTGCAAATTGGCGGCAGCCCTTCGTGCCCTTCAATCCTTCCGGTGGAATATACAATTCTAGCGAAGCTCGAACCAGGAAATGCGGACAGTATCCCTGTGACGGTTACCCCAAACGAATCTCTTCATTTCCAGCGGGTGTTTTTTAGAAAAGCGACCAGATCAGCCAGTTGCTGTGGGGTAAAGGGTTCCACCAGTCCATCCGGCATGATGGATACGGTTCCGGGAGACATTTCGCTTATCTCGCTACGAGGAATCCGTATTTCCGCGCCGATTCCAGTGGTCAGAATGATTTCATCTGGCGTGTCTTTCTTTACGAGGCCGCTATACTCGACTTCTTCGATGGTGGTGACACGAAGGGGTTCAAAGCTTCGGACAAAACTCAAACTCGGATAGAGGATCGCCTCCAGCAGATCACGCTCCGTGCGAATCTTGCCGATGCTGGTCAGATCGGGGCCGATCTCTCCCCCCAAATACCCAATGGCATGGCAGGTCCTGCAGGCGGTCTGCTCGCTGTTGAAGAGCGCCTGGCCCCGGCGGATGTCCCCGCCTTTCATGCTTGCCATCAGTTGATCAATGTGAGCGTTCTGCTTCTCGGCGTCTTCGTCGAGGAGTGGATAGAGTTCTGTCGCCTGAGCCCGAACCGATTCCGGAAAATCAGCCAAACGGGCTTGGATCGACTCAATTCGCAGGCTCCCGAAGGCCTCAGCCCGTCGCAGTGACTCCACGAGTTTCAGCCCGAGCGCTTCGCTGGTCTGTTTTTCGAAGGCCGCCAACAAGAGATTCACTTCGAGGGGACCGGCATGCTTGACCGATTCGGTCAATTGCAGCAACTGTTCAACCGTTAATTCTATTGCCGAGAGAAGCGATGCGGCGGATGTTCGCATCGCGACCGAGTGAACGGGTCTGACCGAATCAGTCAGGAATGCGAACAGGTTTGAATCTACCTCGACTCGTTTAGCAGGAACGGCTGCGAGAGCCTCCAATCGAACCGAGGGAGGGTGTTGCGAATCGTGAGCAATGCTCAGGAGCTGATGGATTAGACCCTCTGAATCCTCCGACTGGAGCGGCAGCGAACGTGCCGCGGCAAGGCCTAGCTCAAACAGGGGACCTCGGCCTTTGAGTACGCCGACCAGCGGATCGATCCAGGCAATGGGAAGCTCCTTGATGCGCGTTGCACGAATAGTGCGGAGACAGATCTCCTGGATGGCTTCAACATCGACCGCAAGCCCCTCTGCAATGACCTGCTGGATAGCCGAATCTCCAACAAAACGCGACATCTGTTGCGCGATGGACTGGCGTTCTTCCAGGGAGAGATTCTTGCGGGTCAGTTGTGACGCGTAAAACCCGGCCAACTCGGCACCCCAATCATCGTGTCGCCCCGCGATCCAGTGGGCGGTGTCACGGAGAATGGGGTCATCGGAAGTCAGCAGAGGGACAACGTGGTCGGCAGGCAGTTTCGCGCCCGGCATCTGATCAAGGGCGACGAGCGCCGCCCTGCGCACATGAGGGTTGCTCGAGTCTAGTCCGACTCGAACGCCCTGAGGGTCGTTCAACTCGATCAAAGCGTATATGAAGGAATGATCGAGGATGCGATCTACCGGGGTTGCCGCGGATTCCAGCAATGCGGCAACGGCGGCACGATCCCCGATCCGCCCCAAGGCTTCGGCGGAGGCCCGCCGGTGGTGAGCAGAGGCATGGGTCAGGAGCCGCCGCAGTGAATTCACGGCAAGCCCATCGCGCCAGAGCGCAACAGAATGAATGGCCGCCTGCCGCACCGTTTCGTCTTCGTCCTGCAGGGCCGTGACAACGGCGGCTCGCGCATCCCGGGCGTCAATCCTTGTCAACGCCCAGACGGCGGCGACCCGCGCCGTCGGGTCGGCCATGAAGGACAGGGAGGCTGCCAAGGCAGGGACGGCGGAGCGACCACGGTTGCCCAGTTCGTTGACCGCACGGCGGCGCACGAAGACTCGCTCATCGGCAAGGCGTTGCACGAGTTCTCCTGGAGTCGCCCCGGCCCATGGCATCTCAAGCCCGCGGGGATCGGCCACCGGCAGCGCGTCCATGCGTCGGACGCGGTAGATGCCTCCCAAGACGTCGGGTTTATAGAGCTGGGAGGTGGGGCAACACAGTTTGTACCAGCCCCCCGTGTCGATGACGATTAAGCTGCCATCGGCATCTTCGATGATGTGCGTGGGATGAAAATCGGAATTGTCCGAAACGAGAAAATCTTCATCGATCGTCCGGTAGGTGGAGCCCTCTTTGATGAGTTGGTGTCGGGTGATTTTTTGCAGATTGAAGGAAGAGGAGAAGAGGTTGTTCCGGTAGGCCTCACCGAATGCGTTCGATTCGTAGCGCATCAGGGCGCATGCCGCCGCCGGTCCCAAATGAGAGAGGGTCGGCAGTATCTCGCCGGTCCGAGGGTGTTCATCGATGACATCGTGGATCTTACCGTAGGTTCCTCCGTAGATGGCATGGAGAATGCCGTCCCGCTTTCCCCCTCCAGGGTGTTGGATAAACGTAGATGAAAAGAACCGCTCTCCACCGGCAGAGAACGCGACCTCCACGGGATTGTCCATGCCACCGGTCATCACCGGTTCAACGCCCCCACCGTCGGGATGCCGCCTGAAGATATGGGCGGCCCGCGTCTTGAAGATACCGCCGGTGGTCAGGGTCAACTCCTGTTTGGCAAATGCGCCCTTGCACCAATAGATCCAGCCGTCTATGCCGAGGTAGGGACCGTGCAAATCATTCGCGCAGCCGGTCAGGGTACCTGGGTTGAACCAAACCTCACGCTGATCGGCCACACCGTCGTCGTCCGTGTCGGTCAGTTTCCAGATCGCGGGCGGCGCCGTCACGTAGAGTGATCCGTTCAACCACATCGTCCCGGCGAGAAACATCATGCTATCGGCGAAAACCGTCCGCCGATCGAAGCGACCGTCGCCGTCGGTATCCTCCAGTCGCAGAATGGAATGGGGCCTGTCTTTGAGTTGTTGCTTAACAGGGTCGTTGGATCCCGATGATTCCGCCACATAGAGCCGCCCCTGCTCATCGAAATCGGCCGTAATGGGACGCTCAGTCAGCGGCGACTCGGCAATCAGCTCAACCACAAAGCCGTCCGGCACCGTGATGGTTTGATTTGCGAAATGGAACTCCGCGGCGTTGCCGGGCCCCGAGGTGCACAGCACAAGAAGCAGAGAGAAGAATGCGTAAATGCACCTTTTCGAATTCACTGCCTTCAATCGCGTGTCCATTGTGAATGCATTGCCCGATTCGATCATGATGGTCCCCAGATTTAGTAGTCCGAAACGTTGTCTAGCGGTTCCGCTCATTATGGCAAGGAATGGGGGCGAGGTCCAGTGGACTGAGCGTATAATTCAAGACAGAGGCGCCATGCTCACGGCGTTTTCCTCGGACTGGACGGCGCGCACCCCAAGACGTTGTCCGTTGAATACATGGTCCTCGCGACGCTAGCATTAGAAGTAGCATGCGTAGAATCAGCCCTGGGACTGTCCCTTAAGCGAGCAGAATACAGAAGTAACGCAGGAGAGAAAGGCTCCGGTACGATTGCACTGGGCTCTCAGAACCTATGATCCCACTAGCGAGCGGGGACCATCCCAGTTTCCGAATCCATTGTGCTTGAGCAGCAAAAGCAATGGATAGCATCGCCTGGTCGGAATTCTTTTTTTCATCGCTGCCCGCCGACATCATGAGGATGGCCAAGGTCAGGCGATGCGACGCTTAACGTCGAGCTACTGCTCGAGGAGCAGCGCTATAGCAACTTCACAATCCTCAACCACAGTTTTCGCCTGTTCATGGCCGGAAAGACAAGACCCGGCCATAAGCGGAACGCCGCGAGGCTATGGGTACGGGCCGTTGTTCGGTCGGCAGAGGACACGACTCGCCTACGCCCAGTCCTTGGCCGCCTCTTTCGCATCTCTGAGTTCCTCATCGCGTCGATGGCCGGATCGCTGGGGCCACCGGATCGCTGGCGCCAGCCCTTAAGATCTAAGTTCTTTGCTTACGCTAGCCCAGCCAGAACTCAAGGCACACAGAGAACTTAGTTCTTAAGGGTCGACGCCTATACTTCCCCTATACTTCCCTTCGTATTTCCCTCCCGATATCTGCTTCGACGGTCAAAAAGAACAAAGCCCGCCCGCACAGCTGCGTCCGCGACTATCCTGCATTAAGCAGGAGTCTCTATCGCTCTTCAGGAACCTATCCTGGTAGTCAACTAGATCCGGCACCAAGCCGCGGTAGTCCCCCTCCGTGCCACTGGAGAAGGTATAGACATTGTCCTGGTCCGTCCCCACCCACGGGCGCTTCTCAAAGGAAACGTGACTGTCCAAGAAAAGGATGTTCGACCCTCTGCCCCGGTGTAACTCCGCGTTGCCTATGCGTGCGGTCAAATCGGTACCGCCCTCGGCGAGATACTTGTCACCCTCGTCGGGGATGAAATCACCCCAGGTTCTTCCTTCCACAGTCTGTCTGCCCTCCATGAGCCAGGGGTTCAGATCGCCCGCCACCGCCATAGTGGGTACGCGGCCAGTGCTGAGGGCGTGTCGACCAAACGGGGCGTGGTAGGAATAGCTTACATAGGAGGCAGGATTCTCTTGATCGTCCACCATCGGCCCAAAGTCCCAGGCCTGGGTCAGCTTCAGGTCCGGTTTCACGTCCGTGGCGTTAGCCAGCTTGAACTCGCGGACGTCAACATCGCCTTTGCAGTTGAATTGCCCGGGCGTCACCTCACTAAACTTAACCAGCAGATACAGACTCGAGGACACCGTGACCCCCTGCCCACCTTTTTCGCCATTCAGACCATAGGCCTGTTTTCGTCGCGGGGCCTGCCAATCAGCAATAGACTCAGCCCATTTATTTGATCGTCCCCCCGCCTTGGGCAACTTGGTGTCGTTTTCGTGAGCATAGACCATCATCGCCTTACCGATGCCCGCTAGGTTCGTACCACAGGTCATCCGGTACGCCATCTGACGCGTCCGCGAAAGGGCAGGCATCAGAAGCCCCATTAGCAACGCGATTATGGCGATCACCACCAATAATTCAACTAACGTGAAGGCTCTGCGTGTCATCTTGATGTCTCCCCATTTAATGAAAACTCTTAACCGACCCCTATGGTTCCAATCGTTCCCGTTATTCCCACCTATGGTTACCAAGAGGAGGGAGCCGAGACAGACCTCAATTTGGGGCCCCTATCAACAGCGAATCCGGGTAGAAGGCGATCCAGGCAAACCAAAAGGACTCCATGGATTCAGTCGGCTTTAGTTGTGCGCCGCTCCATTGGCCGGAAATGGCTTGCCCTTTGTGATTCCACACGGTGCCGGTGTTTTGATCCACGGTTTTGCCATTATTCTGCGCAAACTCTAAGACTGTATCGCCATGGATGCGTGAAAATGTGCGCACTGTGCCCAGGGCAGCATCATAGAAAGCGACGACGGGGGCATTGGCCACGTCTATGTTTAAGACCGGTCGCGCAGGTCCTAAATGATCCTTGACGATCGCTGCTCGGCCACAGGAGGTTTTGATGCCGATCACCGGGCGCTTGGGGTGGAGACGATCATCCGTATTCATAATCGCCGGCCAGGTTCTCTCATTAAAATAGTGTCCCCTCTCGTCGATATAGTCGCCATAGGGATCAAAGCTGTACGTGGAGGAAAATCCGGAATCACGTGATAGGACTGTGGCATCCGGATAGGCGGCTTCGGCCTGTGCCCATTGCGCCCAGTATACCGGGAAGGCTTCAAGCTTGGCGCCGCGATAATCGCCATTGATTGCCTCACCGAGGATCTGCGGCCAGTAACTTGAGGATTGTCGGTCATACATGACCAGGTCCCCATTGAGTAGGCTACCTGAGGTGCCAAAGGTGGTGTTGGGGTCGCTAAAATCGGTGTAATAGCCGATGGCTACCCCGGCCAAGGGACAGTAGGTAAAAGACCCGGGACGTCCGTTGAATGACCCGTTTACGATTTCGTGACGCACCATAATGGGTTGCGGAATGATCAACACCTCACCTGAGAGTTCAACGACGAATACCCGATCCTCCGGATCCAGCCAGACGCTCGCATCGGCAACGCTTTCGTAACCCGGTTGCTCAATTGGAGGAATCCCATCTGGCGGTGGACCTCCGCTAATAACAGCCGCGTCGAACTGTCCGTAGGTGAAATAATTGCGACAATTCACAGAAAACTCGGTCGGTTCCGATGCATCTCCTCCCTCCTGAGCATAGACAGGAAGCACAAGGGAAACGATCAATAGGGTCAAGCAACGAGGATGGGCAACCATAGCATACTCCGTTGGTTAGGCGCTTTTATTGACCATGTATACTCTAGACCATCTACGATAGTTGATGCCATCAGGAACGTAGTGAGAAGAGCGAAGGTTCCGAGAATGTGTCCTTTCTGGGTAATTTGTGAAGGGCGGAGTAAAAGTGCGGCGGGTGGCGGCCCAAAACCGCGGCACCCAATCATCCATGAAGCCAAATATAGACGACCTGGCGTTTCGTTGCTCGTGGCGTGCAAATAACATCCCCACATAACTCCTTCATTAACATTGACTTAAAGTCATCAGTAGTCAGTATTCGGGGGCGGAAGTCACTGATTACTGATTATTGAAGTGACTGATTACTGCCGTTTGGCCGCCCGCCACACCGGCCGAGTATTGGCCTTTAGATCCGCATCATAGCGGGCAATCAGTGCCCGAAGCTCTTCGACCGTCGCAGGGTGCGACTCAGCCAGGTTAATGGCCTCGCCGATGTCTGCATCGAGGTCGTAGAGTTCCACTCCTTCTTTGCTCGCGACGCGAAGCTTCCACTTGCCCTGGCGAACGGCTTCCACCTTGTTGTTCTTGTAGTAGAAGAAACCGGCTTCTCTGTGCGGGGAGGGTTGGGTCGGATCACTGAGCAGCGCTCCAATATCCAGGCCATCAATGGGATGGTCGGGCAATGCCGCCCCGACGATCGATGCGATGGTCGGCAATAGATCGATCGTGCTGGCTACCTCGTCGCAGGTGGCGCCGGCCGGGATTCGTTGGGGCCAACGCATGACACTCGGCACCCGCATCCCACCATCGTAGGTCGTTCCTTTGCCCGCACGCAGAGGCAAGGCGCTGCCTCCATGGTGTTTCTTGCTCAACCAGGGACCGTTGTCCGAGGTGTAGACGATCCAGGTGTTGTCGGCGAGATTCAGGTCATCAAGCGTCTCCAGTATCTGACCGACGGACCAATCGACATGTTCCATGGTCAGGCGGTAGGCCTGGTTGGGGTCCGGATCATAGCGATCGTCCGAGACAAAGAGCGGCACATGGACCATGGTCTGCGGGAAGTAGAGGAAGAAGGGTTTGTCGCGGTTCTTCAGTATGAATTGGACGGCCTCTTCCGTATAACGATCGGTCAGAGTCACCTGATTGACCGGCGCTTCCACGACAGTGGCATCCCGGTAGAGTTCATTCTTGTAGACATCCCATTTCTTCAATGCCCAGATCTTGTCGAGATCCTTGGGGCCGTTGCCCCAGCCCTTGATGCGGGCCATGTCATTGCTGTAGGGCAAGCCGAAATAGTGATCGAATCCCTGGGCCGTGGGCAGCGTTTCCGGCTTGTCCCCCAGGTGCCACTTGCCGATGCACATAGTCGCGTAGCCCTTGGTCTTGAGCAGATCGGCGATGGTCACCTCATCGGGATGCAGGCCCACCTTCGACCGCGGTCCGAGGACGCCCGGCATGTTGAGGCGGGGCTGATAGCATCCTGTCATCAGCGCGGCGCGCGAGGCCGAGCAGACGCAATAGGCCGAGTAAAAACTGGTGAAGCGCATCCCCTCGCGAGCCAGTCGATCGATGTTGGGCGTCTTGATATTCGGCGAACCGAAGCAACCGAGATCCTGATATCCCTGATCGTCGGCGAAGACAATGATGATATTCGGCGGCGTCTCTGGGCTGCGACTGCCCGAAGCGTCCGATTGAGCCAGCAGGCTACCACATGCCCAACAGGCCGCCACACAGACACACGCCATTGGGTAAAATCGTGGTTTGTCCATCTTAGCCTTTCTCTTTTGAATTTGATGGCCGAGGCTTGAAGGGGAGATTGGCCTCTTGACCGAGATAAAGAATCTGATGGGAGCAAGCCATGCCCGGAAGGTTAACCCATGGAAGCGGGCCGTGCAAGGGCCAAACAACTATCAGTGATCAGTGGCGGACTACCTAACTAAGGCGTTCTTGTCTTGCCCCAACGCTAAGGGGAGTCGGGTTCAATCACGGTGTTCTCACCCCACCGTGGTGCCAAGCCGACCTCTGATTCTCTATCTTCGGTTTTTGTAGCGAGGGTCTCGATCTCATAGGCCGGCCAGGTCTTGGGCCGCTCGAAATCCTGGCCCCGTTCCAGCACCAGGGTATTGGGGTGGTTCGCCTTCCATGAGCCCCAGGTCGTCTGCGCCCACCGACGTTGATTGTAGACCTTCAGCGGCGTATGCAGGAGCGGCCCTGAGACGGCCTTGCCTATCAGGGGCCACCAGAGGCTCTCCGTCTCTCGATCCCACAGGATGAAGCCATCTTGACCGTTCCAAAGCCGCGGATCGTAGTAGGTGTAGCCACTCAACGCGAAGGTGTGAACCCGCCCGTCGATGCGACGATGGTAGATGGCCCCCAAGTCGGCCAGCACGCAATAGGCCGCAAAGATGGGTTCGCCGCCGACCACGTCGTTCACGACCTCATGATCTCTGAGCAGGTCGAGGGGGTAGGCCTTGACCTCCTCTCCCACCTGCAGTCCGAGCACGAAACTGCCGTCGGTCAACCAGCGATCCGTCTCGGCGGCCGAGGTGAACTCAGGGACAAGGAGGGCGGAAAAAAATTCTCTTCCGAGCCGATAGTGGAACTGATTCGGATCGAGAATGAGGTTGTCCACCCGAAAATGCTGAGTCGGGTCATCGCCACCCCAGAGATAGGTGGCGTCCCCCTGCTTGAAGAACTTTCGGCTCTTCCGCGTCGCACGATGTTCCTTTCCATCGTCCTTCGATGAACAACCGGCACTGGTGAGCCCCAGCAACAGGACCGATAGCAACAGGACCGCCCGCTGGCGAAAAATCAGTGACGACGTGGCCATGAAGGGTTTCATGCGACGTTCCCGGTTTCTGACAAGGTTAGCAGTCGAGTGTAACCAACAGTTGAGACGCACCCTTGCCTTATCTTGAACGCCGCATGTCGGGCAAAGGTTCCGATGTGAGGTATGGATCTCTATGCGGGAGCAACTCATCGTCCTGGGACGTAGTCCAGCTCGCCAGGGCGCTTCTCAGTTTCGCAAGCTTCTTCTGGTAAGCCGAGTCCCCGGCCAGATTGTCGAGTTCGAAGGGGTCCCGGTCCAAATCGAACAGTTCAAATTCCGGACGAGTGTAGTAGCGCTTGACCATGGCAGCGGCGCGCGGGTCGGATTTGGCGGCTTCGTCCCAGGAATCCCAGTAGGCGCCGGCGCCATCTTTTCGGTGACGGTCGGAATGATTGGTGTGCCAGGCATCCGGCCGTAGATTGTGGATGTACTTGTATTGGCCCATGCGTACGCTACGGATGGGGAAAATATTCATCGCCCCGTCCCCCGTGTGCGTGGTAAAAATCTTGTCTCGGTGCGCTTTTGTCTTCCCCAGCAGTACGGGGGCGAAGGATTTACCATCGATGTCCCCGGGAGCATCGCCGCCCGCCAGGTCGATGAGCGTCGGCAGGATGTCCACCCAACTCACCATGGCATCCGTGCGCTGCCCCGCTACGATATGGCCGGGCCAGACGACAACAAGGGGGATACGCGTCCCGGAGTCATAGAGATTCCACTTGCCCAAGGGCCATTGGCCTCCATGGTCGCTGGTGAAGAGGAAGATGAAGTTCTCGCCGAATCGTCTCTTGGCGAAGTCGTAGATCCGACCCAGCTCTTCATCCATGCCGGTAATGTCCGTGAGGTAGCGGGCCCAATGCTCGCGCGTTTCCGGCGTATCGATGAAATGAGAGGGCAGGCTCACACGCCGGGGATCATAGGTGCTTTCCTTGCTCCAGGCCACATGCGGGCGACGGTCACCGACCATGAGACAAATGGGTCCGTCTCGCTCTTGGTCTGCAAAGTGAGCCCGCACATGCTTGGACATCTCTCGCGCTTGCGGTGAGTTGTAGTCACAGCCCGCAAAGGCACGCCGGCCGTGGGCCACCTTGCCGAAGGAGGCGATGTGATACCCCATGGCCTGCAAGAGGGGCATGAGAAAACGCGTGCCCGTCTTCGGTTGGCTGTGGTTGGGGTGGGCCCCGTGCCGCGCCGGCATGAGGCCGGTCAGCAACGAATAGCGATTGGGACAGCAACTCGGCGAGGCCACATAGGCGTTGTCAAAGGTCATGCCGGCCGCAGCGAGCCTGTCCATGGTCGGGGTCCGCACCTCTTTCGAGCCGTGAATCGATGTCTCCAGCCGGCCCAAATCGTCGGAGATGAACACGACGATGTTCGGCAACTCGGCGGCCTGCAGAGACCGGGGCACGAGAACGACCAGTAGAACAAGCAACACATTGTCGGGAATGAGGGAGGCCTTGCGTTCAGTGGACGTCTTCATTTATTGATCCTCCGATGGCCTTTTTTGCCGTTGTTTTGCCTGTCTATTTGTTAGTTGCCCAGGTCGGCTCTACCCCGCACAAGAGACCGAGGGGGACCGTAGACCCCGGCGTATCCCCGGGCCTCGGCGATCTCCTGGCGGCTGACAGCGATCACCCTACCCGCGGCGACCGACAAATGCAATCGCGGCCGGTCCCCGTCATCACTGCACCCGCCGGCGCCCCAGACGGGTATTCTGGATCAAATGATCACAGTCGCGGCACATGCAACAGTTGCGGGGCCTTTTCCTCTCTTGATTCGTCAGATCCCTGTGGTATACTGACGACTGCATGTGCAATCGAGGTTCCAGTATTCTCATCCATTTCAGCAGTGAAGGAGTATGATTATGAGAAGGCGAGAAGCATTTACCCTGATAGAACTCCTGGTCGTCATTTCCATTATCGCCATACTAATGGCTGTGTTGATGCCCGCTCTGACTAAGGCCAGGGAGCAGGGTCAGCGTGCGGTTTGCCTCAGCAATCTGAAGCAGCTACAGCTTGCCTGGGACATGTATGCGAATGACAATGACGAAAGAATCGTCAACGGTGAGGCGGCAAACGGTGCAGACGGCCTGGCACCTACACCTAGAGGGGGTCATCACGATGGTGAGAAATACTGGACGGGCGACGATATCGACGATTTTTGGGAGGGCACCAATCTGCCCGAGGAGATGCAAAAACAGGCTATTCGAGCCGGTGCCTTATTCACCTATACCGGTAAGGAGAAGCTGTACCGATGCCCGACGGGTATGCGTGGAGAGATGCGGACCTATACCATCACCGATTCCATGAATGGCATCCCCAGGACTGGCACTTCCAACGGCAACGTCGGTACGAGAGTAGGCAGCACGGTACTCTGGATCAAGAAGAGAACGGACATCAGGTCCCCTGCCCCAGCCCTGAGGATAGTGTTCTTGGATGAAGGACGGATTACGCCCGACAGCTATGCGACCCATTACGTGAATGACCGCTGGTGGGACCCACCCTTTGTGCGGCACGGAGACGGGACGAATGTGTCGTTCGCAGATGGGCACTCTGACTACTGGAAGTACTTCGGCAAGAAAACACTGGACTACGGCAAGAAAGCCGCTATTCCCGGCCGCAGTGCACGCGATTTGCACCAGATGCAGCCTGAATCCGAGGCGGACTACCAGGATTTGTACAAGATGCAAAAGGCCATCTGGGGCAAGTTGGGCTACGGGCCAAAGTACTCGCCGGTGTATTAAGGGACCGACAAGAGGACCGTATCGGTGCTCGGATCCGGACCCTGGGCGATGATTTCAAAGGGATGTGTCGCATAGCCGGGCACGATGACCTGATAGCGTTTCCACAGATGCAGCATCCATGTGGGATCTTCGCTCCCTACCAGATGCCTGTCCGCTTCGAACCCATCGGTGGCCTCGAGTCTATTAGGATTGCGAGCTTGGTGCCGCGAAGGTCCAGGCGACATCATAGGGGCGAAGCACGGCCCTGATATTGTCGATGCCAGTGGAGGCCACGATGTGCGGTGGATGGGTGCCCGGCAGCGAGGGCGTCTCCTGGTCGTGACGGATCAGCAGGGTCGTGACCTGACGCAGAGTATCCTCCACCACCCCGGTTCCTCTCGACAAATAGGTTAAATCGGCAGCCTTGAGGCTGAAGAAGGCATGGGTCCAACTGCCCTGTTCCCGAGACGCCGGCAGGAAATGGAGTCGCGTGGCGAACGCACCGCCGGGACCGAACAACAAGAGTCGAACTCGCAAATCCGGATTCTCGGCCAGATGCACCAGATCCATTTCGATGGCGGTCACACCCCCGCTCAGGTAGTCACCGGTCCAACTGAGACTCGAGTTTTTCGTCCCCAGGTGAAAACCATCGACACTCACGTGCAAGAACCCGTCATTCTCACCCTGCGGACCGCCTTCGGGCACAGGCATCGGCGTTGTATAGGCAGGCTGCCCTCCTGCCCACGCCATCGTTGTGCCATCCTGAAAATCGTCGACTCGCCCGACCAAGGGCAGGGGCAGGGCGACGGGAACGAAGAGCAACAGCACGACAAGTACAGAAAGGAGGGCACGCTTTCCTCTGTGCGGTCTTGAGCGTTTCATAGTCATTTGTCCATTGCGAATTTTGGATTTGGAATGACGCCATCTGTACGCGCAGCAGACCCTACTATGGCGATCCCGATTGGCTCGCTCCCCGGATGCGGATTTGATGCTCATCAACGATCCACAAATGCCCAGCCAGCGACTCATTTTCGAACAGCGGAATGATCCGGCCGAGACCTTGTAGCATGGACGCTCGGCTCTGGTCGTTCAATCGTAATACGATGATGCCCTCATAGTCTTCGGGTGGATAGACGCGAATGTCCGAGAAGTCGAGATCCAGCGTCACGATGGTCCGTGCCTCGCGCCGGCAGACGCTGGCGATGTCTGAATCCGGCTGTCCTCGCAGTCCCTGGTCGAAGACCGTCAGTGCATCGTGGCCGTGATCGCGTGGCAAGTCAGCAGCATCGGAATGGAGATTCTCATCAACCTTAAACTTAATCACGCGTCTCCGCTGGGGAGTACGACGACGCGATCTCGAGCAAGGTCTGCGACGTAGTGCAGAGCTGCATGAATGTCTTCTTCCTCGACGTTGTAACCTCGCATGATGGTCTCGTGACTCTCGCCCGTGGCCAGATTGTCAATGATTACCGAAACCATCACCCGGGACCCTTTGATGCACGGCTTGCCGTGACAGACGTTAGGGTCCGACATGATTCGATCTCGCCAGTTCATACTCTTTCTCCTTAATATCGAAGAGACGGGCTGATACTGGACACGCTGGTATTCCCGCGCGTCTCGGCGGTCTCCATACAGTGACAACTATATCAAAGGCGGCTGAGAAACGCAATCGCCGAGGGTTATCTTTCGTCACAGTGGCATCCTGCTTGCAGGCGTGCGGGTGGCTAGCGCTTTGAGCGAACCGAGTTGAGATGGATTGTTCTGACTCACGACCTAAAGATAACTCTCCGTATCAATAAGGGCGCCATGAATCGTCCCTGAAGCAAGGGTCGCAGTCTCAAACTGACACCGGAATTGCCGCCAGGATGCCCCCTTAAGGTTCATCAAGCTCCCACCACAATCGTGGATAGTCTTGGCCGTCGAGTATCCACCAGATGTCCTCGGTGCCATTTTCGTTTTCGTTCATGAAGTCCCACCCTGCCTTAAGGAATGTGTCAAGATCCTGCATCAGGACCGTGGTTAGTCCAGTGCCGCCATCGCTACCGCCCCGCGCAGATGCCTCCCTGTCCCAGAAACTTGAGGTAACAACGCCCGTGCCAAACCAGTCGCTGCCCACGAGACCGCCGACATCATCAAATCCTGTAACTGAGCCCGTACTGTAGCTCGCGGTGATACTGTCGAAGCTAATGCCCACAAGACCACCGACACCACCGTTTCCTGTGACATTGCCAGTGCTGTAGCTCGTGGTGATGCTGCCACTATTGCTGCCTACGAGGCCGCCGACATCGCTCACTCCAGTGACGGTGCCGGTGCTATAGCTCGCGGTGATGGTCCCGCCCCAGCTATATCCCACGAGGCCGCCGGCAAGACCTCCAATGACTGTGCCGGTGCTGAAGCTCGTGCGGATGCTGCCGCTATTCACGCCCACGAGGCCGCCGACATATGCTTCTCCTGTGACGGTGCCGCTACTGTAACAGTTGACCACACTGCCAAAGTTTTCTCCAACAAGCCCACCGATGTTGTCGTGATCCGCACCGATACTGATCACGTTCACGTCCACGATGCCTAGGTTGCTGGCTTTGGCTTGCGAACCGATCTGTCCAAATAGACCCAGGTAAGCTCTCCCGGTTATCACCAAATTTAAGATGCTATGGCCATTTCCGTCGAATGATCCGGAGAACACGGTCCCGTGAAAGAAACCTGGTGAGCTCGGCTCTGTATCCGGGGCAATAATTGCCTGATTGAATGTATATCCAGACAAATCAATTTCCGCGGTGAGAATGAAATGTTTGTCATAATCATTGGGATTGTCGCCCAGGTCCACCAAGTCCTGAGCCGTGGCAATCTGGTAGGCATCCTCGGGCGTGCCGGTTCCACCGCTGTACTGCGCATAGCTAGGGAGGCAAACAAGACCAAGCAGAATCAGGTAAGGGATCATGCGCCGGTTTCGGCGCGGTCTGTCTGGCACCATACTCAGGTCCTCCACCCCCAAAGTCGGTCATCGCGAGAATGGAATTGCCCGTCACACTGCGGACGGGATTCCTTCGTTGCTACATCCACTTGTCGACAATTCGGATTTCCGACTGCCGAAGTGTCTCGTTCGTAGTCTTCTCTCTGTCTGTCACCAGCATAACACAGCATAAAAGGTCGGTGTTAAAGGGACAAGGAAATCCCCGATAAAGGCGATGGGAAACAGCGAGTCAGTGGCTCCGGCTACTGATCGCGGAGAGCAGGTCCTAGATCACGGACGACAAACCTACCGACTACTTTTCATTCTTCACTATTCACTCTTCACCAGCCACTAGCCACTGTTTCACCCCACCATCTCCAGCCCGCGCATCGTCCCCGTGCTGGAGGCGAAGCGATCGGTTTCGAATCCCATGCGCTGGAGCATGGAGACGAAGAGGTTGGGAAGCGGGTAGTTGTTCTCGCGGTCGAAGGCCAGGTGTTGGCCATGCTTGAATCCGCCGCCGGCGAAGAGCGTGGGAAGATTGGTGGTCACGTGCGTGTTCGCGTTGCCGAGGTTGGTGCCGTACAGGATCATGGTGCGGTCCAGCAGGGTGTCGTTGTCCTCTTGCACGGCTTTGAGTTGTGTGAACAGATCATCCAGGAGCCGCATGTGCCATTGGTCAATCGCACGCAGTTGCGCGAGTTTCTTTTCTCTCTTGCCATGGTGTGAGAGGTTGTGATAGCCGTCGGTGATCTCGATGCCCTCGACGTCGATCGCCGGGGAATTTACGCCGTCGAGCAGCAGCGCGATGGATCGGGTGGAGTCGGTCTCGAAGGCCAGCCGGGCCATGTCATACATGAGGCGGACCTTCTCCATGTAGGCCTTCGGATGCTCCGGGTCGAGGGGCATGGGTACGCTGACCCGGGGCTTTGCCTTCTGTTCCCACTCGCGTGACATGATCATACGCTTTTCGAGTTCACGGACGCTGGTGAAGTACTGATCGAGTCGTTCTCTGTCACGGGGACCGATGTCCCGCTGGAGTGACTTCGCCTGGCCGCCGACGGCGTCGAGTATGCTGTGACCCAGCTTGAGCTTCCTGAGCTGCGCCGCGGTCTCCTCCGGGGTGCCCTGGACGAACAGCCGCTTGAAGACGCCGGCGACACTCTCTTCGCAGGGGATCAGCACGCCGGACGGCGTCCACGAGAGACTTCGCATGCCCTTTTGCACGTTGACGCCCAGGCTCAAGGAGGGAAAGCGGGTGAGCGGCCCAATCTGTTCGCCGATGTATTGATCGAGGGAGATGGTGTTGCGAAATCCGCCGCGGCCCGGGTGGGGCGCGGCCGTGAGAAAGCAGTTATCCGCGGGGTGTCCGCCGTCGACATCGGGATGCCAGACGCCGCTAAACACGGTGAAGTCGTTGCGATGGCGTTGCAGTGTCTCGAGATATGGGGAGAGCTGGTAGTCTCGGCCGGCGGTGGTGGGAAAGAACTCGTCCGGCAGCAGACCGAGGTTGTTGCAAATCGCGAACATGCGACGCGGCGTCGCGGCCGCTTCGGGAGAGGCCCCGGACTTTGCCACCTCCGCGAAGGCAGGGCGCATGGCGTCCAAGAGTGGCAGTGTGAGTGCGACGCCGGCTCCCCGCAGAAATCTACGCCGGGACAGTGCCGACCGCGTGACGATGGAGGGGGCCAAATGTGCTCGACAAGAGGGGTGTTTTGCCATAATGGGAACCTCGATCATCTGTTCAAAAACAGCGGGCTCTGCACGATATTGTGGATAAGGCTCCTAATACCGTAGCCGTTGGAGCGGCTGTCTGCAAGGATCTTTTCGATCGCCTGGCGGTCGGAGAACCCGATGGGGGCACCGGTGGCGTAGATGATGAGTTGCCGCACCAGGTTGCGGGCCAGCAGGGCTTCGTCGCGGGCCAGCAGGGCCTTGAGTTCGATGATGTTGGAAAAGGATCTGTCGTCGGGCAGCACGCCGCTGGGGTCGATGCCGGGGCCAAGTGAAAACCGATACCGAATGCCGTTGTGTCCGATGCCCTCGACCTTTTCGCCTTCGCCCAGCGATCGATACCGCTCGCGCCATCCCCCCATGACGTCAAAACTCTCCAGGGCGAAACCGGCCGGATCGATCTTACGGTGACATACGTTGCAGGATCTCTGGTTTCGATGCTTGGCCAGTTGTTCGCGAATAGTGGTGGCCCCGCGGGTATCGGGCTCGACCGCGGGCACGCCGGGCGGCGGCGGGGGCGGCGGCATTCCCAGGATGCGATCCATGATCCAGGCGCCCCGTTTGACCGGGGAGGTCGTGGTGCCGTTGGCGGTGACTTTTAGAATGCTGGCCTGCGTCAGCAAACCACCCCTGACGCTGGACGACGCCAGGGCAACCGCTCGAATATCGACGCCCTTTACGCCGCTCACTGCGTAGTGTGTGGCCAGTCGTTCGTTGAGCATGGCGAATTCGGAATCGATCAAGTTTACGGTGCCGAGGTTCTCTTTGATGAGGTGGCCGAAGAAGGACTCCGTTTCCTCGATCATGGATTCTACCAATAGGTCGTCCAGTTGGTAGTCGGGATAGAGTTCTGTGTTCGGCGCCGTGCTGGCGACAAAGCGCAGGTCGAGCCAGTAGTCGAGGAAGGCATCTACGAACTGTCGAGAACGCGGGTCGTTCAACATGCGTTCGACCTGACCGTGCAGAATGCCCGATTGGCCGAGTCGGCTTGAGTTTGCCATAGATCGCAACTCGTCATCCGGCCGCGTGTTCCACAAGAAATAGGAAAGCCGTTCCGCCAGCGCGAATGCGTCGAGTTTGCCGGGACCTGCCTGGAAATAGAGAAAACGGGGAGAGCACAGGACGCCCGTGTAGGCCGCGATCATGGCATCCGTCCATGAATATCCCTCAGCCCGTGCGTCGGCGACGATGTTTGCAAAGCGTTCGACTTCGCCGGCCTCGACCGGCCGGCGGTAGGCCTTCGTCAGGAAACGCGCAAGCAGCGTCCGGGCGTCCGCAGCGGGGGAATCGGAGATGACCTCGACACTGCCGTCGGCATCACGGAGCGCGAGATCGCCGAACAGGGTCTTGTGCCCGGGCGGGGGCCATTCATCGACGATCGGACCCTCGACTTCCAACCACCGGAAGGCAACGCCCGGCATGCCTTCCTCCGTCATGAAGGGATTGCCGTTGTGGGGGGGACGCGAACGAAAAAAGCGAGCCGCATCCGGACGGATCGTTTCACCCTTGAGCAACCAGACGTCCAGTTCGCGGATGGTGGGTTCGGGTCCCACGTCGAAGCTTCCCAATTTGCGGAGAATTCGCGGCGAGGTGTCGGAGTACATCGTGATGGGTTCATTACGGCGCCCCCGCGAGACACTCCGGTAGTCCTTGGCCACCCAGATGCTGTTGGCGCAGAGCCTCAGCCGATACCGTCCGGACAGGGGGGCGCGAAATCCATCAAAACGGATCTCCGTCGGCTCATAGGTGCTCACGACGAGCACCATGGACTCGCGTTCCTTCTGCTCCGCCGTCCGCCCCTCGGGTCGACGTGGGCGTTTCTGAGCCATGATCTCGGTCTGCAGTTCCAGATCAACGACCGGGAAGGTGCGGCGTTCCAGAGGCCCTCCCAGCTTGATCTTGCCCCAGAATCCCCGTTGCTCCCAGGTGTAATATCGATTCGTGCTGGTGACAGGCGGATCGGCCTGGGGCGCCAAGGCCGAACGTAGGGCGAATTCCGCCGCGCTCAGATAGCGTGCCAACTGAACGTGTGACACGTCGAGCGCGTCGCCGATCTTGTTGAATCCGTGGGCGAGGCCGTCCTCGGGGAGAAAGCCCTTGACGGCCAGGGTGGGTAACGACAGCAGATCGCGTAGCGTCTCTTCATACTCATAGCGATTGAGCCGGCGCTGGGTCGCCCGCCCTTCCGGTCGGACACGTTGCCGGTCGGACTCGATGAGCAGCGCGGATAGACGAGTCGCAAATGCGGTCAATTCGTCGACAGTCGGTCGCGATTTCTTCTTGGGAGGCATCTCGCCGGCGGCGACGCGGTCGTGAATGAGGATCCAGCGCTTGAAATTCTCGATGTCCGTCGGCTCGTATTTCAAGGAGGTGAGGTCGAGCCCGCCCTTCTTCGTGTCCGGGTCGTGACAGTCGAAACAGGATGCTTCGAAGACCTGAATCACCGCGGAGGGAAAATCCGCTGCGTGACTGTCGCCCACTGCCAACGAGCACAGTGTGACGACTTGGAGGGAAGTCACCGCCAGGAAGCGCGTGCACGTCATATCATGGGGCCTCTGCTTCGGATATGGCCAAAGCGAAAACATGGTGGAAGTGTAACATAAATTGGGCGGTTTTTGGGTAGAACTCGCCCCCAAAACTTCGGCTTGGTTCAATATCGTTCTCGCTTAGGTGCCAGCCCGTGTACCATTCCTCGTGGTCGTAATCAGCGTAGCGCTTGTCGTTGTCGTAATCGATACCCCTAATTGCCCCTATTCACTGTTTCGATTACGATTACGACAGCGACAACGATCGGGAATGTGACCGGGAAATGCACCAAGCCAAAACCG